>NZ_JBPWJX010000003.1:0-394312 GCF_051781745.1 Bacillus cereus group sp. Bce019
GGTTTTCTACTTTTGCTGGAGGCACACTTGGAGGCAAGCATACATTGGCCATCAATTTGAATGGCCATAAAACTAGTCATTCTAATCCTTTTAAAAATATTTTACTTGCTGAATTTAGCAAGTAGGCAAAAAGGAAAAATAGATAAATTTTGTCATAGTTTTTATAGTTGAAAATATCCTTTTCTGGTTCAAAAAATACCTTAATTTTAAAGTTTTTTTAAAATTAAGGTAGTAAATGCTGTTAAGCTAATAAAACAAAATCCTCCGTAACATGAAAAACGTTATTCTTTCTCTAGAATCATAGGAAAGGATAACGTTTTTTTACATTTGGGGTAAAGCAGGTTCCTAATTTGATGGACATGTGGCAGTACCCTAGCCTATCAAGTTAATAGAACTGAGTTTTTCTTAAAATAAAAACCACCGAATTATAGAAGTGGTTTTGAGCGTAAGGAATTTGTAAGAAAGGAGTAAGAGAAAAGAGATTTTCATTGTGTATGATCAAAATGTAGAGAAGAACGAGAGGGGGAATAGATACTATATATTTATATAAAAACAAATTCATTAACAAAACTCTATGGAAGAAAAGAAGAAATTACAGAGGTTAACATACATCTGAAAAAGAGGAATTAATCATTTATTAGGTCAGAAAGTTGTTTGTAGAAATAATTGGTGCATAGATGATTGCAAATTCAGTGTTGACTTTTATCATTGGGAGAGTTGATAGCTGTGTGGTTAGCATATGACATTGCTATCAACCATCAATACAATTTAAATAGAGGAGAGGAATGCTTTATGAAAACAAGCAGTAAAATTACATGTGCAAGTCTATCACTTTTAATAGCTGGAAGTTCCCTGTTATACATAACACCAACATCAATTGTAAAAGCAGAACCTACGCAAAATGTATCTAGTTCGTTACAAACAAGTACGCAAAACAATCGTACTTCCGTTAAGAAAGCAATACGAGATGAACTGCAACTTGGATACCCGGGAATACTCGCTCAAATTTCTAAGGGGGGTAAAACTTGGAGTTATGCCGCTGGGATAGCGGATCTGAGAACTAAGAAACCAATGAAAGCAGATTTTCGCTTTCGCATTGGCAGTGTGACGAAAACGTTCATTGCAACAGTTCTACTTCAATTATCTGGAGAGAACCGTTTGAATCTAGACGACTCCATTGAAAAATGGTTACCTGGTGTTATTCAAGGAAACGGATATGATGGTAACCAGATTACGATCCGGCAAATATTGAATCATACAAGTGGTATTGCTGACTATACAAATTCAAAAGACTTTGATATTACGGATACAAAAAAATCGTATAGGGCTGAAGAATTCGTCAAAATGGGGATTTCACTTCCCCCAGACTTTGCCCCAGGAAAGGGTTGGTCTTATTCAAATACAGGATACGTATTACTGGGGATTCTTATTGAAAAAGTAACTGGCAACAGTTATGCCGAAGAGGTTGAAAATCGGATTATTGAACCGCTTGATTTGTCAAATACATTCCTACCTGGCAATTCAAGCGTGATTCCAGGCACCAAGCATGCCCGTGGCTATTTCCAACTAGACGGAGCAAGTGAGCTAAAAGACGTTACTTATATTAACCCAGGTAGCTCGGATGGAGATATCATTTCTACTGCTGATGACTTAAACAAATTCTTCTCTTGCTTACTAGGTGGCAAATTACTGAAGGAACAGCAATTAAAACAAATGCTTACTACAGTTCCTACAAATAGAGAGGGAACCGGATATGGTCTTGGAATCTATGAAACTAAGCTTCCGAACGGTGACTCGGTATGGGGACACAGGGGGGTTGTTCCAGGGTTTACCACTTTTGCTGGTGGCACACTTGGAGGTAAGCATACATTGGCCGTCAATTTGAACAGTTTTAAAGCTGATAGTCCTGATCCATTTAAAAGTATTTTACTTGCTGAATTTAGCAAGTAGGTAAAAAGGAAAACCAGATAAAAAGTGAGTTTTAGGAATTAGAATAAATGTATCTTAACAGTAATAGGGGGGTTAATAGTTTAAACTGGGATCCTTAGAGCATGTCAAAAAACTAATAAGTAAGTATTTCAGGAGGGTTTTATGAAAAAGAAAATAATTATTGCAATTGTTGCTTCTGCTATAACAATGACTCATTTTGTAGGAAATACTTATGCAGATTCGAAAACAGAGGTTTCTGTTACAGCTCCCTACAATACAAATCAAATAGCGAAATGGTTAGAAGCACATGCAAAGCCTTTAAAAACAACTAATTCAACTGCATCTCTTAATGATTTGAAACCACTTAAGGATATGGTAGGTTCAGCTTCCATTGTAGGTTTAGGTGAAGCTACGCATGGGGCTCATGAAGTTTTTACGATGAAACACCGTATTGTTAATTATTTAGTATCTGAAAAGGGCTTTACCAATCTAGTTTTAGAAGAGGGATGGGATAGGGCCTTGGAACTTGATCGATATGTTCTTACTGGTAAGGGAAACCCAAGCCAACATCTATCACCTACATTTAAGACGAAAGAAATGCTAGCTTTACTTGATTGGATTCGGCAATATAATGCTAATCCAAAACATAAATCGAAAGTACGTATCATCGGGATGGACATTCAATCAGTAAACGAGAATGTTTATAATAATATAATAGAATATATTAAAGCGAACAATTCAAAACTGTTGCCTAGAGTAGAAGAGAAGATAAAAGGTCTTATTCCTGTAACAAAGGATATGAATACTTTTGAAAGCCTTACGAAAGAAGAAAAAGAAAAGTATGTTTTAGATGCTAAACAAATTAGTGCTTTATTAGAGGAAAATAAAAGCTATTTAAATGGAAAATCTAAAGAGTTTGCATGGATAAAGCAAAATGCTCGTATTATTGAACAGTTTACTACAATGTTAGCGACACCTCCTGATAAACCATCGGATTTTTATTTGAAACATGATATTGCAATGTATGAAAATGCGAAGTGGACTGAAGAACATTTAGGAAAAACGATTGTATGGGGACATAATGGACACGTTTCGAAAACAAATATGCTGCCTTTTATATATCCTAAAGTAGCTGGGCAGCATTTAGCAGAATATTATGGA
This sequence comes from Bacillus cereus group sp. Bce019, assembly GCF_051781745.1. NCBI lineage: Bacteria > Bacillati > Bacillota > Bacilli > Caryophanales > Bacillaceae > Bacillus > Bacillus cereus group sp. Bce019. Next base: position 3,091 of record NZ_JBPWJX010000003.1, read on the forward strand.
AAACGGTACGTATCTATTGGAACGTCAGTTTATGAAGGGCAATATAATGTCAAGAATAGCGATGGTGAATTTGGCCCCTATGGAACATTAAAATCAGATGATTCAAGCAGTTATAACTACATCTTTGGACAAGTTAAAAAAGATCAATTTTTTATTGATTTACGTAAGGCAAACGGCGTGACAAAAACTTGGTTAAACGAACAACATCCAATTTTCGCTGGAATAACTACCGAAGGGCCTGATATACCAAAAACTGTTGATATATCATTAGGTAAAGCGTTTGATATACTTGTTCAAATTCAAAAAGTGAGTCCATCTCAACTACATCAATAAATTTGTAATAATGTGGCTCAACGAAGTGTAGTATTGATGATAGTGTTAAGTGTCAATAGTGTTGTTTAGAAATGTCAGTTAGGTTATTTTATTAAAGGATTATTAGATGAAATAAATGTTTTCAAATTAGAGACGATGTGGGATAGAAGCACATTAACATTAAGTTAACAAAATAAAATTCTCCCTAATTAGATAAAATGAGGAACTAAGGAATTTATCCCACATTAACGGACAATAAGAGCTCAACCTCAAAATGCATCGAAAACAAAGAAGTTAGGCTAGGTGGGTTGCCCGTAAAAAACTGATTGGTGAGGGCTGATTAAAGTTTACTTTATACGTGTGATGAACTAAATTAAGAAATTGATTAGGGTACGTCGTTTCTTTTAGGAATCCTTATTATAAGGATTCCTTTTTTGTACCAAAAAATTTGCAAAGAAAAAAGATAAGATTGGGAACACAATCTTATCTTTAACATAAAGAATTAGCGTATGAACAGAGTATAACAAGCGGCGAGTCATAGTCGATAGTAAACTTCTGTCATGTTTATAAAGAACAACAAAAATTGAGTAAATAAGGCTGTATTGATGGTTATGTCATACAAACCGTGACATTTTGACACTAACGTATGTGACAGAAAAATACTTAGGATTAAAAAAGTAGTTTTTAACACATTAGCAATGAATGAGGAGGAGAGATTTTAATGATGAAAGCGTCAGCTCAAAAAACTTTGCAAGATTTTTATTTCTTGTTATTTACCTTTGTATCCGGTTTTTTTTACTTTTGTTTCTATCTGATCAGCATTACATTTGCATTAGTAATGACGATTATTTTTTTGGGTATTCCCTTATTAGCGTGGGTACTACAAACAACTCAGACGTTTGTTCAGTATGAACGTATCCAGACGAAAGTTTATACAGATATATCGATAGATCTATTCGAACCAAGAAAAAAAGAGGAGAGAGATAAATGGATTATAATGAGGGATATAATCCTTAATAATAGCAACTGGAGGGCTATTTTTTGGCTCATGCAGAAAATTTTTGTCGGAATAATGAGTCTTATATGTGCTGTTTTACTGTATGTAATGCCAATAGTATGTATCGTTACCCCCTTACTTTTTCAATATTTTAATATATACTTATTGGGCATTGCTGTGAATTCATGGGAGACAGCAATTTTTGTCATGATTGTTGGTTTCATTCTCATCTGGATACATAATCTTATTGGAAACGACTTAGTTCGAATTATTGGAATGTACACGCGTTTCATGTTTAAAGCTATAAAGGAGTGATAATTTGTTTAAGACTTTAAAACTATGGTTTTGGTATGATTGGGCCTTACTTTGTATACGCTTTATTGTTTGGCTATCATTGATATCAACGACTATCCAACAACAAGATCATTTGACAGTACCACTTTGGATCATAATCCTTTGGGAAGTCGTTTCATTTTCAGTACCTTGGATTTGTTTAATGTTCAGTTATCGCTATTATTTATTTACTGAAATAATATTATTTGGCGGAGTTTGTTTCTATTTAACTTTATTATTTCCGTTAGCGTATCTTGCTTTTTTAATGCCCACTTTTATGATTGCGGCAAATAGCGTTCATAAATCTTACCGCTGGTCGGGTCCTATCACAATTATTTTGTTCCCGTTGCTCATTGCGATATTTTCCGAAGTGACAGATTTATGGGTAATCATCCTACAACTCAGTTTAGCTTTTGCTATGGGCTCTTTCTTTCGTTTACTGGCTATTAATTACCGTCAAAGTGAAATAATTCGGAACCAGAAACATGTATTGGAACAGTACGTATCCCAAGTTGAGCGGATTACATTACTGGAGGAACGTGATAGGCTCTCAAAAGACTTACACGATACGATGGGACATTCCTATACTTCAATTATTATGGGGATGGAAACATTGCGTATGGAATTAAAGTCTAAAGAAGGAGAGCAGCAGCTAGATTCATTATTACAATTGGCCCGTAACAGTATGGAAGAAGTAAGACTGTATTTACACCAATTAGATTTATCACAAGAGTCGCTTCCCTTAGCTACCACACTACAACAATTGACAGAGGAATTTAAGAAACATGCAAAAGTAAATGTACGTACTCGAATAATAGGGGAAGAGTATATAGTCTCCAAACAATCAAAAATGACACTATATCGGAGCTTGCAGGAATCACTAACAAATGCTGTTCGCCATGGGCATTCCACAGAAATCATTGTGTCACTTCATTTTGAACCACAACAGATAAGATTGGATGTACAGGATAATGGCTGTGGGGTAGAAGAGTGGAAGGATGGCTTTGGATTAACTGCAATGAAAGAGCGTGTAAGTCAGTCACAAGGAAGAGTCATTGTTTATTCCAAAAAAGGGGAAGGGACATTAATTTCATGTGTTTTACCGAAACAAGTACAATTGGCTAACGAACAAATTCGTCTGTGTATTGTCGATGATCATTCTTTTATCCGAGAAAGTCTTCATACAATTTTGGGTGGACTGGAGGATTTACAAGTAGTGGGAATGGCTGAAGATGGAGAACGGGCTTTGGAATTGTGCGAGAGACTAAAACCAGATGTAGTATTAATGGATTTAGAGATGCCAAATCTGGATGGGATTCATGCAACTAAAATGATTAAGAAAAAATGGCCGGACATTCGTGTACTCATTCTGTCAACCTTCCAGAATACAGAAAGGGCCAAAGAAATCATACGAAATGGTGCGGATGGATATGTACTGAAATCCATAGATGCGCGTGAACTAGCTGAATCAATTCGTCTAGTCTATCGAGGAGGCACGATGATTACTCATGACTTGTTCCATAGGATGTGGGAAGAAAATGAAGAAACAGGATTATTTGAATCACGATCAGCTGGAATAGAGTATGGATTGACGAAACGAGAATTAGAGATTTTGAAACTATTATCACAAGGAAGCCGTTATAAAACAATAGCTTCGACACTTTACTTGTCAAACGGAACAGTAAGAAATTACGCCTCCAATCTCTATGAGAAGCTAGGAGTTAAAAATCGAGAAGAAGCAGTACAAAAGGCAAAAGATATAGGATTACTTTCATGACTCTCTCACTTGAACTAGTTAGCTGAAGTTAATGGGGAACTTACAGATGATGCAGGACATCACTACCCAATCCCACATTTGAAACTACAATGAAAAATAAAGATTTGGAACGCCTCTGCTTTTTTGTGAAAAAAGTTGTTTAAAAAGGTTATTTGAATTCTCATATCGAAAAAGTAAAACACTATAGACGAAGACTATAAAATTTGTAGACTATAACTAAATTTGAAACAAGGTTTAAGGTAGATGAATGTTTTATTGAAACCTATCTTTACAAAGGACTGGTAAATAGTTTTCATATTTGTTAGTACATCGGTTCTAAATCTAAAAGTAAAATAGGTATTTGGGTCAATAACATCTTTGATTTAAATGTTATTGACCCAATTTAGAAAATATCTATTAAGTTGCCATGAGTAATTTTAGAATTGAAAGAGGGAATTTCGTAAATTCGGGGATAATAGTACTCACTAAATTAAAGCTCTCTATAAAGAGAAGAATTTAGAAACTAAAGAAATCAGTGTGAAGGTGCTTGATTGTAGTCAAATATAAAATATGTTGTTTTGAGTTGAAGTAAGATGTGTAATTGAAAAAGATAACAGGATAATATATTTCTAATTATTTAAAGGGAAGGGGATGTGATTGAGGTGAATAATACATATAATGAAAAGACGCATACATTGATTAAACAATTATTAAAAAAGTTTTCACCAAAAGTTCCTGGCTTTGCATATATTGCTAGTTTTGATAGCGGAGTAACGTATAAAGGTGCAGTTGGCTTAGCTTCTATAGAGAAAAATCTACCCATAACTACCAAAACCGTTTTTAATATAGCCTCAGTTTCTAAACAATTCACAGCATTTTCTATATTACTCTTAGAACAAGAGAGGAAATTGAGTTTAGATGATTCAATTGTAAAATTTGTCCCTTCTATAGGTGCATATGCTGAACCTGTAACATTGAGACATTTAATTCATCACACTGGTGGACTAGTTGATTATATGGAATTGGCTCAAGCAGAAAATATTAAATTTACTGATATATTAACTGTGGAAGAATCGCTAAAACACCTTAAAAATCATCAAACTGCAAGATTCCCAGTTGGCACAAAATTTGAGTATAGCAATACAGGATATTTTTTATTGTCACTAGTGGTAGAGAAGGTAAGTGGCAAGTCCCTACGTCAGTTTGCAAAAGAACGTATTTTTGATCCTTTATACATGAAAGACACAGCAATTGTGGATTGCTACCCAACTACTATATCGATTGCTAAAGGGTATTCAAAGAATGAACAAGGAGCATATATGGTCTATGAAAGCCCTTGGGAACATACAGGTGATGGAGCAGTTCATACAAATGTTGAAGATCTTGTAAGATGGGGAGAAAATTTAACTACAGGCACCGTTGGTGGAAAAGAACTTGTTAAAAGAATGAGCGAAATAGGTCCGAAAATTTCTCCAACTGGCGAGACGATTATTGACAATGAAGATTATGCTTTTGGGCTAAGGCTTGCAGAAGGTTTTAACCGTCGATACTTGGAACATTCAGGTAGCTGGGCAGGTTATCGTTCACACTTCATGCGGTTTCCAAAAGAATATTTGACTGTTGTAGTACTAAGTAACTATGATGGATTTGACTGTAAAAAATATGCTAATGAAATAGCAGAAATTATTTTAGAAAAGTAAAAAATAGGGTGTAGAAGAGTATCTGGATTTGGTTAACCACACATTACTTTAGGTGTAATTGATTTTGGGAACGGAAGGCAGGCATATATTTATGCCTGCTTTTTTGTATTAAAATGAACATAGATATTAATTTTTTTGTAAATATGGAACAATGTCATTACTTACAATGTCTATTAAGCGTTGAAACATTTTTTATTTAATAAATTAAGAAAGGAATAATGATTTTTAATTAAGGGAGAAGATTGAATTGGAAAAATTATGGATGCTGTTTTTCATTTGTTTCGCAGTTATGTTGGTAGGATGTAATAAAAACGAACCGCCAAAACAAGCATTTGAAGAATATATTAATTTATGGAATGATAAAAAGTTTGCAAATATGTATGATCATTTATCAGATCATGCCAAAAAATCGATTTCTAAAAAAGAATTCACAGAAAAATATCAAAAAATCTATGAGGGGATTGGAGCTAATAATTTAAAAGTTAAAATGAAAGGAGAGAATACGAAAGATAAAGAGCTTTTTCTTTTTGAAGTTAAGATGGATACGGATGTAGGACCAGTTTCATTCATCCATGAAACAAAACTTGCGAAAGATAAAGAGTCTTGGAAAATAGATTGGACACCAGACTTCATCTTCCCAGGTATGAAAAAAGATTACAAAGTACGTATGCAAATAGAGCAAGGAAAACGCGGAGAAATATATGATCGAAATGGAAAAGGGCTTGCAACGAATGGTAAAGCAACTGAGGTTGGAATTATTCCAGAGAAACTAGGCGAAACAGCAGTGCAAACGAAAGAAATAGTAGCACAATTACTTGATATGTCTATAGAAGAGGTCGAACAAAAACTCACAGCAAAATGGATAAAACCAGACTCCTTTGTACCAATTGGTATTTTAAAAGAGGGAACCAGACAGAATGATTATATTGAATTAGAAGGAGTTTCATCTCGCCCAGTAAATATTCGTACGTATCCATTAGGTGAAGTAGCGGCACACTTAACTGGATATATAGGAAAGGTGAATGCGGAGGAGTTAAAATCACTTCAAAAACAAGGTTATCAAGCAGATGATTTAGTAGGTAAGACTGGTTTAGAGAAAGTGTTAGAAAATAAATTGCGTGGTGAAAAGGGTGGACGCGTATTTATAGAAGATGAGAATGGGAAAGAGATTAAAAACGTAGCAAAAAAAGAAGCAAAAGAAGGAGAAAATGTTACGTTAACAATTGATGCTGTAATTCAAGAAAAAATCTTTAATGAGATGAAAACTGAAGCAGGGTCTAGTGCAGCGATTAATCCTAAAACAGGTGAAACAATCGCACTTGTAAGTAGCCCTGCTTATAATCCAAATATAATAGTTAGAGGAGCATCGAAAGCCCAACGAGAAGCATGGAGTAACGACTCGAAACTACCAATGACGAATCGCTTTACACAAGCAATTGTACCAGGTTCCGTATTTAAAACGATCACAGGTGCAATTGGTTTGGAAACAAACACAATAAATCCGAAGGAAGAATTTAAAATTCAAGGATTGAAGTGGACAAAAGATTCATCTTGGGGAAATTACTATGTAACGCGTGTGAAGGATGCAAGTCCAATTGATTTTGATAAGGCAATGAAGTACTCTGATAATATTTATTTTGCTCAACAAGCTTTGAAAATAGGAAAAGATCAGTATGTAAATGAACTGAAGAAATACGGTTTTCATGAAAAATTACCAATCGAATACGAATTTCCTATTTCAATCATTGCAAGAGATGGGATAAGAAACGATATCCAACTAGCAGACACAGGCTATGGACAAGGACAAGTATTAATGACACCACTTCATTTAGCATTAACATATGCACCGATTGTGAATGAAGGGAATATTCCGTCGCCACATCTTTTAAAAGAAGCAAAAGTAGCGGGGAATTGGAAAGAAAATGTGGTTTCTAAAAAGAATCAAGACATATTAAAGAGTGCATTAATCAAAGTCATTAATGACCCTGATGGCGCAGGGAGAATTGCAAAGGTTGATGGTGTTACGCTTGCTGGTAAAACTGGTACAGCAGAACTGAAAGAGTCTAAAGAAGCAGACGGAAAAGAACTGGGATGGTTCGCAGCTTTCGATGCAAATGCGCCAGACATGATTGTTACCATGATGATTGAAGATGTAAAAGGAAGAGGAGGAAGTAACGTTCCAGGTGAAAAAGTAAAACATGTATTTCAGAATTAATACTTAATTATAAGGTGAATTTTTTGACTACATTTATTACATGTTTGCTTAACTCAAAGATATAAATTGGGGGAATATAGAACAATTAAATTTCAAAAAAGCATTCTTTCTAATCGAGAATGCTTTTTTGCTGCGACTCTAGAAAGTTAATACCTTATCTTAATTTTCATTTCTGAAAAGTTGGCATTGCTAATGGTAAATAGAAAGAGTATAGCAAATTGAAATGGACAAGTGGAGTGTTACGTTAAATTCAAAAAACAGATTTTCATGAGTAGAATTTTATCATTGTATGCTTTACTTGTTTTTTAGTAGTATTATTCTGCTTGAAAAAAGATAAACAATGGAACAAATGAAACTTGTATCTTGTCTATATATTGAAACCATAATAAAAGTGAGGGCAGTTTTTATGTTTATTCAAATAAGTTTGAGGTGTGGAAATGGAACAGACGTTTATTGAAAAGTGTAATCATGATGAGCTGGACTATGTTATAAAAGACTATTGGCAAGATGTATGGAATTATTCATTTATTATTACGAAAGATCCACACTTATCAGATGATATCACGCAAGATGTATTTATAAAGGTGTTTAAAAATTGGAATTCATTTCGAAAGGAGTCATCTATTAAAACGTGGATTTTAAAAATCACAAGAAATACGGCAATAAACTATTTGAAATCCTCCTATTTTAAAAGGATATCTTTAATAGGATTTTTTAGTGACGATAAGCAATCCCTGTCAGCAGAACAAGAATTTTTTAACCAAGAAGAGATGAATGAGGTGTGGAAGGTTGTATTAAAACTACCTAAAAAGCACCGTGAAATAATTATATTGGACGCAAAATATGAATTATCATATGAAGAAATGGCTGAAACATTAGGAGTATCCATTGGAACTGTAAAATCGAGATTAAGTAGAGCGAGAAGTAAGGTTTCAAAATTAATAGGGGAGGGTAGTAGTGATGAACAATAAACAAAATCCTGACTGGTATAGAAAAATAAAAAAAGGCCCAATGGAGAATCGTAAAGATGAAGAAGAATTTATTTCTAAAATAAAGCAGTCTATATACGAAAATAATGAAGTGGATTTTGTAAAACATAAAAGACCATTTCGTAAAAAAGCATTACCTATTGTAGTTGTTTTAGTTTGTACAATGTTATTTTTCATTGTTCAACAACCTTGGCTTGATGATAATAAATCACCAGTACAAAGTAGTACTCAAATTAAGCCTAAAACAAAAGATGAGTCTGCTCAAGATCCATCATTAAAACAATTTATGAATGAACTATATCAAAGTACGAACTCAAAAAATGAAAATGACCTGTACAAAGCGTTAAATGATGAAGTTCTATTTAAAGGGAAGAGTTATAAGAAGGATGAACTGAAGTTTGATGAAGATATTTTTCATGAGTTGCAAGTCGCCCTTACAATGGGGGGAGAGTTTGCAAATGATACAAAGCAAGTATATAAAGTACCAAGTGGATTGACGGAAAGTAACCAACCAAAGCAAGCACATTTTATATATGCAACTGTTACTGGAAATAAAACAAAAATTTTAGCAGAACCAAAGCGAGAATCACAAGTTTTATATGAAGTATCTAATGAAATGGTAAAAGCTTGGATTCCAGAAAAAGTGCAGAATGATGGATATATAAAAATATCGACAATTAACGGTAATACTGGATATGTACAGAAAGAGTACGTTTTAACTGATATTAAATATTCATTTATGTTCGAAAAGAATAATGAAGGTATATGGAAGATAATAAATATAGATTCTATATGGTAAAAGAGGAAGGTTCACTTTAATGAACCTTCCTCTTTGTTTTTATTCTCTTTTTGAAGAGTATTCCAGTACTCTAAAATTTCTGATGTAACGAGAGCGGCAATGTTTTTTTCGGAATTACTGCCAGGAATAACGACAGAAATAGCAATTTGTGGATCTTCAGTAGGAGCATATGCAATGAAAAGAGAATGATTTATCATTCTTTCTTGCTCATTTGGAAAACCTGTAATACCTGTTTTACCTGCGACGTCAAAGGGCAACTTTTTAATTTCCTCTATATTTTGACTCATTCCACCTTGCACGACACTCCAAAAGTTCATCGGGTAACGATTTGAACTTTCTAAAATGGGTTTAAACTTTTTTGTTTCCTTACCATCTTGACCAATAATCGTACTTACGATTTGAGGTTTATATTTATCACCTTTACTTGCCAATGTTGCTGCATATTGAGCGAGTTGAAGAGGAGTATGCACTTCATTTCCTCCCCAAGAGGCATTTAATAAAGCAGAAATCCCATTTTCAAATTTATTAGATGGATGGAATTCATATTGTCCGTCTTCTTCAAAGGGCAAATCAATCCCGGTTTTAGAACGTAGGCCGAATTGCATTAAATAATCTGTCCATATATGTGCCACTTTTTCTATATTTCCATTATTTTGGTTGAATAAGGGCAGAGCTACTTTTGCTGTCATAAATGTGTTAGATGAATTAATGATAGCCTGCCTCGGTGTAATCTCACCTGTTGGTGTTCCAGGTGCATTCGTAATGTTATTTTGATTATCATACTGAAAAGTACCTTTATCTAAATAAGTATCTTCGGGTTGAAAAAGTTTTTCGTTTAATCCAATTAAAATAGTAAGTGGTTTTATAGTAGAAGCCATATTTACATAAGATTCACCATACTTTAATTTTTGAATCGCTTTATTTTGCGAAAGAGATTTAATATTTTCTTTTCTAGAAGATACATGTGTATTTAATATATTTGGATCAAAAACTGCCGAGTTGACCATAGTTAAAATCGCGCCAGTTTTTGCATCGCTCACTACAGCATAACCAGCTTTAGCATCAGGTGTTTTCTTAATTTGCGATCTTAATGCTTCTTCTGCCTTTTGCTGCAACTCAGAGTCTAAAGCTAGCCGTACATCTTTTCCTTTTTGTACTTTTTGAATGTTCCATAAGAACTTTTTATTATTCAATTTAAAAATAAGAGTTTTACCTGGTTTTCCTTTTAAATCATTTTCATATTGCAGCTCAATCCCGCTTTTTCCAACAGCCATATGCTTTGAATTAAGGTCATTTTCTACATACCCAATTACTTGTGAACCAATTTCGTGTTTAGGATAATACCGAATCCATTCATCTTTAATTATTACATTATTGGGTTTGTTTTTGTTTATGAATGCAAGTTCATTCTCAGTTATATCAGAGTATAACGGTATATCATTCATAGTCTGCTTTTTACAAGATTGTTGTAATTGAGATTTTATGTTCTCTGTAGAAATATCATGTTGAAACTCGCTTGAAAATTGATTAAAAAAAGCTAATGTGTTTGATGTATCTTGTTTCGATAACTTTTCATCATTAGAAGTGCAATATAGAGACTTAACTTTCTTATTTGTAGCTAGTATTACACCATTTTGATCAAAAATCTTTCCTCTTTCAGCTGAAGAAGTTGCGATAGTAATTGAAATGAAGTTGATTTTTAATAAAATTAGTAAAATCAAACCTACAATAGAAAGAACCGCAAAAAATCTCCATCTTTTTGTATGTAACATATAACCCTCCCTTATGTAGCCTATTTCATCTTATATTTAATTAATTTTTTTGTAAATGTGGAACAACTTTATTGTTTAGGTTGTCTATTAAGTATTAAAGCATGAAGAAAGGAATAATTAGCATGAAAATTTACTAGCAAGTCTATATGTAAGTTTAATAAGAGTCATTATACAGTTTAGCACTTCTAATGCAAGCGGCAAAAAAATAGAGAGAAAACAAGAAGGGAGAGTTATTAATGCCGTAGCTAAACGAAAAGGAATGGTTGCTTACAAGGATTAAGCAAAAAATTGAGGCGATATTTATAACCGATTATCGGTATCTAATATAGAAGGAATGCTTTTAGTATTTGTAGCAATTCCTGAAAGAATTAAATGGAGGATTTATGAAAGAACAAAAAGGCAAGAAGCAGAAGACATATATATCTATTCGATTAAATATAATGTTCCTTTGTATATTTGTACTATTCTCAGCTATTATTATGCAGCTAGGAAAAGTACAAATCGTTGAGGGAGAGGCTTATAAGAACCAAGTGGAAAGTAGTCAAAATGCAATAACTAGTATTCCAGTTCCGCGTGGACAAATTTTAGATCGAGAAGGGAAAACAGTCGTTAATAATAAATCTCTTCGCACAATTACGTATACAAGGGGAAAGGGGATTACGAATGAAGATATTTTAAAAACAGCAAATGACTTGGCGAAAGTACTTGAAATGCCTGAACAAGATATAAATAAATTAACAGATATCGATAAAAAAGATTTTTGGATGCAGTTGAATTCGAAACGTGCGGAGACAAAGATTACTAAGAAAGATATAGAAAAGTTTAAAGAAAAGGGTATAGAGGGGAAAGAGTTAGATAAAAAAATAGAAGACTTAAGACGAGGTCGCGTTACAGAGGTAGAATTAGCAGAATTAACAGCACAAGATTTAAAGGTGTTAGCTATTAAAAGTAAAATGAGTTCAGGTTATCAACTAACACCACAAATTATAAAAAAAGATGTAACAGATGAAGAGTATGCGCGGATAAGCGAAAATCTTGGGGATTTTCCAGGAGTAGATGCAACTGTTGATTGGGAACGTAATTATGTAAATGGTAATTTATTTCGTTCTATCTTAGGAAATATTACGAGTAGTGAAGAAGGATTACCGAAAGAAAATTTAGATTCTTATTTAGTACGTGGATATAACCGTAATGATCGTGTTGGAAAAAGTTATATTGAACAACGATATGAAGATGTATTACACGGCACAAAAGAAGAAGTGAAAAATATTACTGATAAATCAGGAAACATTGTTAGCACAGAAATAATCTCTAAAGGAAAAAGTGGTAATAGTTTAACATTAACGATTGATATGGAATTACAAAAGAAAGTGGAAGAAAGTATAGAGAAAAACTTGAGAGCTTTTAAGAGTTCAGAGCCACTGCTCGATCGAGCTTTTGTTGTCATGACAAATCCAAATAACGGACAAATTTTATCTATGGCAGGCAAAAAGATTGTAGAAAAAGAAGGGAAAATAGAGGTTGAGGATTTGGCGTTAGGTAACATGACAACTTCGTATGAGCTAGGGTCAGCTGTAAAAGGTGCTACTTTATTAACTGGATATGAGACAGGGGCAATACATCCAGGAGATCAATTTTATGACGCGCCGATGAAATTTAAAGGTACACAAGCTAAAAAATCGTGGAATGTATCCGGATTTGGTAATATTAATGATTTACGAGCTTTACAAGTATCTTCGAATGTATACATGTTCCAGACAGCTTTAAAAATTGCGGGAGTTAATTACGTACCAAATGGCTCATTGGATATTAAACAAGGAGCATTTGATACGATGCGCTATTATTTCAAGCAATTTGGTTTAGGTGTCCCAACAGGTATTGATTTACCGAATGAAATAATTGGACAAACGAGAAAAGTAGATAGTCAACCTGGTTTTTTACTAGATTTTTCTATCGGTCAGTATGATACGTATACGCCGTTGCAATTAGCGCAATATATTTCAACGATTGCGAATGGTGGTTATAGAATGCAACCTCAAATTGTACAAGAAATACGAGAACAATCAATAAAAGAAGAGGTTGGCAAAGTTATACGGTCCATAGAGCCTGTCGTATTAAATCGAATTGATATGAAGAAAGAACATATTGATCGGATAAAAGAAGGGTTTAGATGGGTATTCCAAGAAGGTGATGGAACTGGCGTGAAGTATTTCAAAAACGCGCCATATAAACCAGCAGGAAAGACAGGAACAGCCCAAACTGTATATGGTGGAGATGACCCGATTGGCAGAAATGCAAAAGGAGAACGTATGGAATGTTACAACTTAACGTTAATTGGATATGCTCCATATGATAATCCAGAAGTAGCATTTTCTGTAGTAGTTCCATGGCTTCATGATGATAAAAATGGAATTAATTCTATAATTGGAAAGGAAGTTTTAGATGTATACTTTGATTTGAAACAGCAACGTATACATGGTGAATCTACTAGTACAGGTAGTTCTAAGCAAAATTAAGATACTTTTCTCAGGGAAGAGAACCTGTTTGTATAAAGCCATTTATAAGAAAAAAATAAAATGTGAAATAAGAGATAGCGGCGATCATAGCTACTATCTCTTATTTTGTTAATAACTCTCATACTAGCTATAAAATTTTTTTCAGTTTATGGAACAAATTTGGTTCGGTGATTGTCTATTATGTGTACGTATAAAAAGGTGCTAAAAATTTGGAAGGAATGATGATTTTGAAAAATAAGAGGATGCTAAAAATAGGAATATGCGTTGGTATATTAGGTTTAAGTCTTACAAGCCTAGAAGCTTTTACAGGAGGGGCACTGCAAGTTGAAGCGAAAGAAAAGACTGGACAAGTGAAACATAAAAATCAGGCGACGCATAAAGAGTTCTCTCAACTTGAGAAAAAATTTGATGCTCGATTAGGTGTATATGCGATTGATACTGGTACAAATCAAACAATCTCTTATCGATCTAACGAAAGATTTGCCTTCGCATCAACCTACAAGGCTTTAGCAGCAGGAGTATTACTACAGCAAAACTCAATTGATTCATTAAATGAAGTAATCACATATACGAAAGAAGACTTAGTGGATTATTCACCTGTTACAGAGAAACATGTAGATACTGGAATGAAACTAGGAGAAATTGCTGAGGCAGCTGTTCGTTCAAGTGATAATACTGCAGGGAACATTTTATTTAATAAAATAGGAGGACCTAAAGGATATGAAAAAGCGCTTAGGCATATGGGGGATCGGATTACTATGTCTGATCGCTTTGAAACAGAATTAAACGAAGCTATTCCAGGAGACATTCGTGACACTAGTACAGCGAAAGCTATTGCTACGAATCTTAAAGCTTTTACGGTCGGAAATGCACTTCCTGCTGAAAAACGTAAAATTCTTACAGAGTGGATGAAAGGAAATGCTACAGGAGACAAACTTATTCGTGCAGGCGTACCAACTGACTGGGTAGTTGGAGATAAATCAGGTGCTGGCAGTTACGGGACAAGAAATGATATTGCTATCGTTTGGCCTCCAAATAGAGCACCAATTATCATCGCAATTTTATCTAGTAAAGATGAGAAAGAGGCAACTTATGATAATCAACTCATTGCAGAGGCAACTAAAGTTATAGTTAAGGCTCTTAGGTAATAGTATTTTAGTTTTCGCATTTTTAACATGAAAGTATTAAAAGTATAAAGTTAGAAAACGACTCTTTTCGTGTGATAAGAGTCGTTTTTGTATTCTTATTATTAAAAAGGTAAAAGTAAAAATATAACGAATATATATGACATATCTCATATGAAATTTCATGTACTGTATTATTTTATTAATTTAAATAAATTTCAAGAAAGTATAATATAATTCAGTTAGCATATAGAAGTGTTTGATGAGAATGTAAAGGAGAAAATATGAAAAAGAAGATTAATAGAATTGTAATGATTATTTGTATATTAGTAGGTTTTACAATCTTTTTATATTTACAGAACAATTTAATAAGTATAACTGAGATTAAAATAACCTCTAGTAAAATACCATCCTCTTTTAAAGGGTATAAAATTCTACAAATTTCAGACTTACACAATAAAAAATTTGGCGATAATCAAGATGTGTTAATTCAAAAAATGAAAAGTATAGACCCAGATATTATTGCAATTACGGGTGATTTAATTGACAGTAAATCATACGATGCAGAAGTTAGTATGCAATTAATACGAGAAATGGTAAAGAAGTATCCTGTATATTTTGTGACAGGAAACCATGAACAATGGTCTGGAAAGTATAACAGTTTAGAAAAAGAGTTGAAGAAATATGGTGTCAATGTTTTAAGGAATGAACATGTAGGCATTCGAAAGGGTGAGCAAGAGATAAACTTGCTAGGTATTGATGATCCAGAGTTTGGTACTGGAAACCGTGATGAAGGAAATATTATAATAGATGAAATTAAAAAAGCAAAAATTGAAATGCAGCCAGATAAATATAATGTATTATTATCCCACAGGCCTGAATTTATAAAGGAATATACGAATGAGCGGTTGGATTTGGTTTTATCGGGACATGCTCATGGAGGGCAAGTTAGATTGCCATTTATCGGTGGATTAGTTGCTCCAAATCAAGGTGTTTTACCTAAATATACAGCGGGTTTATATGTAGAACAAAATACATCAATGGTAGTGAGTAGAGGATTAGGAAATAGTATCATTCCGCAAAGGATTTTGAATAGGCCAGAAATTGTAGTCGTGCAGCTAAATTAAGCTGTACGATTTTTTTTATATAAAAATGAGTAAAGGGGCTTTCTGTATTTTGCAGGAGTAAACATTACAATTTTGTTAAAAATTTTCTACGTTACATAAAGTAACAAAATTTGACCCTCAGTGTTTGTTATAGTGTAAATAATCAAAAAACTTAAAATTTGTCGAGTGAAAATTGTGATAAGTAATTCATATAAAAAACTTAAAGGGGTGTACACATGCATAAAGAATATGAAATTGAAGAATACACGGCGATTGAGGAACAAATCCATTATTATTGTAAATGTTTATTAGTAAGTCATCCTGATCAAATAATAAAGTATTTAGAAAAAAGGTTAGAAAAATATGCAGAAACATTACAATATGCACATTTATATCCTGACACAGTTATTTTACCGTTACAGCAATTAGTTATCGAATATTCTTTAGACGTTGCTAGAATTCGGAAGTATATGAATTTAAAAACGTAAAGTGAAATTTATAGTTTAAATGAAACAGAGTCGACTTTAGGAAATGAAATTCTAATGTCGACTCTGTTTCATTGTTTAATATCGGTGATTGAACATACATACTAATCAACGAAGTTTGACATATAATTAAGCAAGAGTAAAATAAAAGTGAGTACTCACTCATTTTTATTAGAAAAGGAGGATGAAACGTGCAACAACCTTCAATTATTTTACGGACTGTATCAAAAAGTTTTGGAAAAAAAGAAGTGTTACACAATCTTTCATTGCAAGTTGAAAAAGCAGAGATTTTTGGTTTTGTTGGACCTTCTGGATCGGGGAAAACAACGCTCATTAAAATGATTGCAGGTATTAATGAGGCAACGAAAGGTGAAGTGCTTGTTAATAATACTAATATGCCTAATTTAAATGAAATGAAACGAATTGGTTATATGGCCCAGGCGGATGCATTATACGAAGAATTGTCAGCATATGAAAATGCAGATTTTATAGCAACGATGTATGGACTAAAGGGAAAACGTAAAAAGACAAGAATTGCAGAGGTTTTTGAACTTGTACAATTGTCACAGTATATGAAAAAGCAAGTACAACAATTTTCAGGTGGAATGAAAAAACGCTTATCATTAGCAATAGCACTCCTTCACGAACCAGAAATATTAATTTTAGACGAGCCTACAGTGGGGATAGATCCGCTTCTTAGAAAAACGATTTGGGAAAAATTTTATGATCTTAAAAAGAAAGGCACAACGATTATTGTAACGACGCACATTATGGATGAAGCTGAATTTTGTGAGCGTCTAGGATTAATTAGAGAAGGGAAACTAGTTGCGGTTGGAACAACTGAAGAATTGAAAAAACGCGTGTCATCTGGACGGATTGAAGATGTCTTTTTGTTGGAAGAGGTGGTGTCATCATGAGAGTTACTGGTGTAATCATTCGTATTATTCGCCAATTTTTTCGAGATAAGCGTTCGTTAGCGATGATGTTTGGGGCACCAATGTTATTACTTTGGCTATTATCGCTAGTGTTTACACAAAAAGACTATATACCGCAAATTGCTGTTGTTGATATGCCCGCTCAAATAGTAAAAGTGATGAAAAATCAAGAAGCGTCAATTTATGAATACAGTAAAGAAAAGGCGATTTTTGAGTTGGAAAAACAAAAGGTAGATGCAGTATTTCGAATAGAGAATGGAAAAATGAAACTTCTGTTGGAAGGTAGTGATTCGTCAAAAAATCGTGCTGTACTTCAAGTATTGCAAAAAAGCACAGAGAAGAATGATGTATCGATTATGAAACCTGAAGTAAATTATTTACATGGCTCTAAAGACTTTACGATGTTTGATGGGCTTGGTCCTGTATTAATTGGTTTCTTTACATTTTTCTTTGTATTTATATTATCAGGTGTATCTTTCGTAAGAGAACGTTTAAGTGGTACGCTAGAAAGGTTATTATCCACCCCAGTAAGAAGATGGGAAATAGTCGCAGGTTATATTATTGGTTTTGGAATCTTTGCCTTTATACAATCCATTATTATCGTAAGTTTTTCCGTTTATATTTTAGATTTATACGTAGCTGGCTCCATATGGCTAACGTTACTTATTACATGTATGCTCTCTTTGACTGCACTAACATTAGGTACGTTTTTATCGGCATACGCAAATAATGAGTTTCAAATGATTCAATTTATACCGCTTGTTATTGTGCCACAAATCTTCTTTTCTGGATTGTTTCCAATGGAATCTATGAATCTACAAATGTTAGGGAAAGTATTTCCACTCACATACGGCGCTGACGCAATGAGACAAGTGATGATTCGGAATCAAGGGTTTACAGAGATTGTATTAGATCTTACTGTATTATTACTTTTTTCACTATTATTTGCAGTAGGAAATGTATTTGCTTTAAAGAAACATCGCAAAATATAATAATGACAAAAAGGAGCTTTATAAATGCAGAAGGATTGGCTGGAGGAATTAATAGCTGCAACTAATACGGATAAACGAAATGAACGTCAAATGCGTATATTAGAGGCGGCTGTTGATATGTTTGGAGAAAAAGGATACGCTTCAACTTCAACAAGTGAAATTGCAAAGCGTGCTGGTGTAGCGGAAGGAACCATCTTCCGCTACTATAAAACAAAAAAAGATTTATTACTAGCGGTCGTAATGCCAACTTTAACTAAGTTCGCTGCACCATTTTTCGTACAAACCTTTGCAAAAGAAATATTTAAATCGGATTATGAATCATACGAAGGACTTTTAAGGGTTGTAATTCATAATAGGTTTAAATTTGCTCAAAAACACTTTCCTATGATAAAAATATTAATTCAAGAGGTGCCATTCCAACTAGAACTGAAAAATGAAATACAGCAATTAGTAGAAACAGAACTGTTTTCACATTTCAAAAAGTTGATTGTGAAATTTCAAGAAGAAGGGGAAATTATTGAGATACCACCATCTTCCGTACTACGTCTTACTTTATCAGCTGTATTAGGTTTATTATTAACACGATTTTTATTATTGCCTGAAGAAAAATGGAATGATGAAGCGGAAATTGAAAATACGATTCAATTTATATTGTATGGATTAACTCCACGATTTTAATCGTTGAAGTGTGAATTACATACATTACTTTTAAGTAAAAATAAATCGCCTTTAAAAAGGCGATTTATTTTCATTATATATTTTTGATAAATAAGTACTTGCTTACTAAAAACATTCTAAATCAGCGTGTTTCTTTGTCTCTTCTTCTAAGACCTAATAATCCTGCTAGTCCTAATAAACCAAGCCAAGCCCAATTATTATTTTTATCACGATTATCATTTAAATCATTTGTTGTATTTACATTTCGAGTTCTTACATCATTATTAACTCTGTCTAAGTTATTGTCATTTACTCGAGTTGAAATATCAGTGTTATTAACTCTATTCATATTATTTCCATCGTATTCAGCTTGCGTAGATGTACCTAAAAACATAATAGATAGTGCTAAAACACTTAAAATAGATGATAATTTCTTTTTCATAACAATCCCTCCTTTCTTAATCATTAATTTCTCCGAAGCATGTGTGTATTATTCATTTCACAATATCTAAACCCTCATTAATAGGGCGCACATTTATAGAAAATAGAGTTGAATGATTGTTAATATATCATTGGATATATATTTCTCATAAAAATAACTGAATCAAACTTTGCTTAAAATGTTAATCTTAGTACAATTTATATTATACGGGCTAGCAATAAGGAGGTAATAAGATGCGACAATTTGCAAAACCTACAATCGTCGTAAGTAAATGTTTAGAATTTGATGCTTGTCGTTATAATGGAGAGATGATTCCAGATGTAACAATACGAAATTTGCAGCCATTTGTTACATTTATACCTGTTTGTCCAGAAGTGGAGATTGGATTGGGGACTCCTCGTGAAACGATACGAATTGTAGAAGAAAATGGTGAGAATAGACTTGTGCAACCGTCGACACGAGAAGATGTAACTGAAAAAATGGAGCAGTTTTCAAATGACTTTTTACAAACGATACCGGATGTGGATGGTTTTATTTTAAAGAATCGTTCACCAAGTTGTGGTACGCGTGATGTGAAAATTTATTCTGGTTTTGAAAAAGCGCCAGCAAAGGGAAAAGGAGCTGGCTTATTTGGCGGAGCAGTAGTAAAAAAATTTTCGCATCTTCCTATTGAAGAGGAAGGTAGATTGTCGAATTTTATTATTAGAGAGCATTTCTTTACAAGGTTATTTACAATCGCATATTACAAAATGATTAAACACAATAAAAATATGAAAGAACTTGTATCGTTTCAGTCGGACAATAAATATTTATTTATGGCATATAATCAGGTGAAACAAAAGGAATTAGGTCGTATAATTGCAAATCAAAAAAATGAAAAGATTGAAGTGGTATTTGAAAACTATGAGAAGACTTTATATGAATTATTTATGCGTGCGCCCCGTTATACATCGAATGTAAATGTATGCGAGCACATTTTTGGATATTTTAAAACAAAGTTAAAAAAACAAGAAAAAGATCATTTTATAGAACTGTTACAAAAGTATGCAGAAAAGAAAATACCACTTAGTAGTTTACTTACAATATTAAAATCATGGGCTATTCGATTTGATGAAAAGTATTTATTAAGACAAACGTATTTCGAACCATACCCTGAAGCATTAGTAGAAATTTCTGATTCGGGAAAAGGTAGAGATTATTAAACAATAAATTACATAATTCGACACAAAATCTCCTATGTTGTTGTAGAACAATGTAGGAATTTTTTTGTGCATTAGTACAGAATCTGTTTTAAAATTAAGTTATGACAGAATTGTAGCAATTGTCTAACTAATATTCTTGTCTTTTAAGTTGTTATGTTTGTAGTAGAAACTCGCACGCTGTCGAAACTCAATATTCGATAAGGGGTGTGTAGCGGAATGGAATTTACTCTAACTCGCGAAAAACAAATGATTAAAGAAATGGTACGTGACTTTGCTGAAAAGGAAATCGCACCGAAAGCTGTATATTATGACAAAACTGCAGAGTTTCCATATGAAACATTTCAAAAAATGGGCGAACTAGGATTATTAGGCATCCCATTCCCAGAAGAATATGGAGGTTCAGGTGGCGATACGGTATCGTATGCGTTAGCAGTTGAAGAAATTGGTCGCGCTTGTGGTGGCACCGGTTTAAGCTATGCTGCAACAATTTCATTAGGTGCTTCTCCAATTTATTATTTCGGTACAGAAGAACAAAAACAAAAGTATTTAGTTCCAATGGCGTCAGGTAAAACATTAGGTGCCTTCGGATTAACGGAGCCGAATGCTGGATCAGATGCAGGTGGTACTCAAACGAAAGCGGTATTAGATGGTGATGAGTATGTAATCAGTGGTGAGAAGTGTTGGATTACAAACGCAGAGTATGCAAATACAATTATTGTAACCGCTGTCAACGGTATTGAAGAGAATGGTAGAAAACGTATTTCTGCATTTATCGTGCCTACTACGAGTGAAGGATTAACGATTTCAAGTCCTTACGATAAGATGGGTGTTCGCGCTTCTAATACTTGTGAAATCGTACTTGATGGCGTTCGTGTACCGAAAGAAAATATTCTTGGTGATGTAAATAAAGGCTTTAAACAATTTTTATATACACTTGATGGAGGGCGTATTTCAATCGCAGCATTGGCAGTTGGTATTGCGCAATCAGCCTTTGAACGTGCATTACAATATGCGAAAGAACGTCAACAATTTGGAAAGTCAATCTCTAATTTCCAAGCGATTCAATTTAAATTAGCTGATATGGCGACTGAAGTAGAGCTAGCACGCAATTTAGTACATAAAGCAGCTTGGTTAAAAGATAACGATAAACCTTTCGGCAAAGAAGCGGCAATGGCAAAACTATTTGCATCGGAAGCAGCAAGCCGTATTGCGAATCAAGCAGTACAGATTCATGGTGGATATGGTTATATGCGTGAATATGAAGTTGAACGACATATTCGTGATGCGAAACTATTAGAAATTGGTGAAGGAACTTCTGAAATTCAACGTCTCGTAATTGCTAGACATTTAGGATGTAGATAAAAGGAGGAATCACTATGTTTCAAAAAATATTAATTGCGAATCGCGGGGAAATTGCTGTTCGTATTATGAAAACTTGTCAAAAACTTGGCATTCGCACTGTTGCTATTTATTCTGAAGCAGATGAAAATGCCCTTCATGTGAAGATGGCAAATGAAGCTTACTTAGTAGGTGGACCGCGTGTTCAAGAAAGTTATTTAAACCTTGAAAAAATTATTGAAATAGCTAAGAAGACAAATGCAGAAGCGATTCATCCGGGTTATGGTTTATTATCAGAGAATCCGTCTTTTCCGGTTCGCTGCAAAGAAGAAGGAATCGTATTTATCGGTCCTTCAGAAGAAATCATTACGAAGATGGGAAGTAAAATTGAATCACGTATCGCAATGCAAGCAGCAGATGTACCAGTAGTCCCAGGTATTACTACAAATATTGAAACTGCTGAAGAAGCAATTGAAATTGCAAAACAAATTGGTTATCCATTAATGCTTAAGGCATCCGCAGGCGGCGGAGGCATTGGTATGCAGTTGATGGAAACTGAGCAAACGCTCACCAAAGCGTTTGAAAGTAATAAAACAAGAGCGCAAAACTTCTTCGGTAACGGAGAAATGTATTTAGAGCGATATATAGCAGATGCGCATCATATTGAAATTCAGCTTTTAGCAGATACACATGGTAACACAGTGTATTTATGGGAGCGTGAATGTTCGGTACAGCGCCGAAATCAAAAAGTAATCGAAGAAGCACCTTCACCATTTTTAGATGAAGGTACACGAAAGGCGATGGGAGAAGTTGCTGTACAAGCTGCCAAAGCACTTGGCTATACAAATGCAGGTACAGTTGAGTTTCTTGTAGATAATCAGAAAAATTTCTATTTCTTAGAAATGAATACGAGATTACAAGTAGAGCATCCAGTGACAGAAGAAATTACGGGATTAGACCTTGTAGAACAGCAACTCCTTATCGCAAGTGGAGAGAAACTATCATTTACTCAGGATGATGTAAAACGTAGTGGTCATGCCATTGAAGCTCGTATTTATGCAGAGGATCCGAAAACATTCTTCCCGTCACCTGGGAAAATTACAGATTTAACATTACCGTCAAATGTACGAATTGATCACTTCTTAGAAAATCATGTAACGATTACACCTTTCTATGATCCAATGATTGCGAAAGTCATTGCACATGGCGAGACTCGTGAAGAAGCAATTTCGAAATTACATGATGCTCTAGAAGAATTAAAAGTAGAAGGTATTAAAACGAACACGCCAATGCTACTGCAAGTTTTGGAAGACGAAGTGTTCAAAGAGGGTATTTATACAACGGGTTTTGTAACGAAACAACTCGTTAAAAAATAAGATCTAACAATATTAAGGGGGAAAAAATGATGACGAAAGTATACGCATCGATGGCAGGAAACGTTTGGAAGATTGTTGTAGGAGTAGGAGATACAGTAGAGGAAGAGCAGGATGTCGTCATTTTAGAATCTATGAAAATGGAAATTCCAATCATTTCAGAAGAAGCCGGCACAGTTATGAAAATTAATGTGCAAGAAGGCGATTTTGTAAATGAAGGAGATGTATTATTAGAAATTGAATAGGGAGATATAGGGGGAAGCGAATTGAAACTACCTAATTTTGCTGTCATTAAAGAAGTAGGACCACGTGATGGTTTACAAAATGAAAAAAAGATTGTTGGCACAAAAGATAAAGTAAAATGGATTCAACTACTTACAGAAGCAGGATTGTCGTATGTTGAAGTTTCCTCATTCGTTCACCCAAAATGGGTCCCAGCATTAGCGGATGCAAATGATGTGTTTTCTGAGCTGAAAAGGGATCCAAATGTTACATATGCTGCGCTTGTTCCGAACCAAAATGGTTTGGAACGAGCTTTTTTGCAAAATGTAGATGAGGTGAATGTTTTTTTATCAGCAAGTGAATCTCATAATAAAAGTAATATTAATAAATCGATTAAAGAAGCGTTAGTTGTAATCGAAGATATAACAAAACAGGCATTATTCGAAGGGAAAAAGGTAAGAGGCTATGTTTCTACTGTATTTGGATGTCCTTATGAAGGGGATATAAGTGTCCCAGCAGTTGACGAATTATGTAATCAACTATTTTCATACGGCATTTATGAAGTTTCTCTTGGGGATACAATCGGTGTAGCGAATCCATTACAAGTAGAACAAGTATTAGAACATCTATTAAAGAAGTATGATGCTTCGCAGTTTGCCATGCATTTTCATAATACGTATGGAATGGCTCTAGCAAATGTAGTTAAATCATTAGAATACGGTATTACAACATTTGATAGTTCTTGTGGTGGACTCGGGGGCTGCCCTTATGCACCAGGAGCATCAGGTAATGTTGCTACTGATGACCTAGTACATATGCTCCATAAATTAGGAGTTCAAACGAATATAGACGAAGAAAAGTTATTGCGAGCTAGTCAATTTATTCAAAGTAAGCTAAATATCCAATTACCGAGTCATGTGTATAGAGCGCTTCAACATAAAACGATAAGTAGGTGAGAAGATGCTACAATTACAAAACATTTCAGTTGATTATGTAACACCTCACGTTGTAAAGATTTCGTTATATCGTGAAAGACAAGCAAACTCATTATCTTTAGCGTTATTAGAAGAGTTACAAAACATATTAACTCAAATAAGTGAAGAGTCCAATACGCGTGTAGTTATTCTAACAGGTGCTGGTGAAAAAGCATTTTGTGCTGGTGCTGATTTAAAAGAACGTGCTGGTATGAATGAGGAACAAGTTCGCCATGCTGTTAGTATGATTCGCACGACTATGGAGATGGTTGAACAATTACCACAGCCAGTTATTGCTGCTATAAATGGAATCGCACTTGGTGGTGGTACGGAATTAAGTTTAGCTTGTGATTTTAGAATTGCTGCTGAATCTGCAAGTCTTGGTCTTACTGAAACGACACTTGCAATTATACCAGGAGCGGGTGGTACACAGCGCTTACCGAGATTAATTGGTGTTGGTAGAGCGAAAGAATTAATTTATACAGGTAGACGTATTTCAGCGCAAGAAGCAAAAGAATATGGTTTAGTAGAATTTGTTGTACCAGCTAATTTACTTGAAGAGAAAGCGATTGAAATAGCAGAGAAAATTGCTAGTAATGGACCTATTGCTGTTCGATTAGCAAAAGAGGCAATTTCAAATGGTATTCAAGTTGATTTACATACCGGATTACAAATGGAAAAACAAGCGTATGAAGGTGTAATCCATACGAAAGATAGATTAGAAGGATTACAAGCATTCAAGGAAAAACGCACACCAACGTATAAGGGGGAGTAAATATGTTAGATCAAAAACAACAATCTAATTCATTTGAAGAACGAGTTGAAACGATTAAACAAGGCGGCGCACCAAAGTATCATGAACAAAATAAAGCAAAAGGAAAATTATTTGTTCGAGATCGTTTAGCGCTTCTATTTGATAATGGCGAATATGTAGAAGATGCATTATTTGCTAACTGTGAACAAACAGGCTTACCTGCGGACGGCGTTGTAACGGCAACGGGTAAAATACATGGTCGTACTGCATGTGTAATGGCCAATGATTCTACTGTAAAAGCTGGATCATGGGGATCACGCACAGTTGAAAAGATTTTACGTATTCAAGAAACAGCTGAAAAACTACGTGTTCCGTTATTTTATTTAGTCGACTCTGCTGGAGCGCGCATTACAGATCAAGTAGAAATGTTCCCAGGGCGCCGTGGTGCAGGAAGAATCTTCTATAATCAAGTGAAATTATCAGGTAAAGTTCCTCAAGTATGCTTATTATTTGGACCTTCTGCAGCTGGTGGTGCCTATATTCCAGCCTTTTGCGACGTTGTAATGATGGTAGAAGGAAATGCATCTATGTATTTAGGATCTCCTCGTATGGCTGAGATGGTTATCGGTGAGAAGGTAACTTTAGAAGAGATGGGCGGAGCTCGTATGCATTGCTCTGTATCAGGATGCGGAGATGTTTTATGCAAGACAGAAGAAGATGCGATTACACAAGCAAGACAATACATTTCATATTTTCCAAATAACTACTTAGAAAAGACTCCATTGGTTACACCTCAAGAACCGAAACAATTCGATAAAACGTTAGAACAAATCATTCCAGAAAATCAAAATGCTCCTTTCAATATGAAAGATCTCATTAATAGAGTTATTGATGAAGGTTCATTCTATGAAGTAAAAAAATTATTTGCTCAAGAGCTAATTACAGGCTTAGCACGTATTGATGGTAAGCCAGTTGGTATTATTGCAAATCAGCCGCGTATGAAGGGCGGCGTATTATTCCATGATTCAGCTGATAAAGCTGCTAAGTTTATTAATTTATGTGATGCATATCATATTCCATTATTATTCCTTGCGGATGTACCAGGATTTATGATTGGAACAAAAGTAGAGCGTGCTGGTATTATTCGCCATGGTGCAAAAATGATTTCTGCAATGAGTGAAGCAACTGTACCGAAGATTTCTATCGTTGTTCGTAAAGCATATGGTGCTGGTTTATATGCGATGGCAGGTCCAGCATTTGAACCAGATTGCTGCCTGGCATTACCGACAGCCTCTATTGCGGTAATGGGTCCAGAAGCTGCGGTTAATGCTGTATATGCAAATAAAATTGCAGCTTTACCAGAAGAAGAGCGTGCTAGCTTCATTGCTGAAAAACGTGAAGAGTATAAGAAAGATATTGATATTTATCATTTAGCATCAGAGATGGTGATTGATGGTATTGTTCATCCAAACAATTTACGTGAAGAATTAAAAGGACGTTTCGAAATGTATATGAGTAAATATCAAGTATTCACGGATCGTAAACATCCTGTATATCCAGTTTAAAAGCCCTATTTAGGGCTTTCTTGCTCAAAAAGTTAAGGAGGGGAAAACATTGAAACAAGCAGTTTGGTTTCCAACAGAAGAGTACAAGGAAAAAACACGTTTATATGGTTGGATGAAATCATTGGGATATGAAGATTATGAAACTTTTTATAATAAATCTATCGAGGAAACAGCTTGGTTTTGGGGAGAGGCAGAAAAGGCAGTAGGCTATCAATGGATGAAACCTTATACAGAAGTGTTAGATTTAGAAAATGGTACACCGTTTGCACAGTGGTATAATGGCGGAACATGTAACGTTGTAGAATCAGCTTTATCCCGCTGGCTTGCGGATGAAGAGACGAGAATACAGCCAGCACTTCAGTACGAAGGGGAAAATGGAACTTCAAAATCATTTACATATGAAGAGCTTGACAACTGGGTAAGTCGTGTTGCAAATGGTTTGAAACACGCGGGTATTGAGAAAGGTGACCGTGTAACAATTTATATGCCGATGATTCCAGAAACAGTTGTTGCGATGCTAGCTGTAATGAAAATCGGAGCAATTATTTCACCAATATTCTCAGGCTTTGCGTCTGATGCAGTCATGACACGTGTGCAAGCGGCAGGTTCAAAAATGATTATTACCGCAGATGGATTTTCACGCCGCGGTAAAATTGTTTCTTTAAAAGATGAAGTAGATAAAGCTTGTGAGTATTGCCCAACTGTTGAAAAAGTTGTTATCGTTCGTCATGCAGGAAATGATTTTACACCACATAACTATGATTTTTCGTGGAGTACGCTAGAAAAAGAAAAACCATTCATACATGCCGAGGAAATGCAAAGTGATGATCCATTAATGCTCATTTATACATCAGGAACGACTGGTAAGCCGAAAGGAACAGTACACACGCATGCAGGATTTCCTTTGAAAGCAGCTTTTGATGCAGGATTTGGAATGAATATTAAACAAGGTGATCGTGTATTATGGGTAACTGATATGGGCTGGATGATGGGGCCGTTTCTATTATTCGGTTCACTCATTAATGGAGCAACGATGGTTATGTACGAAGGTGTTCCAGACTTCCCAGAAGCAGACCGGTTATGGGAGACAGTTGATAAATATGAGATTACTCATCTAGGTATTTCGCCAACGTTAATCCGAGCATTGATGGCAAAAGGTGATGAGTATGTCAATAAACATTCTTTAAAGAGTTTGGAAGTATTCGCATCAACAGGAGAACCTTGGAATCCTGATCCATGGATGTGGCTGTTTGAAACAGTTGGAAAAGGAAATGTCCCAATCTGTAACTACTCAGGTGGAACTGAAATCTCTGGTGGGATTTTCGGTAATGTTCTTATTAAGCCAATAGCACCGATTAGTTTTAACGCATCTTTACCAGGAATGGCAGCTGTCGTACTGGATGATCAAGGTAAACCAATTCGAGATGAAGTCGGAGAATTATGCTTAGAGAAACCTTGGGTAGGTATGACGAAAAGCTTCTGGGAAGATGATGAACGTTACGTAAACACATATTGGTCGCGTTTTGAAAATAAATGGGTCCACGGTGACTGGGTCATTTACGATGGTGAACAATATATCATCACAGGGCGTTCAGACGATACGTTAAATATTGCAGGTAAACGTATTGGACCTGCTGAATATGAATCTATTCTTGTGAAACATAACGATGTAATCGAAGCTGCTGCAATTGGTGTACCTGACGAAGTAAAAGGTGAAGTTTGTCATTGTTTTGTAGTGTTAAGAGACCATGTAACATTCACAGGGGAATTAAAGAAAGAATTAATGAGTTTAGTAAACTCTCATATTGGAAAAGCGTTGTGTCCTAAAGACATCCACGTTGTAGAAGATTTACCGAAAACACGTAATTCTAAAGTAATGCGCCGTGTTATTAAAGCAGCTTACTTAGGAAAAGAATTAGGTGATTTATCATCACTTGTAAATCCTGAAGTAGTTCCGTTTATTCAGGGGTTACAGTCTAGTAAATTATAAAATTAGAAAGGATCTCTATATAAATAGAGCTCCTTTTTTATGTTTATAAAAAGAGAAGAAGTGAAGTTGATGAAGAAGAAAAATTTTACTATTAGTGTTAAGTATGTTTTTTAGTTTTTATCAAAATACGATATTATGGAATGTCTATTCAATGGAGAAATACTAATTTACAACAACAAGGTGATGACAAAGCGTGACTGCTTATATGTCTGTTCAAACCTTTACGTGTTAATATATAAAAAGCTGACTATAAGCAGTCAGCTTTTTATATATTACATTCTAGTATTTATCTCGCTATTTGCCGGGCAGTAATGCCCCCACCTAAAAATTCAGCGAAAGCAAGGAAGTAGGTGAGGGATCAACTTTCCGGAAAAGCCCGATTGGTTCCAAAAGACATATTCTTTCCTTTACGTTGACATTAAAAATATTACCAATTTTTTCTTTTACAATGGCAACAAATAAAGAAACATTTACAACGACACTTATTTCGTTTAGAACTCCAATCATCATCACGATGACACTTTTCTTTAGATTTCCACCAATCATCATTACAATGCTTTTTCTGAGAACTCCAATTATCATCACAATGATGCTTTTCTTTAGATTTCCACCAATCATCACAACAATGCTTTTTCTGAGAACTCCAGCAATCATTTTTCCAGGACATTTATTTCTACCTCCTTTCAATAGTGTTCATATTATTCTATGTTTTAATAAAAAAATGGCTTGTTTATTAACCTACTATTTTATCTTTATATGATAGAGTGTCTTCTACTCGATATAGAATTCATACAAACTATGCTAATTTTTAAGAGAAAGTGGAGAGAACTACTACTAGTTATGGTATTTTTCAATAAACACTTGTTGAAGAAAATGTTCTGATTACAAATAATATCTTATTTTCAAGTACGCTTTTTAAATGTATATTTCACAATGAAAAATGGGAAATCCACAAATAAAGTCTATATATATGTGAGTTAATGGGAAAATCTAGTGTGTTTTTAAGGGGCGTCTTATTTAAAAGAAAAAAGGTTTGTTTTAGAAAGTGGTGTCTAAACATTAAATGGAGTAGGACTAAATTCACGGCCGCTCATTAAAAAGCTTTTAATTAGGAGAAGTCTGTTTTTATAATGAATAATGAAAAGAAAGTTTGGTACAATTGTTTGTTTTTTTCTTTTTATGTGTTTGCCTCGTACCCTTTTAAGCTAGTGGACATACTTTACTAATAGAAAGGATTAGGGGGTGAGGTATTGGGTTCTCGATTTAATAATTGTAAAAAGAAGTGTACATGTAAACAAGATGATTGTTGGGAAGTATTCGAAGAGTGTAAAAAAGAACAGCATGAGAAATGTGATAATTCTTGTGTACAAGGAATTAGAGATGAACTTAAGAAATTAATTAATCGAACAGTTCAAATTAATACAGAGGGACGTACTTATGTAGGTACTGTTTCGTCTGTAAGTTGTGATGTAGTTAGGCTTGCGGCTATTCCTGGATCGGTTGGAGTAATTATTTCCATTTGTAAAATTGAAGCAATTTTCCCACCTGTTACAACGGTTACTGCTGACTTTGATTTTAATGGTATTGATGTAGCAAACAAAGCATAATTATGCTGCTTTTTTGTAAAGCCATTCACATGAATGGCTTTATTTTAATTTCATATAAAAGGAGAATATATTCTTTATATAGAAATAAGTTTGAGGTTATAAAGCATGATGTACGAAAGGAGCAAGGAAGTGATTAAACTAGAAAGTTTTAAAAAATCTGATTTTAAACAATTAATAAATTGGATTAATTCCGAAGAATTTCTAATACAATGGTCAGGAAATGCATTCACATTCCCTTTAGACGAACAGCAATTAGAGAAGTATATAGAAAGTGCAAATACACTCGCTTTCAAAGTGGTAGATGAAGAGACTTCAGACGTTATTGGTCATATTTCGCTTGGGCAAATAGATAATATTAATAAGTCCGCTAGAATTGGAAAAGTATTAGTTGGTAATACGAAGATGAGAGGACGTTCTATAGGAAAACATATGATGAAAGCAGTACTTCATATTGCTTTTGACGAATTAAAACTACATAGAGTAACTCTTGGTGTGTATGATTTTAATACATCGGCCATTTCATGTTACGAAAAAATAGGGTTTGTAAAAGAAGGCTTATTAAGAGAGTCAAAAAGAGTAGGAGAAACGTATTGGAATTTATGGGAAATGAGTATGTTAGAATATGAATAGAAGAAGTAGCAACGATAGTAATTTATAATTATATTATGTTAACAAAGGGGCTTGGTGGGTATAGTGGATAATAAAACAAAAATAATTTCAATTGCAGCTGTTTCGGGGGGAGGTAAAACTACAATTACAGAAAGATTAAAGCATAAGTTTAAAAACTCAAAAGCTCTATATTTTGATAGTTATACATTTGATAACTCTCCTGCTGATATTTGTAAATGGATTGATGATGGGGCGAATTACAACGAGTGGGTATTAACACCATTAATTCATGATATTGAGCAACTTATACAAAATAATACCTTAGACTATATTATTGTAGATTATCCTTTTGCATACTTAAATAGTGAGATGCGAAAATTCATTGATGTAACTATATTTATTGATACGCCTTTAGATATTGCGATGGCTAGAAGGATTTTGCGAGATTTTAAGGAAGGTACAATAGATGAAATACATAATGATTTGGAACATTACATGACATATGCGAGAAAAGCTTATTTAGAGGCAATTCATACTGTTAAGCCGAATTCAGATATCATATTGGATGGTTCTTTATCTGTAAGTGAAATAATTAATCACGCTGTAGAGGAACTTGGCCGAAGAGAAGTGATTGTCAATGGTTAAATGTATAGAGGAATATATACAAGTTGCTGATTTTAAAATGTATACGAAAATATTCCAAGGAAAGAAGCAGCAGCCTGTTATTATATTGGAATCAGGCTATGGTGATTATTCGAAGGCATGGAATCAAACTGCTGAAGAACTGACGGAATATGGTACGGTACTTACATACGATCGGGCTGGATTAGGCAAAAGCGGGAAGAGTTCCAAGAAACGTATTAGTTCTGAAATGGTAAAAGATTTGAGAACATGCTTAAATCTTTTACAACTGAAGCCACCTTATATTTTTGTAGGACATTCTTTTGGTGGTATAAATGCACGTTTATTTACTGATTTTTATCCTGAAGATATGTTGGGAATAGTTTTGGTTGATTCGACACCAGAAAATTATAAAGAAGCATTTTTGCCAATCATGTCTCCAGAATTTCAAGAAGCTTACTATAAACAATTTGTACATGAAAGTTCTTATGAAGAGTTTATGTTTAGTCTGGGTGAAGCAGATAAATATTGTCAGTCGACGAGAGATATTCAACTCGTCGTGTTAGCTGCTGGTAAAAAAGCTTTTTATTCGCAAGATGCACAAATAAAATGGTTACAATTGCAAGAAGAATTATTAAGATTATCAAACAAAAATAAACTAATAAGTGCAGAACAAAGTGGTCATTATATTCAAAAAGATGAGCCACATTATATAACAGATGCTGTTAGGTGGATAATTGAAGTAAGGGAGAGATAAATGTGTACACTTTATTTCAATATAATTGGCAAGTAAGAGACGATTGGTTTAAGTGGTGTGAACAACCTTCAGAGGAAGATTTACTTTGCAAACTGGGGGTATGTTAGAAACATTATTTCATATTGTAGATGTAGAGTATAGTTGGATTAGTGCTCTTCAAGGATAAGAAGATAGAGAACCGCAATTTAAAGAGTATCAATCGATTCAAAAAGTGAAAGCGTTATCTGATTTATATAAACGAGAACTTGAAGTTTTTTTGCAGTCATGATCATCTAGTCTAGAATACTAGCACACTTAAAATAAGCCGTATAAAAAGTTAATCATTGGTGCTTTGATTATATAACGTCGGCGAAATAAATAGTGTGAAGGACAGATATTCTAACAAGTATTTTATGTAACGTTCGTATATTTAAATTTCCTTGTAATTAATCGAATTCTAATTTTTTAGAAACGGATAATGAGGTATGGGTGTTGATCTTTTTTATTGAATAAAATGGATTGATTTTTCGGATTTTCATTACAATATAAAAATTTAAATTTTGTTAGTTGTTAAAAAAAGATGAGAAGAAAATAGAAAAAGAGGGCTAATGCCCGCTTTTTCTATTAATTTGGTAATTAATCACAGATTGGTATCCCAAGCACTCTTAGAGCTAATGCCACTTGAAGGGAAATCTCTAATCTAGCAATTTCAATACCAGCTACTGAAAGAACTAAAAAAGGTTGTCCGTTTACAAATACAACACAACTATCCATAGTTAAGCCTCCTTTCTAGTAATCTACTATAGTATATGAGTAGAACTTTAAAGTGTAATAGTTAAATTGTTGGATTTAATAGAATTAATAGATTAACCCATTTAAACTAAACAAACGAATACAACGAAAGGAAACAGAGATGGATGTATGTCTCAAAAAACATAGGTTTTAAGACATGTAATGGGATATGAAATTCATCATATTGG
This sequence comes from Bacillus cereus group sp. Bce019, assembly GCF_051781745.1. NCBI lineage: Bacteria > Bacillati > Bacillota > Bacilli > Caryophanales > Bacillaceae > Bacillus > Bacillus cereus group sp. Bce019. The sequence goes on from NZ_JBPWJX010000003.1 coordinate 36,192, forward strand.
TCAGTTATCTATATGGGCGAGGGAGTTAAACTTGCAACCTGTTTCAGCAAATTTGATTGGAAGAGGATGATAGAATTAAAAACCGACTTGCATCTCAAGCGCAAGTCGGTTCTATATATAAGAAGATTTCTTAATTGAAATCCTCGGATTTTTTCTGACGTATATGTAAAAACATTAAGGTGGTAATGATTAAAAAAATCATTATAGTTTGTATAATTAAATTTTTAAACTGAAGCAATATTGTCCAAGATGTAAGGGCGTCTTTAAAAGCTTGGAGTGCAGAGTACGAGGAAGGATCAAAACCATACTGTAGCAACTTTTTTGTTTCAATAAATGAAATGTTTTCTTCATCTGCATCTAATATTACTGAAATTAGTCTAGTATCTCCAAGTTTTGCTGTACTGACAAAACTATAATTACCGTTAGTTGAAAAACTAGTTTGTAAGCCATCAACACCTTGAAGTTTAATGTTTTCATTAAGGGAATATATCATTTTATTCGTATTGAAAACCTGGGAATCTTTGAAGGTAAATTGGTAAGAGGTTAGTTTCGTAATATTCAATACATCTGGAAAATCTTTTACTAATCGTGCTGCTAGTTTAGCTGCGTCTATCGCTGTTGTAGTTGATTGTTTATTTGTATTATTATTAATTCCAGTAGAGTTTAGAAATGGAGATGGTTGTAATAACTTTAGTTCTTTTGCTTTTTTATTCATTAATACTGTAAAGTTATCTTCATTTCCAGCAATGTGTTCTGCTAGAGCGAGTGCAGAACGATTATTCCCTGCCAGTAGCAATGCATGAAGTAAATCACGAACCGTTGTTTTATCATTCGATGTTACTTGTATAGGGCTTGTTTCTACTCGGAAAACTTCGTTACTTATTTGTACGAAGTCATCTAACTGTATCTTTTTATCATTTAGTTGCTCCAATACGATATATTCTGTCATTAATTTAGATAAAGCAGCTGATTGTACTGGGGTTTCTTCATTTTTTTTGTAAACAATTTCACCTGAATTAGCATTTATTAAAATAGCTGATTTAGCTTGAATAATCGGACCATTTACATAAAGATAAAAATATAAAACGATAAGTGCAGTAATAAAAAAAGATAATAATAAAATAGCGAATTTCTTTAAGAATTGCATAAGCGATCCTCCTATTATGACATCAATAATAGTATTGTAAAAAGGAATGCTTAATTAGGAAGAAAGAAAAGGTAAAGAATTTCTAAAGAATTATAAAGGATTATTAAATTTAGGGTAATTATGGAAAAAGTTCAATTTCTTATATGGTAAGAAATTGAACTTTTTATTTGTAATATTAACATTTGTATGGGAGTAGTTTTACAGTGAATGTTGTTTTTTCGTCATCACTATATACTTCAATTGTTCCTTTATGCAATTCGACTATACTTTTTGCAATTGCTAATCCAAGTCCAGATCCACCAGTGTTTGTAGAGCGAGATTTCTCAACGCGATAAAAACGTTCAAAAATATGAGGTAAATCCGTACTAGGAATAGGTTGTCCGTAATTTGTTATATCAATTGTAATCATATTATTACTTTCATAAGCAGTAAGGTCAATATAGCGACCTTCGCTTCCATAAGCGATAGCGTTTATAATAAGATTTTCAAACACACGCACTAATTTGTCACCATCAGCTAATACCATGAGCTTTTGAGACGGGAAAGAAGGCCGACATTCTATATTAGCTTCTTGAACCTGTATGCGGAATTGAACAGTTAATTGTCCAAGTAACTCTACAATATCAATAGGAACAGAATACAAGCTTAATTCTTTATTTTGAACACGTGTATATTCGAACAAGTCATTCATTAATGCATTAAGACGAGTTACTTTATCGTAAATGACTTGAATATAGTATCGCAATTCCACTTCATCTCTATAATTATCATGATGGATTAAATTTACGTATCCAACTATAGAAGTAAGGGGAGTGCGTAAGTCATGTGATACATTTGTAATAAGTTCACTTTTTGCTTGTTCCGCTTGTCTTTCTTCATCAATTGAGACTTTTAATTGTTCAACAATTTCATTGACCCCGATTGCTAATTCTTCTAGATAATTATGATTTACAATAGAAACTTTATGATTGAAGTTTCCATTTGCAATATAACGAATTTCTTCTATCATTTTTTTTATACAAGTTTCATAATAAAGTTTTTTCTCGTGACGATAAAAAATGTAAAGATAGGATGAAAAAATAGAAAATAAAAACAAATAAGATACAATCATCATCCATAAAGACTCTTTAATCCCTTTATACTTTTCATAACCAAAAATTCGAATGAATTCTTTACCGAGTTCGGTTAGAGTAAGTGAACTTTCAATTACACTCGTAACGAGGCGATAAATAATTAGTTCAGTAATAGGAGTGAGTGTGATAGCTAATAAAAGCCAAAAAATAAGTTTCCATTTAGGAATATCTTTTAATATATCAAATGCTTCATTTCTCAATTTTATAGCCAACTCCCCAAACAGTATGAATAAATTTTTCTCCATTTATTACTGTTTCAAGTTTATCTCGTAAGTTGCTAATATGGACCATTACCGTCTTATTTGAACCATAACCATCTTCATTCCAAACGCGTTCGAAAATTTCTTCTGAACTAAATACTCTTCCTGTATTACTCGCAAGTAAATATAAAATATCGAATTCAATAGAGGTTAGTTTAATGTACTCTCCATTTACTTTAACTGTATGATTATGTTTGTGTATTTCAACAGAGCGAATACGAATAATACCATCTTCATTCTTTTGCGAAGTAGCATTTTGGAAAGAGGATCTTCGTAATAAAGCTTTCACTCTAGCTACTAATTCTAATGGATTGAATGGTTTGATCATATAATCATCAGCACCTGTCATAAGGCCTAATATTTTATCCATATCTTCTGCTTTTGCACTAAGCATTAGAATTGGTACAGTATTATTTTCACGCACTTCCTGACAAACTTCTAATCCGTTTCGTTTTGGCATCATAATATCCAAAATCATAAGGTCAACTTCATATGTAGAAACCTTTTGCAATGCTTCATCGCCATCATAAGCTTTATAAATGTTATAGCCTTCATTTCGCAAATAAACAGCAAGTAATTCAACAATTTCTTTATCATCATCAATAATTAATATATTTTTATTCATTGTGTAGTTCCTTTCCTTACAAATCATCAACATTACTATAATATCAAACATTTATGTACTTGTAGCGATGATTCTGTATAAAATTTCATGTAACGTATTAAAAAGGAGTAAAAAGATTAATAACGAATATAAAATAACAAGGATATTTAGATTCTACATTATAATGAAAGTTAGTTATAAGGGGGATTTTCTATGTTATGTAATGATATATATTCATTTACTCCAACTGGAAAAATAGACAATGATATTAAAGCTTTTCTACTAAAATATAATAAAGAGTTTACATATAAACATTCAATTCGTGTGGCAAATGAGGCAAAAAAGATTGCAGAAAAATTTCACGTAGATAAAGAAAAAGCAGCAATTGCAGGATATTTACATGATATTAGTGGCATTTTTCCAAACGAGGAGCGGATTGCAGTTGCTGAAGAATTTGGTGTAGAAATAGTGGAAGCGGAAAGAAAGTTTCCTATGATTATTCATCAAAAATTATCGAGGGTAATCGCAAAAGAAATATTTAAAGTCGAAGATGAAGAGATTTTAAATGCAATTTGTTGCCATACAACGTTGCGTAAACATACAACGAAGATGGATTTAGTATTATTTGTTGCAGATAAAATAGAATGGGATCAAAAAGGGACACCACCATATTTAATAGAAATAAAAAAAGGATTGGGAAAATCTTTGGAAAAAGCAGCTTTTGTATATATTTCATATTTGTGGGAAAGGAAAGATACATTGAAAGTTATACATCCGTGGCTAGAAGAAGCATATTGGGATTTAAAAGGAATTGTACAGTAGAAAGGACAAGGAAATGCAATTAAAAGAATATATGAATCAAACATTTCCAGGAGTTACATTAGGACCCTACTTATATTCTCAGTGGGAAAATCATTTACATTTTGATTTCGGAAAAGATAAATATCAAATTGTAGAAGGAACCGACGATTTAAATATGGAATACTTTTCTCAACTATATACATATAATAAATTTTTATTTGAAGACATATTTTCAAAAGAAGATGTAGTGTTTGTAGTGACAAATGTTTATAGATTTAAAAAGGAAAACATAAAAACTCCACAGAAAATAAATATATACAATAAATATATTAAGAAAAGAGATTTAAGATTTCATATAAGATAAGAAACGTTACCGTTTTTATTTGAAGATGAAGAAGCAGATTTATCCCGCTATTTGCCGGGCAGTAAGACCCCCCACTGATTAAAGTTTCACTTTATATTGTACATATCAATTTTCTTTTAAATGTCTTGCGGAAGATATTAAATATGAACCGCTGATACAAGCTGCTAATCATGAGGATTTTTCTGATCTGTATCTTCGATTTGGACGAAAAAAAGAAATCTCTTATCCAGATGTATTTCTCATAAATGCAAAGAAAGATATTGTGATGTTTATGTATGATGATAGAGGATGTGAAGTAATTGCGAAGAATAAAGAAATAATACGAGATTCATATAAGAAATACAAAGAATGGATTCCAGATTATGAACGAGAAAGTATAGATAACTTATTTAAATGACAATAGGGGAAGTGAAGCGTGTAATGAAACGTATTGCAATTGTATCTGCATGGGAACCAGAACTGACGTATTTGCATCAACATTATCCAAGTGAACGTGTTGAAAAAAGGGCAGCTTGGGAATTTCATTTTCATACTATTAATGAGCTGGAAATTATATCAGTTGTTACTGGTGTCGGTAAAGTAAGCTGCGCTAGTTGTGTACAATTGTTAATTAGTGAGTTTCAGCCAGATGAGTTGTTTATGACAGGAATATGCGGAAGTTTATCAAACAAGGTGAAAAACGGTCATATTGTAGTCGCACTAAACGCAATACAACATGATGTTACTGCTGCTGGTTCAGGGGAAGATGTTTTTAATTTATATAACGGTAGAACAGCACCTATTGAAACAACAAAATCACTTGTAAGAAGAATAAAAAAAATACGATCGTATGATCCGATACATTTCGGTACATTTTTATCCGGAGATCAACGTATTCGTAGTTCGGAAATGAGATATTTACTCCATACTGTATATGGAGCATTGGCAGTTGATCAAGAAGTAGCAGCTTTCGCCTATGTATGCCAAATAAATAAAAAACCATTTCTCTGTTTAAAAGCTGCTTCAGATCAAGTAAATGATAAAACGAAAGAAGAACAAAAAATCTTTAAAATGCTAGCATGTGAAAGAGCATGTGAGCATTTAATTGCTTTTTTACGTGTTTATGAGGTTAATGTAGTAAATAATAGATAGTTTGTTATAAAACAAATCAATAGTGAGTTATATGTAGGGAAATGTCCGCTCATTTCAAATTAAGAGCTGAAATTTATAATAGATGGAATATATTATATGGGTACACGTTGAGTTTAATATAAGCAGTTGGAGGGCAATTTTATATGATTCAATATAAAAGGTGTAGTGAAGTAAATATTGATTTAGTATATGAAGCTTTTAAAGATGGATTTTCAGATTACATTATTAAGATGGAAGTTTCAAAAGGGGATTTTATACAACGTTTTTTGGGACCAGAAGGTAATTTGCTAGAACATTCTTTTCTTGCTTTAGAAGAAGGCAAACCTGTTGGCGTAATACTAGGTGGTATAAAGGATTATGAAAGTATAAAGACTATGCGCTGTGGAACATTAGCGGTTCATCCTAATTACCGCGGTATTGGTGTAAGTCAAAAATTATTTGAACTGCATAAAGAAGAGGCGATTCAACATGGATGTAAGCAACTTTTTCTCGAAGTCATTGTAGGAAATGACCGAGCGATTCATTTTTATAATAAGTTGGGCTATGAAAAAGTGTACGATCTTTCTTATTATAATTTAAATGATTTGACTAAAATAATGAATAAAGATTGTAAGGATAGTGAAGTAAAACAATTAGAATTTCCAACTTTTAAAGATGAAATTCAGAAATGGTTAAACTTCCATATAAATTGGCAAAATGATATTGATTATATCAAAAAAACAAATAATGTATTTTATGGTGCATATGTCGATAATGACTTAAAAGGCTCTCTATGTGTAAATAAACAAGGTAAAATTAGTTTTATTTTCGTAGACAAAGATTATAGAAATATTGGTGTTGGGATGAAATTATTACAAGTAGCAAGAGAAGAATTAAATTTATCAAGTTTATCAATTGGGTTTCCTAACAATAATTTACTGGAAGGTTTTCTTAAGAAATGTGGATTTGAAAAGAATTCTTTAGCGCAATATGAAATGTATTTATTACTCTAAGAGCGGAAAGATTTATTCTTTTCGCTTTTTATTTTGCTGTTATGTTGGTAAATGCTCCGCAACTATAATTTATAATGAGAGGGATTTTGTTTATCCTTAAGTTATTTTTTAAATTGTCAATTTCATGCTAATAATTTTCTTTGTATAATATTCTAATTTTATGTAGAATAGATACGATGGGAGGGGATGAAATGAATAATGGATTAAAGTTTAAGATTTTTGAATTGCATTGTCTCGTTCAAAAGACTTATTCTGATATTAAAATAGCGTGTGATATTGCTATTTATCAAGAAAACACTTCTAAATATTTAATTTCATTAGGATTTTTAAATAAATCATATATGACTTATATAGAAGCAAAAAGATTCTATCGCGAAAATGAAGAGCTTGTAAGTGTAGAATTTGATAATTTCTTTGATATGTATGATAAATTAGAAAACGAATTAAAACAAGTTATTTCAACTGAAGATAAAAATCCTTCATTGTTACATAGCAGACTTAATCAGTTTCAGCAGAAAGTTGAAAATATAAATGACCTAATAAAAGTATTGCAAAATGCTCGTTAATGAATGCTTTTTTCTGTTTGTATAGAAATTATGTATTAAAAACATTTTAGGGATATTACATATTGAAGAGGTGGCTTTTGTAGATTACAAAAGTCATCTTTTTATGTTAGGAATAGATTGTATACATTTTAGCAGTTTCATATAAATAATAGAAATTTATACGAGGTAAATATCATGGGAAATAAAAAAGAAATAGCTATAGTTGCATTAACAACAGGATTCGTTTTAACAAGTGTAACACCATATGGAGTAGGTCATGCAGAGGAACCTGGTCAAATGCAAGTTGAAATTCAAGAGGATTCGTTCCGTACAGGTGATCTGACACAACCATCAAAAAAGGCACCAGAGAATGTAGTGAAAGATGCACTTAAGGAAAATACGGAGCATGCTTTGTCTCCAAAACAAGTTAGTGCAGAAACAGGAGTAGATTACAAGGTTCTTCAAAAACGTGGTTCTTATGATGGAACTACACTTGTGCGCATGCAACAAATATATGAAGGAAAAGAAGTATATGGCCACCAGTTGACTGCTCACGTAGATAAAAAAGGTATTATTAAAAGCATTTCAGGAGCTAGCGCACAAAATTTAACACAAGAAGATTTAAAGAAACCTATTAATTTATCAAAAGAAGAAGCAAAACAATATATTTATAAAAAGTACGGAAACGATACTAAATTTATTTCTGAGCCAGAAGTTAAGGCAGTTATTTTTGTTGATGAAAATCATGGGCAGGCTAGCAATGCATATCAAGTTACATTTGCTGCTACAACACCAAATTATGTATCTGGAACTTATTTAGTGAATGCTCATAATGGTGAAATGTTAAAAGATATGGTACAAGAATCAAGTTTGAAAATAAGTGAAGAGTATGTTGAATCCGTTAAGGAAAATAAAACTAGCAATTTTACATCATTAACTGGAACAGGAAAAGATGATTTAGGCGTAACTCGTACATTTGGTATTTCTAAACAGACCAGTGGGAATTATGCGCTTGCTGATTACACAAGAGGACAAGGAATTGAGACATATGATGTAAATTATAGAGATATTACAAATGAAGAAAGTTATTATCCTGGTATACTAGCAACTAGTGTTTCAACAACATTTAATGATCCAAAGGCGGTAAGCGCTCATTTCTTAGCAACAAAGGTATACGATTTTTATAAAGAAAAATATAAGCGTAATAGTTTTGATAATAAAGGAAAAAAAGTAGTTTCAGTTGTACATGCATGGGATTCTGGAGGAACAAATGATCCTGAAAATTGGGAGAATGCATTTAGTACTAATATTAATAACATTAGTATGCTTTTATATGGAGATCCCATGGTAAAAGCGTTCGATATAGCCGGTCATGAATTTACACACGCAGTTACATCAAGTGAATCTAACCTTGAATTTTCAGGAGAATCTGGGGCAATTAACGAGGCATTATCTGATATTATGGGAACGGCTATAGAGAAATACATAAATAATGGGGAATTTAACTGGACAATAGGAGAACAAACTGGATCGACTTTTCGTAATATGAAAAATCCAACTGCAATTAATTTTTCAGAAGGACTACCGTATCCGGATGATTATAGTAAATATAATGATTTAAATGGAGAGGATTATGGAGGCGTTCATTTTAACTCAAGTATTATTAATAAAGTTGCGTATTTAATGGCACAAGGTGGTACTCATAACGGTGTAAATGTAAATGGTATTGGTGAAGATAGAATGTTTGATATTTTCTATTATGCAAATACTGATGAATTAAATATGACTTCTAATTTCTCTGAATTGAAATTGGCATGCCTTAAAGTGGCAACTAATAAATATGGAGCGAACTCAATTGAAGTTCAAGCAGTCCAAAATGCTTTTGATGCGGCAAAAATTACAGGAACGGTGAAAGAGAACGAAAAAACAGCAGAAAACCAAGCTCCAGAGTTAACTGTACCGTTTACGATTACACTACGTGTAGGTGATACGTTTGATCCAATGAGAAATGTAAAAGCTGTTGATAAAGAAGATGGTGATTTAACAAATAAAGTAAAGCATAAAGGCGATGTAGATACTTCAAAACTAGGTACATACATTGTGGAATACATGGTTGTTGATTCTCAAGGGCGGAATGCAACGGCAACACAGACTGTAATTGTAGAGGGAAATGGAGAAACATCAGATTTAGAACCTAAATTAACAGTGCCTGTTGGAGCGACAATTCATGTAGGAGATTCATTTGTTCCAATGGCAGAAGTATTAGCTATCGATAAAGAAGACGGTGATCTCACTTCTAAAATCAAAGTTGATGGTGAAGTAGATACAACTAAAGCCGGTACTTACGTATTAACGTACACGGTTACAGATTCTAAAGGTCATGAAGTAACGGCGAAGCAAACTGTAACGGTCAAAGTTAGAGAAGAAGTTAAAAATGATAAACCAATACTAAAAGTACCTGCTACAACTTCAATTACTGAGGGTGATCAATTTGATCCATTGGTAGGGGTATCAGCTACGGATAAAGAGGATGGTGACCTTATTTCTAAAGTAGCGTATGAAGGAACTATAGATACAACTAAAGCTGGGACTTATGAAATAATATATAGTGTTAGAGATTCCGTGGGTAATGAGGTAAATGCAATACAAAAAGTATTAGTGAAAGATAAAGAAACTAGCAAAGCTAATGGCCTTGCTAATAAGGAAAATAAGAGTAATATCTCAAACAACAGTAATAGCGATAAAAAAGAATATACATATAAGGAGCTTCCAAAGACGGGTGTAAGTACAACTAACAGTGCAGCAATCGGCATATTGATGATTATTACAGGCACAGTACTCACTTTTGTTCGCAAATTTAGAAAGATACAAAAATAATAGTAGGGATCATTCGTTTGAAGAAAAGAGTTCATTATTCAAAAGAAATAAAGTAGAAAGTAAGTAAAACAAAATATGGATTTTTTACTTAATAAGATTTTAGTAGTTAAGCGGTGCATTTGGCTTCTATAAAAATTTGTAGTTGAATCATGTTCTGTCTACAAAACTACATTACATAAAAAACACGTTACTATTCTCATTAAAATAAAAGAATGGTAACGTGTTTTTTGGTTTGGAAAAAGCATAAATCCTATAGTTCATGAATCTGGGAGTGCTTCTAATCTGCCATTGATGAGTTACTGAAAACATTTTGTTTTAATGGAAGTTTCACTCTAAATGACAACATGAGATTTCCGATATTTACCAGGTGTTTCATTGGTGAATTTTTTAAAAATTTTAGTGAAATAACTTTGATCGCTAAAATTAAGCGAAGCGCATATGTCTGATAAAGGATAGGTGGTGAAAGTTAATAATTTCTTTGCTTCTTCGATTCGTTCACGTTGAATGTACTCAATTAATGAAATACCGACTTCTTTTTTAAATAATATAGATAAATAATCTGAATTCACATTTGCAAATTTAGCAACTTGTTTAACAGATATTGGATTGTAAATATTTTTAAAAATGTAGTTTTTGCAAATAGCAATAGTCTGTGAATGTTGCTGTGTTTTTTGTGCCTTTACACGGTCTGCAAAGGTACAAAAAGCATTTTTTAATAAATCCCAAACAGATTCTTTGTCTTTTAAATCTTCTGTTCTTTGAATATGTAAATCATAAATTTTGTAAGCAATCCCAGATGGAAGTCCCCCTTTTATCGCATATCTAGTAGCGAGCGTGATGGATGAAATACAAATGTTTTTATGACGTCTTAATTGATGGAATGAAGATAAAGATGAAAGAGTCTCTTGTTGGAATTCGTAATAATATTTGAGTACGGTTTCTTTATCCCCGTGTTCTATAGAACTAAGTAGTTGCTGCTCTATATATAAATTATGATAAATGGATTCGTCTTTTTGCATTGAAATATATACATCTTCGTTTAAGATGCTGCTATGACTTATATGAAGTGAGTCACTGTTATTTGAAAAGGTGCTTACATCTGAATTTTTTTTATAGAGAATGTTATAGAACAATATCGCTATATTTACAAAGAAATTTTGATCTTTGACTGACAATGAAAAATAATGGTCTCTTGTTCTTTTATAATTTGGAATAAAATTAAGGTTACTATCCGCTTTACTTGTAGAAGAATTCACATGTGTCAAGGGCCCAATAATAAGAGTACCGTTCACCATATAATCGCTCTTTATGTGAATTAAAATAAAGTGCCCTAGATATTCGTGAGTTCTGAAGATGGGGGAATTATATGTATCATTTCTCTGAAAAAGCATATGTAACTCTTCTATTTTTGATGTATATAACGAATGTGAATCATTTTTTGATTTAAATTCTAAAAGAATATTTTTGTTACAATCTAAAAAACAAACTGGAATTTCGAAAGATTGAAAAAACATATTGCAAATGTACTCTATCTCAACTAGACTGAGTTTTTTAGTCATATTCTTCCTCCTTACAGTTATGCGTAATAGTTAAATAAACATATATTCCTTTTTCATAAGTAGATACGGAAAACCTTTATCAATAAAAAATATAAATAAAAGTTATAAACTTCTAAGAATAATACCATAATTTAACATGAATAGCACATATTATTTGAATATACAGGTAATAGTTTTGGACAGTAACGTAAAATATGAATCGTCACACTTATTTGTTGGTTATTACTTATATGTATTAAAAAATGATTAAGATTGGATTTTAAATAGGGATAGGAAGTGAGAAATGAATAGATTGACAGTAAGTGAATAGTCGAAATTAGCGGTGAAAGCTATTATGTAACAAATGTAATGATTCTTGAAATAGGGATATACGTGTAATTTAGGGGAGAAAATTACATATATCATGTGGAGAGACAACGTAATAATAGAAGATAAGAAAAGTGAATAAGTGATTGTAAACAATGGATTGTTGGACGACTATGTTTTATGTTATTCGTTTAAATCTGATACTTGGCACACTATTGCTTTTAAGAAGGTAATAGTAATAAAGAGATTTTTAAAATGATAGAAGTAGTAAAGGGGATAAGAGAAATGAAAAAAATATTTAGTGTGCTTTTATTGTTTTTCTTAACATTTTCTACATGGTCTAGTGTATTAGTAAAGGCGGATTCACCATCTAAAGGTACTTTAACGATTCATAAGTATGAACAAGAAAAAGATGGAGCACAGGGACTAGAAGGTGACGGTTCTGCAAATCAAGAGGTGCCAAAAGATGCGAAACCATTAAAAGGTGTAACGTTTGAAGTAAAAAGGGTTGCTTCTTTTGAAAAAATTTCAAACGATGGGAAAATCGTAAAAGAAGACGTGAAACCTGTATTGGGAGCCACTCCAAATCAAGTAGTAACAGATGATAACGGACAAGCTGTATTAAAAGATCTTCCGCTAGGACGTTATGAGGTGAAAGAAGTGGCAGGACCTCCACATGTGAATCTAAATCCCAATACGTATACAGTGGATATTCCATTAACGAATAAAGAGGGTAAGGTGCTAAACTATGATGTTCACATGTATCCAAAAAATGAGATTAAACGTGGTGCAGTGGATTTAATAAAAACTGGTTTAAATGAAAAAGCATTAGCAGGTGCAGTATTCTCTTTATTTAAAAAAGACGGTACAGAAGTGAAAAAAGAGTTAGCAACAGATGCTAATGGTCATATTCGCGTGCAAGGATTGGTGTATGGAGAATACTATTTCCAAGAAACAAAAGCTCCGAAAGGCTATGTAATAGATCCAACTAAACGTGAGTTTTTTGTTAAGAACTCCGGAACAATTAATGAAGATGGAACTATTACTTCTGGTACAGTAGTTAAATTAGAAGTGAAAAACTATGAAGAACCAATAATTGATAAAAAGATTAACGGAAAATTGGAAGCGTTACCAATCAATCCGTTAACTAATTATAATTATGATATTAAAATATTAATTCCAGAAGACATTAAGGAATACAAAAAATATGTGGTAACAGATACTTTGGATAATCGTTTAGTGATTCAAGGAAAGCCAATCGTGAAAATTGATGGAGCAGAAGTAAATGCAAGCATTGTAGAGGTAGCTATAGAAGGTCAAAAAGTAACAGCTACAGTAAAAGATTTCACAAAATTAGATGGTAAAAAAGAATTTCATTTGCAAATTAAATCTCAAGTAAAAGAAGGAGTACCATCTGGTTCGGAAATTTTAAATACAGCAAAAATTGATTTTACAAATAAAAATGACGTAATTGGAAAAAAGGAATCTAAACCTGTAGTTGTTGTTCCGACAACTGGAATAATTGAGTTAACAAAAATTGATGGTGCTAATAAGAATAAATTAAAAGGTGCAGAGTTTGTACTTAAAGATAAAAATGGAAAAATAGTTGTTGTAGCAGGAAAAGAAGTAACAGGTGTATCAGATGAAAATGGTGTTATTAAATGGTCTAACATTCCATATGGAGACTATCAAATTTTTGAAACGAAAGCACCAACATATACAAAAGAAGATGGTACAAAAGCTTCTTATCAATTATTAAAAGATCCCATTGATGTAAAGATTAGCGAAAATAATCAAACGGTTAAATTAACGATTGAAAATAATAAAAGTGGATGGGTTCTTCCGGTAACGGGTGGCATAGGAACGACTCTTTTTACTGTAATAGGCCTTACGTTAATGGTTACAGCGGCATTTGTTTTCTTTAGAAAAAAGTTTGCTAATAATTAAGATTTTAGAAACATGTAACTATGGGAAAAGGGGAGAAGCAAAATGCTTCCCTCTTTTCGATATTTAAGCATATACAGAGGTGGAAATATGAAACGAAATCTTGTTTTGGGAGGTATTTTTTTATTTGGATTAGGTGTTTTTTTATATCCTACTATTAGTAATTGGTTGGCGACTCGTGCACATTATTCTGAGATTAGCTCTTACGATAAGAAGATCAAAGCGCTACAAAAGAAAGAAGTCGAACGTAGGGAAAAAGAAGCAGCCGAATATAATAAACAAGTTCACACTTCCACGAAAACATTTACTGATCCATTTTCTGAAAAAAAAAGTAATCATCAAGCATATGCTGATGCGTTAAATTTAGGAGATGTAATGGGGTATATTGAAATATCCAAAATTAATATAAAACTGCCAATCTATCAAGGGACATCTGAGGAAGTATTGAGCCGCGGGATAGGTCATTTAGATTTTTCTTCGCTCCCGATAGGTGGAGAAAATACGCACACTATTTTAACAGGGCATCGTGGTTTACCATCAGCAAAATTATTTACAGATTTAGATAAGTTGAGCGAAGGAGATCTTTTTTATATTCATTCTTTAGACAAAGTTCTTGCTTATAAAGTAGATCAAATTAAAGTAGTGTTACCACACGAAACGGACGATCTACAAATTGTAGAAAATAAAGATTATACAACTTTAATTACGTGTACGCCTTATGGAGTAAACACCAATAGATTGCTAGTTCGAGGTGTGCGTGTTGAGTTAAACGAGAAAGAAAAACAAAAAGTGAGTACAGAGATATTTATATTTAATAAGTGGACTGTAATAGTTCCAATCCTATTGTTATGTGTGTTTCTAGTCGTAATTTATAAGAAAAGGTTTACTCGATAGAATGTATGTATTTATCCTGCATTAATGGGAAGTGGGACCGTAAATTCAGAGATAAGTAAAGAAGGTATATAGGGGATTGAAGTAAATCATCATTAATAAAAATTTCATTTTATTCGACTATAGAAAAAATACGGTAAAGGTGGGAACAAAGGAATTGAGGCTACGATTAAAGCTGGTAAGTATTCATTTTATTGTTTTGTTAATGTTAAGTGTAAGTTTTGTCATATATGTACCAAAAGAAGTATATGGATCCACGACAAACTTAGAAGGTCTAGGTGATATATCGCGCTATAATGCTGTTGTCTTTGGTAACCATAAAGCAATAGGTGGCGACATTGAAGGAGCAATTGCAGTTCAAGGTGATATGGATGCATCGGGGTATACAATTGTAGGTGCTGCAGCGGGAACATCTAATATAGTAGGTGAAAAATGGGTTGATGAGGGATATCCGTCCTTGTTATTGTCTGGAAAATTTAAGAAATCAAGAGAAGAATCTTTTATCATTCAAAACGGAATAGTCGTAATGACAAAAGAGAGTGATCCAGATCGCATCATACAATCCTCTTATGATCGTATCGTTTATAAAGAAAAACTAGAAATTGATGCGAAATTTAATGAATTTCGCAATATAGTGAACCAAGTCAGTAAAAATGCAGGTCAATATAAAACAAATACCCCAATTCCAAATATGAGTCATGGAATCGGAAAAGATATAAACAATCCTAATATTTATGTTTCATCAGAATTGACAGGGAAAATTAATTTAGATATAAGAGATGTATTTTTACCGAGTGCTAAGGACAAAGATTTTATTGTTATGTATTCGGATGCAACAGAGGTTACATTTAAAAATGGGGCTATTCTATATGACACGAACAATATTGGAAGGGCTACGGATATAATTCCTACATCACAACCATATTCTTCTAATTCCCCGTTTACTGAGCTATACGGGAAAGTGATTTGGGTTTTTCCAAATGCGAAAAAAATTACAACAGAGGGATATGGTGTCGTTGGGAGTGTGTTTGCCCCAAATGCTGTATTAGAAACAAAAGGCGGCTCGATTAACGGACAAGCATTTGTCGGCGCTGTACAACAAACTGGTGGATTTGAATTTCACAATTTCAAATTTAACTGGCAACATTGGAACAAGCCTAGTACTGGAAAAGTAAAAATAAAAAAAGTTGATAGTAATAATGATAATAAAAAATTGGTGGGAGCAAAGTTTCATATAGAAGATTCAAAAGGAAAAATAGTTGGAGAACTAGTAACAAATGAAGAAGGAGAAGTAATATCAAAAGACTTAGCAATAGGAAACTATACCTTAGTGGAAGTAGAAGCACCTAAAGGTTACGAATTATTAAAAGAAAAAATAACTGTAAAAGTAGAAAAAGATGCAGTAGTAGAAATTAAAATAGGAAATAAGAAATTACCAGATCCGACTGGACAATTTGAAATTGAGAAAGTTGATGATATGGATAGTGAATTAAAGCTAAAAGGCGCTGTATTTCAAGTGTTAGATAAAGAAGGGAAAGAAGTTAGTAGATTAATAACGGATGAAAAAGGAAAGGTGATTTCCAACCAATTAGCAATTGGAAAGTATACGATTAAAGAAATAAAAGCACCGAACGGATACATGTTACTTAGGGATCCAATAGAAATAGAAATTACAGAAGCAGTAAAGACACAAAAAATAACAGTGAAAAATGCGAAGAATAATTGGGTAATTCCTAATACTGGTGGGAGCGGAACAACAATTTTTTACGTAATTGGTATTATGCTAATGTTTGCTGTGCTATATTTCTGTAAGAAAAATCGTATATTATGAACTAATTTTATAGAGTTAGACAGATCGTTACGTTAGAGAGTTTTTAGGACATGAGTTCGGTATTGTACTGGACTCATGGTACTAAATTTGTTAAAGGAGGAAGGATAATAGTAAACATAGAATATATTAATGAATTAAAATATTTAAGAGGTGAACATGGTGGCAATAAAACAAGACGAAATTAAAGTAGTTGTCGGAGCTGGAGTGTTTAATAATAATCCAGGTTGGATTCAAACGCAAGAAGATGAACTTAACTTACTAGATAAAGCTACGTGGGAAGAAAGATTTGAATACAACTCTATTTCAGCTATTTTAGCTGAGCATGTATGGGAACACCTTACTTTTGAAGAAGGTGTAAGAGCAGCTGAAATTTGTTATGAATTTTTAAAACCATCTGGTCATATTCGGTGCGGAGTCCCTGATGCATTCTTTCAGGATGAGGCATATCAAAATATAGTTCAAATAGGGGGCCCCGGTCCGAAAGATCATCCAGCAGCAAGTCATAAAATCGTTCATAATTATATAACATTAACGAAAATGTTTGAAACTGCTGGATTCGAGGTAGTTTTACTTGAATATTGTGATGAAAATGGTCGGTTTTATTACAACGAATGGGATGCAAACGACGGTGTTATTTTCCGTTCGAAAAGGTATGATTCTAGAAATAAAGGCGATAAACTTGGTTTTCCATCGCTAATTGTCGATGCGATTAAGCGCTAATCATTCAACAAAAAAAGGAGTTAATCCTATGATTTCATAAGTCGCAAATGCGTCTTTTTTTATTTGTACGTAAATCTATATTTAATTTTCAATATTATATAACTCGATTTAGAAAATATTTAAGTTTTTCTCAGCACCATTCACTTTAAATTAACACTTCGTTGTTATAAATATTTATTTTATATTTATATTCGTGTAAAATGAAGTGAGAACATACATTCTATATAAGGAGGCAATCAAAATGATAGCTGAAATTGGGAAACTAACTGATGGATATATTGTAAAATTTGAACGCGAATTTCCATATACGGTAGAGGAAGTTTGGTCTGTATTAACAGAAAACAGTAAGCTGAAAAAATGGATGTCCAATTTACAGATTGAAAGCCTTAAAACTGGTGGAATAATAAAGTTCGACATGATGGACGGTTCATTCATAAACATTGATATTTTAGAGTGTAAACTAAACTCAGTACTTGAATTTACTTGGGATAAAGACCGTGTCCGATTTGAAATACATAAAGAGGAGAATGGTACTTTGTTACTTCTTAAAGAGTACATTCATGAATTAACAGATCATACACCGAGAGATATAGCTGGTTGGCATATTTGTTTAAATCTTTTTTCTTACGTTTTAAAAGGAGAAGAGAAAGGATTTTCTAAAGATGAATGGCAACAATGGTTTGAAATATACAAGGATAAGATTCATGAAGTGAGAGGATAATTGCATAATAGGTAATATTCATTATGTAATTATTATATTGTAAAAATGCTTTTGTGAATAAATAAGAATAGAGGTTAATATGAAAGTAAATCAATTAATTGCTAATAACATAAATAAATTAGATGCAACTATACCGTTTAATAAATCGTTTGGAATTGCTGGTTTATCTGGATCGGGTAAAACAACTTTTTGCCAAACAATTGGTGAAGAATCAAAAAAACGATTAGTTTCTTTATTACCAAAGGCTGAATATCAATATTTATTTCCTAACATTATGGAAACAAATTTTAGTGCCATTAAGATGGAAGAAATGCCTTTAGTACTTTTTCTAGGAAAATCATCGATTTCGTCTAATCCGCGTTCAACGATTGGTACTCATACTGGTGTTTTTACAGAGGTTCGGGAAAAACTTGCTGAAGTATTTAATCTTTCTCCAGAGGTCTTTTCATTTAATAATCAATTAGGCTGGTGTACTGGTTGTAAAGGCCGTGGTACTACAAAAAATGTTGAGTGTAAAAAATGTAAGGGAAAACGTTATGGTGAAGAAATTGAACAACATGAAATTGATTTGTTGGCCAAGCCACATTCAATTTCAAATATTAATGATTTAAGTGTTGAATCTATTCTTTCACTAGCAAAAGAATTAAATATTAGTGAAGAAAAACAGCATATACTGCAAAATATTATTAATATGAACATTGGTTATTTAACATTAAATCGAATTATGGGTACGTTGTCAGGTGGAGAGTTAACACGACTTTATTTGGCTGAATTCATGGCAGTAAGTGAAAATGCTGTAATTATTATTGATGAGATTTCAGTTGGACTTGATCATGAAACATTATTACAAATTTTAGAAGAGATAAAACGATTAGGGTGTAAAAATCAAATTTGGCTTATTGATCATTCAGATACGGTACTAGATACAACTGATGAGCAATTGTTCTTTGGACCTGGTAGCGGAAAATATGGCGGGAAAATTGTGAAAGAATCACCAAGACCAAAGTCAATACTGTGGGATCGAAATAAAGAAATACCAACAGAATATTATACATTCTATGATTTATATTGCCGTAATATCCAAATGGAGGAGTTTCAAATTCCTAAAAACAGGCTTGTAACGGTTACAGGAGAATCAGGATGTGGGAAATCTACACTTGTCAATGAATGTCTAGCTACAGATTTCTTGAAAAGATATCCAAAAGATAAATTAGTTATGGTGGGACAAGACCGAAATCAATCAATTACAAGTCGATCAACTGTAGCAACTTTCCTAGATATTAAAAAGAAACTAACAAAGTATAGTGAAGACATTGATGATATTTTTGAGCGCTCGATTGAGGATATTATTGATGAACTTCCAAATGAAGATATCGCTTATAAACGTTTGAGCCTACTAATTAAATTAGGACTTGGCTATTTAACATTAGAGAGAAAAACACAAACATTATCGACAGGTGAGTTTCAATGTGTTCATTTAGTTTCGGAATTATTTGCAAACACTAGAAATCCACATACATTATTCATTTTTGATGAGCCTTCAAAAGGTTTATCACAAAATATTTTAAATCAATTTATCGATAGTATTAGAGGTATTCTGCAAGATGAATCAGTTTCTATCATTATGATTGAGCATAATCGTTACATGTTAGAAAGCTCTGATTATATAGTTGATTTTGGAAAAAGGCAGAATGAATCTGTAGAGCATTTGGATGTTGTTAATCATGAGGATTACTATCGTCAAAAAAGTAATGTGAATAGCACAGAGAAAATAAATATCTCTTCAATGCTTAAGCAGAAAAAAGGAGTTCACTATTTAGAAGAAAATCATATTAACTATTTTAAAAATGCCGAAAATGTTTATAAGGGCGGTATTTTAAAAAGTTTATCATCAATGGCTAGGTTAATTTATGGTGAATATGAATCTGATACAATCGCACCTGTTATTGCTATTGATCTTGAAAGACATTTATATAGTCAATATAGTTTCTTATATGAGATTGGTGGATTAATTAATCATATTGTAGCTGCTCATCCAATTAATAAAGATACGAGAAGTTTTGATTTCTATTCACAGGACAATCATTGTCCATCTTGTTCTGGACGTCTTCAAATTGAAGTTTTTGATAAAGATATTGCCATTCAAGATAAAAGTGTTCCATTTTGGGATGGGCTATTCGATCCAGAAATCATGAAGGTATTAAAGTTTTATCAGCATGAAAAAATAGAATTTCTATTCGAAGAAATAAAAAATGAGCTTGGTCACGATTTGTCAAAGAGCTATAATGATATGTCAGAAGAAGAAAAGCATACGTTTTGGTACGGATATTTTGAAAAATCATTTTATGATAAAAAAGGAAAGACACGCAGAACATGGGTAGGGTTTAATACAATTATTGGTGGATATATTGTTATTTCAAAAGCACCTATTAAAGAAGAAATTAAGAGTTCAAAAAAAATGATGAAATGTCCAATTTGTGAGGGGACGGTTTTAAATCATCATAAGCCACTTAAATTTGGTAACGTAGATATTCGTGAAATAATCAATCAGCCTATTAATAAAGTATTGAAAACAGTTGGTGATTTACCGGCACTTGTTAAATTGAAGTCTATTGTTGGTGGCGATATGGTATTGACGGAAGATGTTTCTTTATTGCCAAGAAAAGCACAAGTTGCATTGAAAATGTTTGAATTAGAACAAGCAAGCTTTTCAAACTATGAAATGGTGTTACAAAATGTCTTACCATTCTGGAGTGAAATAAAAGGAAATATCGAATCCATTAGTGTTAATAATCAAGTAACTGTTTGTGATTTCCCTAATGTTTATGAAACGAGAGAAACCATTATAGATAAGTATTTCACAAATGGTAAATATAAAAAACTTACGTATGTATACGAAGCGTTTGGATACAAAAAATTAGTTACCCAAATTAATAAAATTAAAAAGAGTAATCCATGTCCATTTTGTAAAGGTAAGAAAGTGATAACCGAAGATAATCTACATGATGGTGTCTTTAAACTAACAATTCCATGTGTAACTTGTAATGCAAGTGGTATTAATGACGAAGGGTTAAAAGAAGTTGTTGAGGGCGTGGATGTACAAACGTGGTTAACTGGAAAAGTAAGTGATGTTGTGAATGAAAGCTTATTAACAGAAGCTGTTGGACAAATACCAATTTTTAATCGCATACGTGAGTTGGATAAACGAGATATGATAGCGGTTTATGAATGTCTTGAGAAAAATAACTAGTGATGGATTGTCAATTGCAGTAGTCATAAAAACAGGAATATAGGTTTTTAATTATATAAATATAACATGTTAAATTGTTATTTAAATCGTTAAAAATAGTTGACCCTCACACAATGTCATTGTTTAAGATAAAGTTGAGCTTCAAAGTAGATGTAACTTATAGGAGGAAATCATGTTTAAAATAGGGGATTTTTCAAAACTATCTTCCATTAGTATACGAATGTTGAGACACTACGATAAAGTGGAATTACTACAACCAGTAAAAGTCGATGAGCAGAGTGGATATCGATTTTATTCAGCAGACCAATTAAAAAAAGTAAATCAAATTCAAATGTTAAAAGCTATGGGGTTTAATATTGCTACCATCAAAGAAATAATAGAATGCGATAATATAGATACCATAAAAGAGCAATTTTTAAATCGTAGTGCTCAAATTAAAGAAGACATGAATAACCTCCAAAAACAATTACGTCTCCTCGAAGACTCAATGAAAACGATGAGAGAGGATGTTGTTGAGATGAATTATCATGTTTCAATAAAAGAAATTCCAGAAAGAACTGTAGCTAGTGTTAGAAAGATTATTCCATCGTATAATTGCGAAGGTAATTTATGGAGTGTATTAATGCAAGAAATTCAAATGAAAAATATTAGTATTGCCCAACCGAGTTATAGTATTGCGGTTTTCCATGATCGTGAATACAAAGAAAATGATGTAGATATAGAAATACAGCTAAGTATTCTAGGTAAGCACGAAAATACAAAAGACGTTACATTTAAAAATATGGAATCGACTAATGTAGCTTCTATAACAGTTAATGGAAGTTATGAACAGATGATAGCTGTAAATGAGGCTGCGGCAAAATGGATTGAGACAGAAGGTTACAAATTAGCAGGCCCGATGTTTAATATTTATCATGTGAGCCCAGCGATGGAAGCGGATCCTAATAAGTGGGTTACAGAAGTTTGTTATCCAATAAACAAATAAGTAATAAAAAAGGCATGTTTTATGCCTTTTTTATTTTATTAATATCTCAAAATATATAATTTTTCCTCTTTACAGTTTTCGTATCGGACTACATAAGGCAATAAATACTTCAATTATTTTAGTAAAAGCAGCTAAAGCAAATATAAATACAGGATTGTAGGCTGAAATAATTCCACCTACTAATGCCCCCAATGGCATAGATAATCGTGTAAGTACACGAGAAAAACCTAAAACACGTCCTTGCAAATTGGATGGAACAGTTTCCTGCCGAATTGATGTAACAATCGTATTCCATGTGATGTTACATGTCATCGCGATTCCGAAAGCAATTCCGGGAGCGAGCCAATATGTACTCCACAAAGCAAATGTTAATCCAAGCGCTCCCAAAAATAGGAGTAAAGGAATAAGTACACCACGTCGGAATTTCTTTTCTAAAGGAACGGCAATTAAGCTTCCTAAAAGCCCACCTATTCCTATTAAAGTATAATTATAGCCACTTTGTGTGGAGGTAAGATTTAATGTCGACAATAAATAATACATAAGTATACCTAAAACAGCACTTGCTCCAAAGTTACCTACCATTGCTTGAAGTGACAAAGCTATATTTAACCGATCATTTTTCAGCCATTTAAATCCATCAAACAAATCATTTAGTACATTTTGCAATGTTTTTTTATCAGTATTCTTTTTATTTAAGTTTTTCATAGAAGGTAATATAATCACAGCAATTAATGTAGCAATAAATGAAAGAACATTAATCCAAAGTACTTGAAAGCCGCCAATAAAAGATATGAAAAGCCCAGCTATGATTGGACCAAACAAACTAGCCAATTGATTAACCATTTGATATAAAGAATTAGCCTTCGTTAATGATGCACCTGCGATGTGTGGAATGACTGTAACTGTTGTTACATCAAAAAGCATGGACATAACTGCTAACATAAAAGTAATTATGCATAAATGCCAGATTTCTAATAGATGTAATGAATGTAGTATTGGAACAAGACTTACTAAAATAATATTGCTAATATCCGCTACCAAAAGTAACCTTTTTCGATCATAACGATCAATTATTACACCAACTAAAGGACCAAATAAAACGATTGGCAATACGTTAACAGCAAATAAAGAACTCATAATTACAGCTGAACCAGTTAATTGATAGGCAATCCAAGGCAGTGCAAAAGTATATAATGAATCCCCGATTCGTGAAATGAGTAAACCAAAAATAAAAATCTTGTATTCTTTTGAAAAAGTTGTCTTGACAGTTAATCTTCGTTCTTGTACAAATTTCACAATTGTATGACCTCCCTTTTTTATAGAGGAATTTGAAAATAATCCGTCCAATATGTATTAAATATAGAATTCTGTAAGAAGTTGTTGAATCCTACTTTATAATATTGATTTTATATGAAATTGTAGGGAATAGAAATTAGGGCGGTTTTTATGCGAGGAGGCGGAATGATTCGAGAACAAAAGGGGTTGCTGGATAAAGAGTTAATCTTATGACCTTTTCCGCAATTATTGTTGTTAGCAGAACTTTTGAAAGAAGATCCTACATTAATATATCCCTTTTTTAGTTAATAATAGCCTCCTTAATACTAGTTAATACAAGGAGGCATTAAATTTTTAATAATTAATGGTATGTGTATCCTCCATCAGGAAACAATACATTACCCGTAGTAAAACTATTTTGCATTAAATATAGGACAGTATGTGCAATTTCATCATTATATCCAGCTCGTTGTACAAGTGAAAGAGATTTATAAGCTTTGTAAGCAACTAGTCTATTTTCGTTTTGTTCATTTTCTCTTTGTATTGTTCCAGGAGAAACCACATTAACTCTAATAGGAGCTAATTCCACAGCTAAAGCCTTCCCTAAACTTTCAATAGCACCATTGCAAGCTCCATAGGCAGGTGCGCCTTTAAGTGGTCTTTGACTAAATGCACCAGACATTAACACAATCGATCCAGAGTTTGAAAGAAAAGGAATTGCATATTTTACGGCATAATATTGAGGCCAAAACTTTCCGATGAAGCTACTTTCAGCAATTTCCTCTGTAGAGGTAATCGGTCCAAGTGTGTAAGAGGCTCCCGGTGTGAATAAATGATCAAAGTTCCCAACTATCTTGAAAAAATTTTGTAATTGCTCTTTATTTTGATTATCCAATATATAAGTTTGAAGATGATTGTTATTTATTACTTCTCGAGCAACTTTTAATTTTTCTTCCGAGCGTCCGGCAATAATAACATGTGCGCCTTGTTTAATTGCTTGTGTTGCTGTTGCTAATCCAATACCAGAACTCCCGCCAATGATAACAATACGGCTATTTTTTAATGTAGTAATAGACATATTTTAGCCACTCCTTTAATAAAAAATTTAGAATATAACTAACTGTGCTATGCTTTTATTATTCGCTAAAAGGGAGCAAGTGAAAAGTACGCACTTTATATGTACATAGTCGCAAATTTCGTACTAATCGCTATACATGCGGATAAGTAATAGGAAAAATTTCTAAATATGGTTTATCCGGCATTAACGGGCAGTAAAACTCTCACCTCAAAGTTAGGAAAATGCAAGGAAGTTAGGTAAGAGATCAATAGCCCGTAAAAGCCCGATTGGTTCAACTAATAATCAGTGTGGGATGAACAAAACCCCCACTGATTAAAGTTTCATTTTATGATATCTGAGGAGAGGTGAGAAAAATGGATTTACAAGAACCGAAGTTAAAAGGGGTAATAGCAACATTACAAATAATCGGTGGGAAATGGAAGCCACTCATTTTGTTTATTTTGCTAACAGATGGAATGAAACGTTTTGGTGAATTAAAGCGATTGATACCAGATATATCTCAAGGGACGTTAGCGAAGCAATTACGTGAATTAGAGCAAGATCAACTAATAAAACGCGAAATTTATCAAGAAATACCACCTAAAGTAGAATATAGCTTAACTGAACATGGAAAAACAGTCAGTACTGTTTTGGATAGTATGTGTAGTTGGGGAAGAGGGCATTTAGAATATATAGATAAAGATAAACCATAAAAATGTTATGTAAACTTATTGTGGTGTGAAGGGAAATATTGTTTTAATAATTTGTATTTTATAATATATAATTAAGGAGTGTCGTAGGTTATTATACATATTTAATTTATTTTTACAAAGGGGAAGTAATAAGATGAACGAATTAGAGTATAAAAGCTTCTATGATAAAGTAGGAAGATTAAATGGATGGGATTTTAGCAAAATAAAATGTGAAACTGTAGGAGATACATGGGACTTTTATAGTGAGGTAAAAGAAAGGTGTAAACCATCACATATTTTACTTGATGTTGGTACAGGTGGAGGAGAAAATGTACTTAACATAGCATCATCAGTTAAATTGTTGATTGGAATTGATAATTCTAACGGCATGATTGCAACGGCACATTCTAACTTGAAAAAATCAGGTGTACAAAATGTTGAGTTTCTTCAAATGGGTTCTGAAGCTTTAACATTTCCACATGCACATTTTGATATTGCTTCAAGTTGTCATGCCCCGTTTCTGGCATCTGAGTTAGCGAAAGTAATGAAAAAGGGTGCCTTTTTCTTAACACAACAAGTAAGTGAGAATGATAAATTAAACCTGAAAGAAGCATTTGGTAGAGGACAATGCTTAGGTGAACGGGATGGTACTTTAAAAGAAAATTATATGAATGAACTTATTAGTGCAGGATTTGATCTCGTGCAAGTACGTGAATATGATGTTACTGATTATTACAGTAGGTCTGAAGATCTCATTTTCTTATTAAAACATACCCCTATTATTCCTAGATTCGGAGAACAGGAAGAGGATTTTACTATTTTACAAAAGTTCATTGATACGTATAGTTCTGAAAAAGGGATTCGTACGAATTCAAAAAGATTTATGATTATTGCTGTTAAATTATAATGTATTTTAGTGTAAAAGCTGCTTTTCATTTAAAGAAAAGCAGCTTTTTGTGTGGAAAAGAATACAGGAAATACTTGAAAATAATAGAAATAAATAAAGTGTAAATTAAAAAATCAAAATATAGAGGATAAATGTTTTGAAACGTTACTATATTAGCAATGAAAAAATAAATGTACATATTACTGAATGGGGGAATAATGAGAAGCCCGTTATCTTTTGTTTACATGGATTAGGTAGTACGAGTTTAAGTTTTATAGAAATTGCTGAGGAATTAAAAGAAGAGTATAGATTTATCTCCGTTGATGCACCTGGACATGGTAAAACACCCCCATTTGAAAGAACAGAAGATTATGAGATGCACAATTTAGCAAATTGGTTAAATGAAATAATAAATGAATTGAGAATCGAATACTTCTATTTTCTATCACATTCATGGGGAAGTTTTGTAGCGTTATTTTATTTGTTAAATCATCCAGAAAAAGTACAAGGAAGTATTCTTATTGATGGTGGATATCAAACAAAAAGGCTTAAAGAAGAAACGTTGGAAGAAGAAATTGCTTATTATGAAAAGGACTTTGATGAATACGTTTTTAATAATTGGGACGAATTTTTCAAAAGTGAAAAAGCAGCTTATACTAGGTGGTCTTCATTGTTAGAAGTTGCTGTAAAGGATCTAGGGATCGAAATGGATAATAAAGTATGGTGGCATGCCAGGGGAAATACAGCTAGTAATATAATAAGAGGTATGCATAAAGATGAAACAATAGATATATATGAGAAGCTACCGGCTAATATTGTATTACTTCGAGCTACAGTCCCACAAGTTTGGGCGGATTATAGAGATAAGACAGCAAATGTTTTTAAAGAGAAAACGGACAGTATAGTAAAAGTAATTCCTGATACTACACACATGTTGCACTGGGATAAACCAGAAATTGTTATAGCGGAAATAAAAAATAATTGGAGCTAACATATTCATACTAAAGTTGTAGTTTCTATATGAAAAATCCATCCTTCCGTTTGATTTTATCTATTTATAAGTGTAATACAATACGAATAGATAATAAGAAATGAGGGGGAATGTAAAGTGATTACACATATATCAGATATAAAACTACAAACGGTTTCCATAGAAGGGGTAAAACAAGTTTATAAGGACATATTATCTTTTCCAATAAAAAAAGAAACAGCATCCTTCATTCAATTTGAAGTAACACCTTATACAACAATTAGTTTTCAAGAAGTGTATGAACCAATCGCACCTGCGCATTTTGCTTTTGAAATCCCATATTCAAAATTCCATGAAACAGCAAAATGGTTAAAGGACTCTGGATTACTCATTGTAAAATGGCAAAATGGAAATGTAATTGGTGAAGAGAATGGTCTATTCAATTTATACTTTAAAGACGGAGATGGAAATCTACTCGAAATTATTGCGCATAGTTATGTTAAAGAGGATGTATTAGTACCACACTCACCTTTAAACATTTTATACGTAAGGGAAATTGGTCTTCCTGTTAAAAGTGTACCTGTTTTTACGGAATGGTTAAAATCAAATCTAAATATGAAAACGATGGAAGATGGGGATATTTTTAACTTTGTAGTTGGTGGCACTGCATATATCGTCGCGACTTGGTGGCAGCGACCTTGGATTCCAATCGCGATGAAAGCTCTATCACCGAAAGTATACGTTTCTTTCGGAACACCGGATCCAGCATTTTTACGGCGCATCCAAAATAACTTTAAGAAAAATAATATTCCCTTTGAATGTAAACATAATGAAGTATCATTTATTGAGCAGGGATATACATTTTCTATTGTGTATACACCAGAGTTTCATTCCGGTATTCCTAGTAAAATAAACTTACCGCTTTCTATATAGTTATAGAAAGCGGTAAGTTTATTTTGTTTTAAGGAAAATTAAAATCTAGTTATTATGTTGATTTAACATTTGAGCTATTCCTTGACCAAATGACCAATTCTCCATAGGTGTCTCGTGTAGTGTAATGAAAACATCAGCAGTAGAGATTTGTAAAATATTAGCCGTACTAGTGGCTATAGCTTTATATAAATCTTTTTTTTGATTAATTGTTCTTCCAGGTCCACATGTAATAGAAATATAAATCATATTATTGGATCGTTTTAACGAACCTTTTAAAAGATAAGATGAATTATAAAAAAATTGATGAGAAGGATAAGGTAAAAACATTTGAAAATAATCATTTTCAGGAATATTGAAATGTTCAATTAACGAATGGTGAATTTGATTGCTTACATCTTTTAATAACTTATTATCGGATAATTTTTCAGGATGATAAACAGTGACAAATGGCATAGTAGATGACTCCTTTCCTTTTTATTTCATTTTACTTCTAATATTTCCATTTGTATAATTGAAAATATATTAACTGATTATCAATAAAATCGATGAAGTTGGTGTATGAAATGGAAATAAAAGAGTTACTTACATTTAAAAAAATTATTGAAGAAGGTACGTTTTCACAAGCTGCTAAAAAATTAAACTATGCACAATCAACAGTAACAACACATATAAAAAAGCTGGAAAATGAAATTGGTTTTCTGTTATTTGAAAGAGGATGGGATGCAAGATTAACAGAAGAAGGAAAACTTTTTGCAGAGGAAGTAGAAAACTTATTAACACATTGGGAATATTCTATAACTCAAGCACAACGTATTAGTAATGAAGAGAAAGGAAGTTTGAGAATAGGCCTATTAGAATCCGTTGCTAAAAGGTTAATACCGATAATATTAAAGTTTTTAAATGCTGAAAAACCATATATACATTGTGATTTTGTAGTGGGAAATACAGCACTTTTATCAGAAATGATAGAACATAATAAGATTGATTTTGCGGTGTGTGGAAATAATGAAAATAAATCAAAGGTAAAATTCATCCCAATATGTGATGAACAGATTGAATTTATAGTGAATAATCCCAAGCATCCTTTGTTACAAAAAGAATCCATTGAAGCATTTGATATTATAGATTATCCAGTTATTGTAGGAGAAAGTAATTGTTATTCCTATCAATCTGTAAGTTCTTTCTTGGCGGAAAACAATTTATCTTTTAAAAGAATTTACAATTGTAGTGCTTTAAACCTCATTCCAGAAATGCTTTTTGAAAATGCGATAGGAATTATCCCGAAAGGTACAATTTTGAATGAAGAAATACTATCTTTTAAGATTAAGGACTTTAATTCTAAAATCCTGATTGGTATATTAATTTCTACTAAAAATAACAATTATTTAAGTCAAACGAAACAAAACATTATAAACATCATTAAAGAAGTGTTATAAACGCAGGGGAAATAATGAAAAAGCTATATTCAAAAATCCCCTTTAATTTGATAAATAATAGAAACTTATCTATCATCTCTTTTGGTAGTTCAATTTCTTCTGGGCAGCCTTCAAATAGTGCTTTTGTAATAGAATACTCATAGTCAATGATATTCCCATTTCCAGCAAATGAATATTCTATCGCACTATAAATAGGAACGGCTAAATCGAATATGTAAAAATGTTTTTGGAATGAATCCAAGAGAATACCAACTTAACAAAATGCCTATTCAATCATTTGTTAAACTAAATTTAAATAAAGAAGGGGCGTTTAATATGAATATTTCTAGAAAAATAGAGGTTGAGCAGTTACGAAATAGGAAGTGTGAGCTATTTGATAAAGAGGTACTTAACATATTAAATGGTCAAGTTATGTATGAAGAATTTAAAAACGAAAAGCTAATGGGTGATTCTGATTATGCCCCATTTAATGAGGCAATGTGTGTGAACTCGGCTACTACTCAAGTTTTTAATGAAGAGTTTATTAAAACAAGAGCGAAAGGACATAACAGTTCAGTAGAAAGTTATATAAAAAAGGTTATAGATCCGTTAGAAAACCTTTTTACGAAAAAGTATAAATGTATTGTTCTATGGTTTGGTGAAGATATGTTTTGCCAAATGAACCTACTTACCATACTTTCTCACCTTGAACAGTCTGCTTATGAAGGGAAGGTATACTTAAATAGCTTTAGAGAGGATGAATTTAAAGTAAATCAAATTGAACTTGAATTGGGGAATTATTCTTCTATATACAATGAAGTATTAGTAAACCATAAAAAGACCTCCCATAAGGTACCACCTGTAATGTATCAGGCTATAGACTTATTTTTAGAAATGTTAACAGAAGATAATGCAGTAATGAAATTCATTTCTAAAAATAAAGATTTATCAACTCAAGAATTATTAACGAAGTTGTTTCATCTTTTTCCTACAATCGGATATGGAGATTCTCAGTACATAGAACTGATTAATAAAATAAAGAAGAAAACTACACCAAAAATATAGGTGCAGCTTTCTTCTTATAATTGCTCAAGTAATTCTAATTCTTTTTCTACAAATAGCATTAATTCTTTAATTGTTTCACCAGAAAAATCAAAACGAATACCGGCTGCATCATACACTTCTTTTATAGATTGCGAGCTTCCTAGTGATAATGCCTTTTTATAATTTTCTAGTGCTTGCTTAGGTTCCTCTTTATATTGTTTATACATTTGTAAAGCGCCAAGTTGGGCGATCGCATATTCAATATAATAAAATGGTACTTCAAAAATATGGAGTACAGGTAACCAACTCGTTGCTATCCAGTTTTCGTAGCCATCAATATGTATGACGCTAGACTGATAATGTTTTTGAAGTTGTAAGTATTTTTCAGTTCTTTCTTCAGAAGTATGACTTGGATTTTCATACAGCCAGTGTTGAAATTGATCGACAATAAGCATAACAGGTAAATATGAAATAACATCTTTAAAGAAGTTAATTTTTGCTTGTTTTAAATCTTTTTTGTCTGTATAGAAGGTATCCCAATAATTAAGCGAGAATAATTCCATTGTCATACTGGCTAGTTCAGCTGTTTCAGCTGGAATTTCTATATACTGTCGTAATTTTAATGGTTTTATGAGGTCGTTATGAATGCTATGCCCCATTTCGTGTATAAAAGTTATAATATCATCTTGTGTATAATTTAAGTTCATAAAAATATAAGATAATTGTGAAGTGGGTAAGTACTCACAAAAGCCACCAGCTGCTTTTCCTTTGCGGCTTGTTAAATCAAGACAATTGTGTTTATACATTCGGTTTAAAAGTGCTGAAAATTCAATATCTAGTTTATTAAAGATATGAGTGCTCTTTTCAATTAAATCATTTTCATTTGCAATTGGTTTAAGTACTTTTTGATCTGGAGTTACAGCTGATACATCCCACGGGCGAAGCGTATCCACTTGCAGTTTCTCTTTTTTCTCTAGTAATATTTTATCTTTAAGAGGCACAACATACTTACGTATGGATTCAGCTAGTTCATAGCAATCTATCGCTGAATAATCAAAACGCTCGTATTTTTTGAACATATAATCGCGATAATTCTCTAGTTGAATATTTTTTGCTTTTTGATGGCGAATTTCAATTAATTGATTTAATATGTTTTGGAGTTCTTTTTCAACAGATAAAAACTGTTCAGAAATAATGGTTTTTGCCTTTTTACGGATGTCACGATTCGAATCTTGTAAATAGGATTGTAATTCTGTTATCGTTTTTTCTTCTCCGTCCCAAATAGCACTTAATCCTCCAGTGATTTCAAAGTACTCTGTGACTAATTTGTCTTCCTTTATTTCTAATTCGATATTGTCCTCACAAAATAACTTTTGAGCATTTTTTATTTTTGCATCTAATAAACCATATAGATTAGAATCTAATTCCATTCGAAAAGGTGACTCTAAATATTTATTATCCAATAAATTTTGGTACCGCTTTAAAAGTGGCTTTACAAATTGTTGATCATGTTCAAAAGTATCTTTTATTTCTTCATCATCCGTATTACATTGAAAGGCGATATAATGTGATCTTAATTGTTCTTCGATTTCCCAAATCACTTTTGACTGCTCTTTTAACCAATTTTCAAGGTCTAGTTTTGAAGAAATCATTTTGTTTAATAAAGACGAAAGAGTTTTTTCTAATTGTAGTACATTACTAATATCAATCGTATTTACACGTTGCATTATATATCCCTCACTTTTTATGTATTCATGGAGATATTCTATTTATTAATTGTAATTCCCTTTTTAAGAGGAGAAAATATGAAATAATGTTAAATTATAGAAGGTATTTATATGTGAAAGTAAAAGTTTATCGTAAATGAAAATTTACGGAGGGAAGTGCAATGAAAAGAGGAAAGAAGTTGATTGTATTTTTATTTTCAATTGCTTTATTGTGTGCTTGTGAGCCTGAAATGGAAGAATCTAAAAGTGAAGATTCTATAGTTATGGGTATTGCTACAGCGACAGTCAAGCAGGAATCTTTTTTTAGTGCTGCTATATGGGATGAAAAAGCAAGAATAGTAGATTTAGAGATTGCTGATAGCGAAAATGCTAACGAAATAAAAAAAGAAATTAATAAAAGATTGCAAATTCAAGGCATTATGTCCTATAAAGTAAATATATCTCAAAGAAACAAGGAGATTGTAAATGCAGAACAAAGATGGCAGTTAGTTTTTGGACAGATATTTGATGACGTATTGAGAAAGAATGGATATGAATGGTTTGGTATTCAGCAAATAAATTATAAAAAGAATCAACCTGTTACCATTGATATAAAAACTAAGATTAGCGATGATGAAGTAGGGGCGAGAGAACTTGGACAGAAAATAGAAAAAGAAGTTGAAGGGGTACTTAAAACAGAAGCAGTAAAGAAATGGATTGAAAATGATTCATATGCTATTGGGATTTACGATATAGATGATCGGAAAATTAACTAATTGAGGAATGAATGCTATATAAATGAAAAATCGATATAATTAAATATAGAATTACTGAAGGAGGTGTAAGATGTATAAGTATTTACATATTTTAAACGACATAGAAAATATGATTCAAAATGGAGAAATAAGAGAAGGAAAGAAATTACCGTCTATACGGTCACTCGTTACGCAATATGAATGTAATAAGGCAACAGTTATACGTGCTCTTCATGAATTAGAAAAGCGTCACATTATATATTCTGTCCCTCAAAGTGGATACTACGTTGTTAAAAAATCAGAGAGTACTATAGAAAATAACGAGATAATTGATTTTGCCTCCTCAGCACCAGATCCAGATGTTTTTCCGTATTTAGATTTTCAACATTGTATTAATAAGGCTATTGATACGTATAAAAATGATTTGTTTGTATATGGAACGCCGAAAGGCTTACCATCTTTAATACCAGTTATTCAAAAACAACTAGCAAATTATCAAGTCTTTACAAAAGAAGAAAATATTTTTATAACATCCGGTGTTCAGCAGGCACTTGCTATATTAACTTCTATACCATTTCCGAATGGAAATGAAACTGTATTAATTGAACAACCAACATATCATCTATATATTGATTATCTAGAAATAAATAAAGTTCCTGTAATCGGTATTAAACGTACGAATGAAGGTATCGATTTGAATGAATTGGAGCAAATATTTCAAACCGGAAAAATAAAATTCTTCTATACGATACCGAGATATCATCATCCGCTTGGAACGTCTTATTCTAAAGATGAGAAAGAAAAAATCACACTATTGGCTAAGAAATACAATGTATTTATAGTGGAAGATGATTATTTAGCAGATTTAGAAACTGATTCAAAAGCAGATCCGTTATATAGCTTGGATAATTGTAGTCATGTCATATATTTGAAAAGTTATTCGAAGATTATTTTTCCAGGTTTACGGGTTGGAGTTGCGGTCATCCCACCATCCATTGCAAATGCTTTCTATACATACAAAAAAATACTAGATATTGATAGTCCGATGATTTCTCAAGCGGCTTTAGAAATTTATATAAAGAGTGGTATGTTTGAACGTCATAAAAACAAAATTAAATCTTCCTATAATGATAGATCTAAAAAACTAGCAGAAGTATTAGAAAGAATGTATAGTGAAAACCCGCATTTATTCACACATAAAAAGCAAAATACAATTGGAATCCATACTTGTTTAGAAGTACATAAAACAAGTATTTCGGACATGTTGATACAAAGACTAAGTGAAATGCAAATCAGTATTGATACGATTGATAAGAATTATGTGAGAGGTTTTCCGAAACAAAGACTATTAAAGTTGAACGTATCGAATGTAAAGGAAGATAGGATTGAAGAAGGAATTCGTAAAGTAATGGAGGAAATCAAACAAGCTGAACGTCTAAATTTTCAATTTAAAAAAGAATAATGCAAATAAGGAGGGTTGTTGTGAGTCGAAAAATAGTAGCTTTTTTTGTAATGCAATAATAATTGGAGAATGGTAGTTGTTAAATATTATATGGAAGACTTACCTTGGGTTTTAAGTATCTATTCATTAGATTTAAAAAGTGATTCATTAAAATTTGTAAGTAAAGAGTCTATTTCCTTTGAAGAAGGTAAAAAAACAGATAATTATTGGTAATTTTATGATGTATTTAATATTAATTTATTGAATTTTCGATTAATTAAATGACTTCATGGTTAGTAATCATATTAGAGCTTTGAGATGTATTTCTTATCTAGATTAAGATTTAATTTTGTTTCCTATAAACAAAATTAAATCTTTTTTATGACAAATTTTTAATAGGAGTTTCAAAAGATATTTATAGACTCTTCTTGAAAATTGTGAAATATTTTACTTTTTTTGGAAGGGATAAATTATATAATAACTGAAGAACAGCTTACAATAGGACGAGGACAAAATTTGCTGAGGTGGCTAAAAACTTAGGGATTGCTACAAGTACTGAGCGTAAATATTGCAATACCTTGAAGAAAGGTGAGTATCCTTTTGAATCCGATAGCAATAACTTTTGAATTTTTTTATAACAACTATACAATGAGGACAATATAATTTAGAGTTAATACAAAGGAAAGGTTGGAGTAACATAGAAAGCTTTTATGAAAGAACTTCAAGGGATAAACAAATGATTACGGTGAATAAGAAAAAGAAAGGGATCGATTGTGAAAATGAAAATTTAGAGGTTATTGGTCGATTGAATGTTAGGTTAAATAGAATAGGATATATATGTGTTAGAAATTAATAATTTCAATTAGTTAATAATATTAATAACTTCTTATAAAAATACTTATTTTTGAAGTGTATCAAAAATTTTTTATATTAAATTTAGGTGATTTGTCTAGACATAGAAAAAGCCTACCGAATATATAGGTAAATATAACATGTAAATTTAAATAAAGAGAGGTTGGGTGGCTATGTATTATCAAAATACTTCTGAATATGGTTATGTAGAGGATTTTCGTCAACAACAATTTCAAAATTTAGTGGGTCAATTATTTACTATTCCACAACCTGTTACATTACCTAATGGGCAAACTCTTCAGGCTGGTACACGTGTTTTTATTCATAGAGTTACTTTTACTCAAACCGGTCAAGAAATGGTTACAATAGTGTTTCCTTCTGGAATTGGTGGTAATGCAGTAGTTGGGGTTACGCAAGTTTCAGGTTCTCAACTTTCAGGTGCACCTGTTCAGTTTTTGCTCCCACAAGGCCAAGGCCAAGGTTTTCAAGGACAGTGGCAAAGAGGATATAGTTATTAAAAAAGTTAAAAAGTGTTTAAGGGTAGTTGGGAATGTGGTGAGTAGTTCAATTTCATACAAAATAGTAAAAACCAAACTAATATTGTAGTTAAATATTGGTTTGGTTTTTTATAAATTTATATCGAGAGATGTAATCTAATGTACTTATCTATATTGCTTTATATAAATAAATTTTCCAAGCGGATGTCTTTGATATAAATATTTTCTCGATGGATAAATTGTTTTTCACTGCATTTTCAATAGGGACAGCAGAAAATATGTAACGACAACCCATTTTTTTTGAAATGATCTATATTTAGCTCTACATTTTTTAAACGTTTTTTCGAATTTTTCTTAAACATATAGTGTTTTCCAAGTTCATCGGTGAAAATATAACAACGGACACCCCATTCGTCAAAATACGTACAAATCGTTTTATTTTTCGGAATTCATATTTGTAAGATAGAGGATAAAAATTGTTGTATGTGTCAAGTGTATAGAACCCATTGTACTGAGCGATAGCTGGATGTAAACCAATATTAGCGATACGGTACTGTTCCACAGATAAACCTATATACTCTTTTATCTCCTTAAATTGTTTTTCTGCAAAAAATTCCTTTACTGAAGGTTTATTTTGATAAACAATTTCTTCATTTGAATAATAAACAAAATGACCAGATACTTATCGCATAGGCCACGTATGTTTCGACACTAATATGATAACAGAGCGCGGAGTAACATGTACGGGGATTTTTTTAATAGGTACAATGGCTTGTGTAAACAGAGAATGGTTTTTGCTCTTTCATTATGTACAAATAGTATATTATCTTTCTCAATGTACATATTAAGTAAAGTGTTTAATATCATACATAAAAGGGGGGATAACATGGATGAAAATAAGAAAAATGAAGAATTGATTAAATTTAAGAAACAATGGTTTAATGAAGATAATCAACCAGTAGCTGGTATAGAGTTAACTTTACCGCCGGATATAGGCAGCATGTTAGACTCCAAATCAGTTGATGATGAAAGTGGAAAAAGTAATAATGAATAAGTTTAATCTATACGCATCCATTCGGGTGCTTTTTATTTTTTTGAAAATAGAAGATAGATCATCAAATCCTTATTGAAAAAAGATTGAGCTAAATAGATCTATTTTTAGTATATGTAAGTTTTGATTTTCATAAAAAAGTTTAATTAAAATTCATTTAGAATGATAAAGGGTTAATAAAAAGAGCGGCTTTTACACCAATCTTTATATTAGATATATGCTTATTATTATGCTATATTCAATGGAGCCAAGATGAATAAGGTAAGTGGTATGAATAGAAGAAAAAACTATATAGCAACAACACCATATAACAACACAAAAAACTTGCCTTTAATTTAATACTAAAATGGATTGAAAATAAGGAGATAGAAACATAATGGAATTTTGGGAATCAAGTTTTATCGAAAAACAAACGATGTGGGGATTTGAACCTACAGAATCTGCAATTTTGACAAAAGATTTTTTTCTTGAAAAGAACGTTAAGAATATATTAGTTCCGGGTATTGGATATGGAAGAAATGCAAAGGTTTTTATCGATAATGGTATAAATGTAACAGGTATTGAAATTTCGAAAACAGCAATCGATTTAGCAAGAGAAAACGGACTAGAAGATGTTAGTATGTATCACGGTTCAGTAAACGAAATGCCTTTTGATAATAAACTGTATGATGGGATATTTAGTCATGCACTTCTTCATTTGTTGAATGAACAGGAAAGAGAGAAATTTATTGAAGATTGTTATAATCAGTTAAAACCAGGCGGATATATGGTTTTTACAACTGTTTCTCAAAAAGCTCCCATGTACGGAAAAGGAAAACAGTTGGATAAAGATTATTATGAGATAATGGAAGGTGTAAAAATGTTCTTTTATGATTCTGAATCTATAAAAAAAGATTTTAATCAATATAGATTAGTACAAGTTTCGGAAATTGATGAACCAAATAAGAACATGGCAAATAAACCTTCAATCAATTTCTTAATGATAAAATGTAAGAAAGAACGATAACTAAAAGTTATTAAGAATGATTAAAGATGTTTATATATTGATTATGCACAAATAAAAAGGACAAGCATATAATATAAATACCTTTTAACTTTAAGTAACCTTAACTTTCGTTAATAGGGTATCTCAAAATCCCCAAAAGAGCACTTGCGGAAACAAGTGCTCTTTTATTTTTTGTTTCATAAATATTTATAGTTGCAAATTTCGTGCAATAAAAATAAATCTGAGAGAAATAATCATATCTTTATTATACGATTATTTCTGAACTACAAACGATATAGCATTTGTTTTTAATTGAATGTGTCTTTCATTTCGAACAATATCATAAGCTAATTCTTTTATTTCAACTTTTAGTTCTTTCCATTCTTTATAAATGCTTTTTAAAGTACTTATCATTTCTTCGGTTGAAAGATTAATTTCAATTAAAGCTTCTAATTCTTCATTCGTTATTGAATCAATTTCTTGTATGTTAGAGTTAATAATTAAACAATTAATACCGCCGTTTTTTGTACCTCTTTTCATAGAGTGGAGTACATTTTTAAAATCTTCTTCTGATCTGACATGTTCTAAACTTGATACTGCAACGATATAATCATAAGCGTTAGAGTCAATATGATAGTTTTCAATTGCTGCTTCTTCTGTTTTTATAACCTCGAATACATCATGTTCTTTGCTATAAATTTGTAGCTTTGTTAAAGCGGAATTAAGTAAATCAACACATGTAACGGTGCCGCTAGTATTTTTTATTTTTTTTGCAATTGGAATGCTATTTCTCCCAACGCCAGAGCCAAGGTCAAGTACTTGCAAGTTGTTTTGTCCGTCAAAGTGGTTCATCAAGTCCATAACCGTTTTAACTGGTTTGAAAAGCCAAGAGCCAGCTTCAAACAGTTTATATTGTTCATAGCAAAGGTCGTGATATTTCTTTTCTTCTTGTCTTATGTAATCGATACGGTTCACATTGTTTCAGCTCCAATATTTTTATTCCAAAATGAATAGGTGGGACAGCCTTTAACATTTGTTTGAATTCGAAAAATACCACCAGCATGTGGATACTCTTTTAATTCGTTATCACTCATTCTTGTTCTGGCTGTTGTAACATATAAATCTGTTAAATTAGGCCCACCAAATGTACATGATGTTACATATAACGCGGGAATTGGAATGCTTAATATTTGTTCTCCAGTAGAGGGATTCCATCTAGTTATTTTTGAACCTCCCCAATGTGAAATCCATAAACAACCTTCTTCGTCAATTGTCATACCATCAGGTAGACCATCATTTTCAGAGAAATTGATTACATCACTTGGATTATGAATGTCTCCAGTACGTATATTATATTGATAGCGAACCACTTTTTTAGTAGGTGTATCTATAAAGTAAAAGTATGTATGATCAGGTGACCAAGCAATTCCATTTGATGTATTTACATGTGAAACTTTTTTCTCTACACTTAAATTATGATGTAAACAATACAAGGAACCTGCAGCATTCATACCGTATGTATCTGTAGAACCTGCCCAGAAACGACCAGCTGGATCACATTTTCCATCATTGAAACGATTTTCTATTAAATGTGGTTCAGGGTCAAAAATATGTGTCAGTTTTTCTGTATTTACATTAATAGAATAAAAGCCGTTTTCCATAGCTAAGAGTAGTACATCCTCTAAATATGGAACAACACAGCCAATTTGTTGATTGAGAACAATTACTCGGTTCGTATTAGCGGTAGGATTATATATGCATAATTTTCTCTCCATAATATCAACCCAATATAAAAGTTGCTTTTTTCCATTCCAACATGGTCCTTCAGCTAAACTTGCTTTAGCATCTAAAACTAATTCTATATTACTGAACAAGATGTTCACCTCGCGTTATAAGATATTAATATAATTCGATAAGAATAGAGGTAAACCTTTTAGTCAAAGGATATTAAAATTTATACTGTAGAAAAATGACCTTCTCAAGTGATTAAAAAAGTGTATAAACAAGGAGAGGAAAATGCATATGATGTTTTATGAGATTGTTTGCTTTTCTTGTAAGAATATATTTCGTGTTTACGAAGGCAGTGAAAAATATAAGCGATTTAAAGAGAAACCAAAAGGGGCATATTGTTGTGATGAGTGTAGCCACAAAATTCAATTAGAAGCGATAAAGAATTTTTTTAGATAATTTCACGATTTCGATTCGGAAAAGTTTGACAATAAAAGTGTTATAAATTATCATATTAAAAAACTAATATTTAAGGCATAGAAGAGAAGAGTAGTTAAGAAAGAATACGTACAGAGAGCTCTGGTAGCTGAGAAAGAGCGGTATACATCTTAATGAAAAAAGACTTGGAGCTGCGCAAGGAACTAATTTATTTAGGGATGGTGCGACGGGTTCTCCCGTTATAGAGATAGGGTATAAGCATATTTTGCCGTACCTGAAGAGGTTAATATGGTGACATATTAACAAACTAAGGTGGTACCGCGAAGCTAACAACTCTCGTCCTCAAGATGAATAATCTTGGGGGGGGAGTTTTTTTGTTGCATAAAACTGGAAATGAGAAACAAAAAATAATTGAGGTGAGTAATATATGCATTGGGCGTATGAAGTAGCACATGAATTAATTAGGAAACATCCAAATAAAGAAATGTTTGTTTGTGCATCTGGAATTAGTCCGTCAGGTTCTGTTCATATTGGGAACTTTCGTGAAATCGTAACGACTTATTTCGTAGTAAGAGCACTTCAAGATTTAGGGAAAAAGACTCGTTTTATATTTTCGTGGGATGATTATGATAGGTTTAGAAAAGTTCCAAAAAATATTGATCCATCTTTTGCAAAGTATATTGGTATGCCATACTGTGATATTCCAGATCCGTATGGATGTCATAACTCGTATGCGGAGCATTTTGAAAAAGAGTTTGAAAAATCGCTTCAAGCATTTGGAATTGAAGTAGAATTTATTTATCAACATGATGAATATAGAAGCGGAAGGTATAACAAAAATATTTTAGAGGCTTTGTATAAACGAAAAGAAATATATGATATTTTAATGGATTTTAAAACTGGAGAGTGTAGTGAAGAAGAGCGAGAGAGGTTTTATCCAGCTACATTATATTGTGAGAGATGCGGAAAAGATACAACAACTATTACACATTTTGATGAAGTATTAAAAACAGTCCGATATGAATGTGAATGCGGAAATGAAAAAGAGTTATCCGTATTAAATACAAATAAAATGAAACTAAACTGGAAAATCGATTGGCCGATGAGATGGATGATAGAGGATGTTATTTTTGAACCGGGTGGAAGAGATCATTCATCAGAAACAGGTAGTTATAATGTATCAAAAGAAATTGCAAGGAAAATATTCAATCGAGAAGCGCCTCATTACGTTTCTTACGATTTTATTGGTATTAAAGGGAATCATGAAAAAATGTCTAGTTCTTCAGGGAATAGTATTACACCAAGCAATTTATTGAAAGTGTATATACCAGAAGTAATTCTCTTTATGTTTGCAAAATACAAACCAGGCGCTGCTTTTCATATTGGGTTGGATGAAGATGTGATTCGTAATTATACAGAGTATGAGCGATTGAAAGATAGTTATGAAAATAAAACGCTCAAAAATGAAGATTTATTTGATGCAATTAAAATCTCTAAAGTTGATAGTGAGATTAAAGAATATCCGAAATTTAATCAAGTAGCAGGAACGTTACCATTATTAAATTTTGATTCAACTATTTTACAGGGGATATTAAAGAAAATAGATAGGAGCTATGCATTAGATGAAATGAGAGCGATAAGCAATCGCGCAGAGTATTGGATAAGAAACTTTCAATCTGAAAAATTAATCGCGGTAAATGAGGAGAAAAATGCAGAGTTTTACTACACATTAGATGAAAGGCAGAAAGAATGGCTAGTAGAAGTTTGTAAAATACTTCGTTCTAATAAAGATTACTCTAACTTAATGGAGCAATTATATGCGATTTGTCATCATGAAAATAAAAAAATAATGAAAGAAAATCAAAAACAATTATTCACTATTATATATAAGCTCATTATGAATCAATCAAATGGTCCTCGTATACCATTATTAATACATGTAGTAGGCATAGAAAATTTTATCACACTATTAGATTTCTAAAACACAGTTAAAAGCAACGCAAGTACCAAAATTTCTAAGTACTTGCGTTGCAAATTTTACTATCGTGAATACATTTTCGGACATTCATCACCACTTGGTTCATAAAAACAATGGCTTTTAAACTGTCCTACAAATGGCTGATTATACCATTCAGGCGGACAAGCTCCAACTGGACGGAAATACCAAAGAGCCCATCGTGCAGGCCAGCGCCATTGACCTTGTAAAACTTTTCGTGCGATTTCTTTTTCTGATTCACGAGCGCGTTGATAAAAATATCCATATTGTACTGCTTCAAATCCGCCGGGTCTTTGATATACAGCGTCTCGTACGGTACGGAGTTGTTTAAAATCTAAGCAATCACAAAATACACGGTTTACTACAACGCATCCAACTAACTCCTCACCTTGGCGACCTTCGCCTTCAGCTTCAGCACGAATTAATCGAGCTAGTAAATCAACATCACTTTCGTTGTATGGAATAAGGGGCATAGTGATACCACCTTTCTGTTATAGTAAAGAGTGTATGTTATAAAACAATCTGCGTGCTTTTTTACATAAAAATAACATTTAATTTTAAGAGGAGCTTGTATAAAAAAAGCTAATTAGTAATAGTAGATAAATATAAAAGGGAGAGGTATTATGTATCGAATTCATAAAGACCATATCATTTACTCAATGTCACCAGAAAATAAGCCGTGTATGGAAGTAGAAATTGGGAGCAGTCTTGTATTTGAAACATATGATTGCTTTGAAAATCAAATCGATTCTGAAGATGTTGTGTTACAAGAATTAGATTGGAACCGAATTAATCCAGCGACTGGACCTGTATATGTTAAAGGAGCAGAACCTGGCGATATATTAGTCGTAACGATTGAAAAAATTGAAATTGCAGAGCAGGGCGTTTTAACTACAGGTGCAAACCTTGGTGTAATGGGTGATGAGTTAAATGAAAATACAGTGAAAATTGTCCCAATACATAATGAATATGTTTTGTTTTCAAGTGAACTACAAATCCCGATTAATCCAATGATTGGGGTAATTGGTACTGCACCGAAAGAAGAGAGCATTTCATGTGGCACACCGCATGATCACGGCGGGAATATGGACTGTAAAGAAATTAAAGAAGGAACAACATTACTACTACCAGTTAATGTCCCAGGAGCACTATTAGCATTAGGTGATTTACACGCAGCAATGGGTGATGGTGAAATTGGTGTTAGTGGTGTAGAGGTTGCTGGTGAGGTAACGGTAACAGTTCAAATTATAAAAGGAAAACAATGGCCATTACCAATGGCTATTCAAAAAGAAAAAATGATGACGATTGCTTCAGAGAAATTGTTAGATGATGCAGCAAATCGTGCTGTACGTAATATGGTGACATTTTTACATGAAGAATTAGCAATGTCTAAAGTTGATGCAACGCTTTTATTATCGGCAGTAGGTAATTTAAAAGTTTGCCAAGTTGTGGATCCGCTGAAAACAGCGCGTATGGAACTAGGAATGGATTATGTGGAGAAACTAGGATTTACTTTTAGTAAATTTCATATTAAATAGATAAGGGACGAAAAAGGATACTTTTGTATAAAAGCATCCTTTTTTTAATTTACTGATTTTGTGAAAAGAGGTAGTATTTATTTTATATAAGTATATTTGAGATTGTGGATTAAAAAGGAGTTCAATAATGGTCAAAATTATGATTGTAGAAGACGATATGAAAATTGCAGAACTATTATCGACACATGTTGCGAAATATGGTTATCAAGGAGTTATTGTATCGGACTTTCAAAATGTATTAAACATTTTTTTAGAAGAACAACCAGAGTTAGTTTTATTAGATATTAATTTACCGAGTTTTGATGGGTACTTTTGGTGTCGTCAAATTCGGGGAGTTTCAACATGTCCGATACTATTCATTTCGGCCCGTGAAGGCACGATGGATCAAGTTATGGCGTTAGAAAACGGTGGCGATGATTTTATTCCGAAGCCTTTTCATTATGAAGTTGTAGTGGCGAAAATTCGTAGTCATTTAAGACGTGCATATGGAGATTATGCACCGAAATTAGAAGAACGAATGATTGAACAACAAGGTCTTTGTTTATATCCCGAAAGACTTGTATTGAAACTTAGAAATGACGAGATTGATATAACGAGAAACGAAGCCATTTTATTAGAGACATTAATGAAAAATTATCCGCGTGTTGTGAGTAGAGAAGTGTTACTTAATAAATTATGGGATAGTGAATCTTATGTTGATGATAATACATTAAGTGTAAATACAACACGTGTGCGTAAAAAGTTACAAACGTTGCATATAGAAGGTGCGATTGAAACGATTCGTAGTGTTGGATATAGATTTCATATTA
The DNA here is from genome assembly GCF_051781745.1 of Bacillus cereus group sp. Bce019. Taxonomy (NCBI): domain Bacteria; kingdom Bacillati; phylum Bacillota; class Bacilli; order Caryophanales; family Bacillaceae; genus Bacillus; species Bacillus cereus group sp. Bce019. The sequence continues at coordinate 80,321 of NZ_JBPWJX010000003.1, forward strand.
CTTGGGATAATGGTATAGAAAAATGATAAGGTTGTTTATACGTGATCATATACCACTTATTTGCTTTACCATAATTCAACTACTAGCTATATTTCTCGTATATTGGTTTGATGGGCATAATCATATTACAACGGCGTTATATGCAATGTTTCTAGGTGTTTTCTTTATGGGAAGTTATTTAGTGTTTCGTTATTTTACACATCGTTCTTTTTATGAGCGCCTAGCAAACCCGATGCAATCTTTGGATGAATCTGTTCAAAAATCTGATTTTGCAGCTGTATCGGCTGCTCTTCAAGAACTACTTGAGGTGCAATATCGACATTATCAAAATCAGCTGCAAATGCAAGAGAGAAAAAATAATGACCATTTAACCTTTATGAATCAGTGGATTCATCAAATGAAAACACCTTTATCTGTAATAGAATTAATTACACAGGATGAAGTAGATTCACGTTTTGAAAGTATAAATGAGGAAACTGATCGATTAAAAAAGGGATTAGAAATGGCTCTGTATGTCGCACGTTTAGAAGCATTTACACAAGATTTTTATGTAGAAAGAGTACAACTACATAAAATAGTGAATGATTCGGTACATGAGCATAAACGGTTCTTTATCCGGAATTTTGTATATCCAGAGCTTGAAATTGATAAAGGCATTACTGTAGAAAGTGATGCGAAATGGTTACAATTTTTAATTGGGCAAATACTATCGAATGCGATTAAATATTCATCAGGTAGTAGAGAGAAGATTAAAGTGAAAGCTTGTAAGGAAGGTAATAATGTTATACTTGAAATTGCTGATAATGGTGTAGGAATACCGAAGCAAGATTTACCAAGAGTGTTTAAACCTTTCTTTACAGGAGAAAATGGTAGAGATTTTAAAGAATCAACTGGAATGGGGCTATATCTCGTATATGAAATTACGAAGCAATTAGGACATAGTGTAGAAATCCATTCAGAAGTTGGTAAAGGTACCGTTGTACGTATTAAATTTTAAATGTGTAAAAATGACTCAGGCTAAAGAACTTATGAAATAAGTTTTTTAGCCTTACTTTATATGGATTAAATAAAATGATATAAAAGACTGGTATGATTCTAATAAAAGGTCGTGTAAGTATGTGTAATGACACAATAATAAATAAGGCTGTTAAATGAGAGGTTTTTAATAATTTATTAATATTTAAATAGTTTTTTGTAAGAAAAAAGCTCGCCCTTTGAAAGAGCTAGCTTCATGAATTTTTATTAAGTAAACAAACTTAATAATTTATATCCAATTAATCCTAAAATAGTGATAGGAACCATCATTAAGAAAGAAGAAATTCGATTAGCATTAGAGCGTTCTAATACAAGAATCAAGATAATCCCAACTATGACTTCGGTATATCCAACAGGTAACATGTGACTATAGTCTTCAAAATTTAAAAGAATGTGAAGTCCATCCGTTACAAAAACGCCACTAATAAGCGCGCTTCCGAATTTATGAAGTGGATCCGTAGTATCTTTCCATAGAAAACCTGCAACTCCAAAGATAGTTCCTCCTATACATGCACATACAATCCATACGGATATAAAATAAATAGAGTGAGCTACATTTTTAATAACTATTGCATAACCATAGTAGCCTAATACCATACCGAGTAGTGCAAGGATACCAGAAAGTATAGCTGTACGCTTAGAATAACTAAAGCTAGCCACAAAAAAGGATGGAACTAACCAAACGCTTCCTAGATTAGCTAATGAATTCCAATGTCCAGGAAGTATACCTTGCCCCAATTTAGTCAGTATACCAACAATTATCCCTACTATAATCGGGACGAGAAAAATCCTTAAAAACATATTTAACTTTGTGATTTTTAATGTCCTGTCCATAAATTCAATCCTTACATTAATATTTTCTGTAAAGATATAATAGCTTATTACAAGGTAATAATCAATAAAAATTTATCGAAAAACAATAAGTGATTATTGGATAATGAATAACATTTTGTTTTTATACAAAATTTATCCCGCTTTAATGGGCAGTAAGACCCCCACCTCAAAATTCAGCGAAAGCAAAGAAATTAGGTGGGGGTCGGGCTGCCCATTAAAATCCGATTGGTTCAACTAATAATCAGTGGGGATGAAGAAAACCCCCACTGATTAAAGTTTCACTTTATATAAGAGAGAGTGCTTAGAAGTTTACTACTGGGGAAATCTAAAGGACGTATTACAATCAATGTAATTTGTGCTTATTCAACATGAAGTTAAGGAATGATAAATAAACCTAAAAGAAAGCAATCTTTTTAACAGCACATATAATTGCATTTACTCATACAGTACTAGTATGGTACAATATGGTTATTAACGACGGAAAGGAATGATGGGTGGACGATGATTAACTAATCTTATTTTTAAATGTTGAAATTCAATAAATTTCAATTTCTAAAAAATAGGATTAGTCTGCCCAATTCCAAACAACGGTTTTGCTATTTGATTTGCGTAATAGCTTATTTGGGTATAAATAATGTAATGACTAATCCTGCCAAATTTATTTGGGAGGATTTTTTATTCTCCCTTAATGAAAGGGATCGGTATTATGAAAGAACTATTAAAATTAAATGATGTTTATGTTGAAATAAAGGAAAATATGTTGTTAGAGAAATTAAATGTGACAGTAAAACAAGGGGATGTTATTGGATTAATTGGTAAAAACGGTGCTGGTAAATCAACGTTACTTCAATTAATAAATGAGAAGATTGAACCTTCAAAAGGTACTGTTGAATGGATGCAAATGAATATGACAATAGCATATGTTGAGCAAGAAATAGAATCTTTTATTAGTAATGATGTAATTGCAAAAGAAGCAGAACTTCTTGCGAAATGGGGCGTGCCAACGAACGATTTTCATACTTTAAGTGGTGGTGAAAAGCTGAAAATTCGATTAGCAAAAGGATTTGCTGAAAATCCTAATGTCTTAATATTAGACGAACCGACAAATCATTTAGATGAGATTAGTACGGGATTTCTCATTAAACAAATAAAAAACATGAAAGGTACAGTTATCGTTGTATCGCATGATCGATATTTTTTAGATGTTGTCGCAACAAAAATATGGTCAATTGAGGACAAAAAATTAATTGAGCATAGTGGTAATTATACGAGCTACATGAAAGCACGTGAGCAAAAAAGAAAGTCGCAGCAGCGTGAATATGAAAAGCAGCAAAAAAAGATAGAACAAGTAGAAACACATATAAAAGAATTGAGTTCATGGTCACAAAAGGCACACGCGCAGTCTACAAAACAAGAAGGAGTGAAAGAATTCTATCGTGTAAAAGCGAAGCGAATGGATGCACAAGTGAAGTCAAAACGAAAACGACTCGAAAAAGAGCTGGAGAAAACGAAAGTAGAACGTGTGAAAGAAGAATATTCAGTTGAGTTTTCTATTCAAGCGAACAAAAAAGTAGGAAAACGCTTTTTAGAAGTGAAGCAATTAAAAAAAGACTTTCATGGGAAAGTATTATTTGAAAACGTTAATTTTACAATTCAGCACGGTGAGAAAGTTGCGATTGTTGGACCAAACGGTAGTGGGAAAACAACATTACTGAAGATGATTATGGGAACGGAAACTGCTGAAGGAGAAATATGGATTTCACCATCTGCAAACATCGGCTATTTAACACAAGAAGTTTTTGATTTACCGCTTGATAAAACACCAGAAAATTTATTTTTTAAAGAGACGTTTGAAGAAAGAGGAAAAGTCCAAAATTTAATGAAACATTTAGGATTCCAAGCGTCTCAATGGAAAGAGCCGATTGAGCATATGAGTATGGGAGAAAGAGTAAAATGTAAGCTATTGGCTTATATTTTAGATGAAAAAGATGTACTCATTTTAGACGAACCGACGAATCACTTGGATCTACCTTCACGTGAACAACTTGAAAATACATTAGCTAAGTATAACGGAACATTAGTAATTGTATCTCACGATCGATATTTTCTGGAGAAAACCACTAACACAAAACTCGTGTTTTCAAACAATACGATACAAAAGCAGCTAGAAGAACCTACTAAAACAAGAGATGAGATTGAAGAACTACGTTTAACGTTAGAAACAGAGAGACAAGAAGTATTAGGTAAATTAAGCTTTTTAACTTCTAACGACAAAGAATATAAAGCACTGGATGAACGGTTTATAGAACTTACGAAGCAGATAAAGGCACTATAATTTGACTATTTGTTTAAAGAAACAAATTTAAATGTCCTTAACGCAATTGATTTAATTAACAATGTAGCATCAAATAAAGTTATTGAAAAATGCGGGTTTATTTATAAGAGCCAACAGAGGATAGAAAATCAAATATATAATCATTATATATTGCGAAAATCTGAGTGGATAAAAATATAAATTTAGGTAGTAAAAGACCGATAAAGCAATCGGTCTTTTCTCAGTATATAATAAAGAGTTAATATACATTGTAATTCCTGCAACTATACAATTATTATAAGATAGGTATGCGTTAATTTTAGTTTGAAAACAGTTTAATTATCGTTTTTTTCAGAAATCTTACAAGCGTGTAAGATAAATGAAAGATGAATCAATATGAGATGTAAGACAATTCATTTACACTCTGGTATGAGAAGTGCAAATGAAGGGAGAATATACATGGAAATTTTACATGCAAAAAGTATTAGTAAAGTATATAAAGGGAAAGTACCTTATAAAGCATTAGTTGATATTGATTTATCAATTCAAGAAGGTGAATTTGTAGGGATTATGGGGCCATCTGGTAGTGGAAAAACAACGTTATTAAATATGGTATCTACTATTGATTCTCCATCATCGGGAGAAATTTTAATAAATGGTACAAATCCTTTCCAATTATCATCAGAAGATTTAGCGTTATTCCGCAGAAAACAATTAGGATTTGTTTTTCAATCATTTAATCTTCTTAGCACACTTACTGTAAAAGAAAACATCGTATTGCCGATGACTTTAGATGGTGTTTCCGTGCAAGAAATGAACAAGCGATTGGAAGAGATTGCAGAGAAGTTAAATATTACAGATATCTTGAATAAAAGAACGTTTGAAATATCAGGGGGACAAGCGCAAAGAACAGCAATCGCTCGTGCGATCGTTCATAAGCCGCAATTATTACTTGCGGATGAACCAACAGGGAACTTGGACTCTAAATCTTCAAATGATGTAATGGAGATGCTTGATACTCTTAATAAAGAAGAAAAAGCAACGATGATGTTAGTTACACATGATCCGTATGCTGCGAGTTTTTGCAGTAGAGTAGTATTTATTAAAGATGGTCAACTATATAACGAAATTTATTGTGGTGAAAGCAGACAAGCCTTTTATCAAAAGATTATGGATGTTCTTTCTTTGTTAGGAGGGAAAAGGCATGACTTTTCGTCAGTTCGCATTTAATAATATTTTTCGTAATAAGCGTACATATGCTGCCCATTTTTTAAGTAGTACATTTTCTATTATGGTTTTCTTTACGTATGCTCTTTTATTATTTCATCCTGATTTACAAGGGGAATTAAAATCAACAAGTGCAACAATGAGTGCATATGGTACGATGGGATTTACAATTTCGCAAGGTTTGATTTTTGTATTTTCATTTTTCTTTATTTTATATTCAGTTAGTTCATTTTTAAAAACTCGTAAGAAAGAATTTGGCATATTAATGATGCAAGGTATGTCAATGAGACAGTTTAAGAAATTATTATTAATTGAAAATATGTTGATTGGACTTGGTTCAATTTGTATAGGGATTTTCATTGGACTCATATTTTCTAAACTAGTTTTATTGATAAGCGCAAGTGTATTAATGATTAATAATGGTTTGCCTTTTTATACACCAGTGAAGGCTGTATTATTAACAGTTATCACTTTTCTTTTCTTATTTTTCATTGTTTCACTATTTACATTTAAAATGGTAAAAATAACGGAACTTGTCGAACTTATTCGAGCAGAGGAAAAACCAAAACCTGAACCGAAATCTTCAATTTTATTATCACTGCTTTCTTTAATTAGTATAGGATATGGATATTTCTCAGTATTTCGCTTTATTTCAAGTTCCAGTTTTACTACACTTGGAATGGGTGTCTTACTAGTAATTATAGGAACGTACTTTTTATATACACAGTGTAGCGTTTATATATTACATCTTGCTAAAAGGAGAGAATCTTTCTTTTTAAAAAGAACAAATATATTAACGTTTTCTGAATTAATTTACCGTATGAAAGATAATGCAACGATGTTTTTTATTGTATCTATTATTTCAGCAGTTGCTTTTACAGCTATTGGTACAACAGCTGCTATTGGTAATAGAAATTTAGTGTGGATGACAAACCCATATACATTTCTGTATGAAAGCTCTGAAAACAACAAATTGGTAGATAAACATCTCTCTATTATAAAAAAACATCTCTTGGATACAAATATTCCGTATCGAATGGCTTCATCTTCAAGTAAATTTACAGAAAGTAACGTAAATGTATTGAAATTAAGTGAATATAACGAACTTACGAGAGCACTCGGGTACCAACATGAAACGATTGAAAAAGAAGATGAAATTTTACTAATCCCTGGGAGGGTGTCACAAAAGCAAGAATTTAAAAATGGTGACTATAAAAAAAATATTGAAGTCATTCAAGGAGATTGGACAAAGACATTTCGTGTGAAGAAAACTGTAGAGAATTTAGTTTTACCACATGATTCTAGTAGTATTTATATTGCTGTTCAAGATCATGTGTATGATGAAATTCCTTTGACGAGTAATCCAGAGGATGAAGATATTCAACATCGTACTTACGGATTTGTTGTAGATGATTGGATAAAAACGAAACAGATTTCCAATCAATTAAAGAGTATATTCGATAAAGATCTTAGGGACAGAGATTTCTACTTTGAAGCTTTAACATTAAACTTGTTGGAGGCAAAGCAAAAGAATGGTTTATTACTTATGGCAAGTGTTTTAGTCGGAATCGTTTTCTTTACATTTGCTGCTAGTTTTATTTATTTCCGATTATATACTGATTTGAATCGTGATCAACAGCAGTATAAAATGATTTCGAAAATGGGGTTAAGTAAACGGGAGCTAAAGAAAGTTGTAACGAGACAGTTATTATTAATGTTCTTCTTACCAATTGCTGTTGCGGTGATTCATACTGTAGTAGCGTATACGGCACTGCAACAATTAGTTAGTTTTTCTATTTTAAATAGCTCGATTTTTATTTTAATTTCATTTATATGTATACAAGTTTTATATTTCTTTATTACTCGTTGGCGTTACCTACAAAAGCTTTATAAGACTATGGAGCAATAAAGGATATCAACTAATAAAATTACAGAAAAGCATGTAAAAAATGATATGAATTATGAAAGGAACCGTGATGAAAAGAACTTTAACTATTTTTATGTTAACTATAATACTTTTAATAAGCTTTAGTTCATGCTCTAAAAAGGATAACTCATTTCCTGCAAACGGTGTATTAATTATTGGAGATGAAAATAATATTTCACCAATTATTAATCGTTATCAGGAAATTACGAAAGAAAATGAAGTGTTTTCTGTGAAAAAAGGTGAAGTTGGAAATGGACATGTATTAATTTTAAATGAATCTACAGCACTAGCACTGATTAAAGAAAAAATTTTTCATAAACGAGGTAATGGCTCCAATTATATTTTAGATACGTTACCAAAATTCCCAAAAGAAGGATCGCTATTATTTACAAATGAAGACGAAAAGACTATGAAAAGTATTAAAATAGAAGGAAATGAGATTCCTGTTACATACGATAGTGACACTTGGATAGGAAACACTCGTAAATATCCAACGCAATCGTATGTGATTGTAGCAAAAAATAGCGTATATAAGGAAATAAAAGCAAATGAAACGAAAATGCACCTTCTTCAATTAAAGAAATCTCTAGGTGATGAAAGACCTAAAATGTCGACAGATAATACAATGGTTAATGAAAATGTCAAAGTAAAAAAGCTAATTAAAGGTTTGGAAGGAGAAGTATCTTTTCAATTTGTAACGATTGGCGAAAAACCTTAAAAAAGAGTTCGGAGTTGATAAAAATTTCATCACCTTCGAACTCTTTTTAGTTTATAGACAAATCAATTATTATGCTTTACATTACTTCATTTAATCGAGTCTCGTTTGTTTCCTCAATCCCATTTGAATTTTGAACTGAATTATTTTGGGCTTCTTTTTCTTTACGAGCCTTTTGTAGCATTTCAAGGATGATCCATAAGGGAACACCTTTATCCTTTAACATCTTCCATAAATCTAATTCATTAAATTTATGCTCAGGCTGTTTCATTTCTTTTTCAGATAAACGAATATCAAACTTGATAGGATCATTTATTTTCTTACTTTCAAGTTTAGTAGAAGAGATAGTATTATGCTCAAGATTAGATGGAGTTATTTTAGTAGGTTGAGACAATGTATGAATATTTGATCCGATTTGCATGATTTTTCCTCCTTTTCAAGCAATGAGATTAGTTTTCTTATGGTTTTTAAATCTTTTTAACATGAGGAAACTATATCTAATTATAAATCTAAATAAATAGATTTACAAGTTGTATTGTAAAAAGTAAATATTTACTTGAATTAATATTTATCAACATTTGTATATGTTTTCTATATATACAACGTATATAAAATACTTTACATTATGTTTAAGTTGTTAAATTATTCTGTTAATTTTTTTTAAAAAGAAAAATGTAAACGTTTTATTAGGGGGAGAAAGTATGGGGAAGTTATTTTTAAAAATATGTTTTTTTACATTAGTGACCGTATGTTCATTCGCAGCGAAAATATCATACGCTGAAGAGAGGCAACAAAATAATTATCCTATCATATTGGTGAATGGATTTGCTGGATGGGGTAGAGAAGAAATGCTTGGCGTAAAATATTGGGGTGGTGTTCATGATATACAGGAAGATTTGAAACGAAATGGTTATACGGTACATACCGCAGCTGTTGGACCTGTTTCTAGTAACTGGGATCGTGCATGTGAATTGTATGCACAAATTAGCGGTGGGACAGTAGACTATGGTGCAGTCCATGCTGAGAAACATGGACATAATCGTTTTGGCAGAACTTATAGTGGTTTTGCGCCGAATTGGAGTGAAACAAATAAAGTTCATTTAGTTGGACATAGCATGGGTGGACAAACGATTAGAACATTAGTACAGCTATTAAAAGAAGGTAGTTTTGAAGAAAAGAATTATGTGAAAAATCACCCAGACACCAAAATATCACCACTATTTGAAGGCGGAAAATCATACGTTCATAGTGTTACAACATTAGCAACCCCTCACAACGGTACAACACTTGCGGATGGTAGTCTTCTACTGCCGTTCGTTAAAGATTTACTCATTACAGCTGCAAGCTTTGGAGGAAACAATAATTTATCATTATATGATTTTAAATTGGATCAATGGGGTATAAAGAAGAATGCTGGAGAGTCCTTTTTCCAATATAGTAATCGTATTCTAAATAGTTCACTTTGGAAAAATACAAAAGATATAAGTCAATGGGATTTAAGTACAGATGGTGCAAAGGAGTTAAATAATTGGGTAAAGACGCAACCAGATGTGTATTATTTATCCTATAGTGGACATGCATCACAAGCAGCACCTATAACAGGTTTACATTTGCCTCATATAACGATGAATAAAGTGTTAATGGGAAATGCATTTTTCTTAGGTTCTTATGCGAGATATGAAGAAAACCGTCCACTAGTTGATACTTCTTGGTGGCAAAATGATGGTGTAGTAAATACAAATTCTATGATTGCACCATCTTCTAATGTTACTGTAAATAATAATGAGTCATTACAGATTGGAAAATGGAATCATATCGAAACGAAAGCGAATTGGGACCATCTCGACATGGTAGGGTTAAGTGTTTCAGACTCGTTAGGTTTTTCTAGCATTCAAGAGTTTTATAGAACAATTGCTGAAAAGCTATCACGTTTACCGAAATAGGTAATAATAAAGCGCTCTCGATGGAATTCGAGAGCGCTTTATATTATATTGAAAGAGTGATTTGGTAGAAAAATATGGGGGGATATTATGAAAATTCAAGTTGTATTATCAGGATACGGAACAGTAGGCAGAGAGTTTATAAAATTATTAAATGAAAAATATTCATATATATATGAAACATATGGGATTCAATTAGTTGTAAGCGGCGTATTAGGGAGAAATATTGCAATACATAATGAAGACGGCTTATCACTTCATCATTTATTAATGTATGGTGGCGGTACCGCTGCAATTGAAAAATATTTAGAGTATCATCCGAAGGAACGTGCAACAACTAGCATAAGTGGTACTGTATTGGTAGAATCAACAGTTACAAATCTTAAAGATGGAAATCCAGGGAAACAATATATGAAACAAGCGATTGAAAAACAGATGGATATAGTAGCAATTTCTAAAGGTGCGCTCGTTACAAATTGGAGAGAAATAAATGAAGCAGCAAAAGGCGCAAATATACGAATTCGATATAGCGGTGCAACAGCCGCTGCACTACCGACACTAGATATTGGACAATTTAGTTTAGCCGGTTGCAGTATTGAAAAAATAGAAGGAATATTAAATGGAACAACTAATTATATTCTTACGAAAATGTATGAGGAAGATATGACATTTGAAGAAGCACTGAAAGAAGCACAAAATAAAGGAATTGCTGAGACAAACCCTATATTAGATATAAGCGGTTCAGATAGTGCGTGTAAATTGTTACTTTTGACAAACAGCTTAATGGAAACAGAGAAAACACTTACTGATATACATATAAAAGGAATCGAGCACGTTACAAAACAGCAAATTCGAAATGCTAAGGAACAACATAAAATTATTAAATTAATAGCATCAGCATATAAGGATGAGGGTGGCAATGTCAATTTAACTGTTGAACCGTGCGAAATAGAAAAAGATCATCCGTTAGCAAAAGTAAATGGAACCGAAAAAGGAATTACGTTCTTTACAGATACGATGGGACAAGTTACTACAATTGGTGGGGCTTCTAATCCAAGAGGCGCTGCAGCTGCAGCTTTAAAAGATGTAATAAACTTATATCGAAAAGATTTGTAAGACCGTACCGCCCTTTATAAAAAATACATATGCCGTGGACCTTTTGAGAATGAAATAAATATGCAAAAATGATTGCAGGGGGTAAGAAATTGTTTAAGGATTTTAAAGTTGTTAAAGAACGTCCCGTTTATATTCAATTGAAAGATTATTTGAAGAAAATGATTATGAAAGGGCATTTGCTCGGGGATCAAAAAATCCCATCAACAAGGGAACTAAGTGAATTACTAAGTGTGAGTAGAAACACTGTACTCGCTGCTTATGCAGATTTAGAGCAAGAAGGACTCATTTATGCAGTTAAAGGAAAAGGGAACTTTGTTGCGAAGGTGGATATATCTAACAATTCGTCTGTTGAAATAGATTGGAAAAATAAACTTAATACAGTGACCGCATTAGCGGATGAATTAGATTTAATGAAACATGGTGTTCGTTGGGAAAAGGGAATGATTGTTTTTAATAGTATAGCCCCGGATGAGAAGCTATTTGATGTTGAAAATTTCAAAAGAGCTTTTCTTACTCGTATGTCCATTGAAGGGGACATCATATTGAACTACGGATATGCAAAGGGATATAGACCGTTAATGAATTATTTACTTCATTACATGGAGATGAAAGGTGTAGACATTTCGAATAAAGATATTCTAATTACAAATGGATTTACAGAAGGATTGGATATTGTACTCTCTTCTTTATCAAAAAAATCCGGTCGTGTCATTTGTGAGAATCCAACTCACCATGCTGCACTTAAGCTTTTCCGTTTACATGGACTTGAAGTTCATGGGATTGATATGCATGAGGATGGTATTGATACGAATGAAGTTGAAAAAAGTTTGCGTGAAAAAGATTTTGATTTTGCTTATTTAATTCCTTCTTATCATAATCCAACCGGTATTGTTACGAGTTCAGAGAAAAGAACGGAATTGATGAGGTTATTCTCAAAATACAACGTTCCTATTATAGAGGACGGATTTAATGAAGAATTACGTTATTCAGGTTCACATTTAGCTCCATTATTAACTTTTGCGGGAGCTGGCAATAATGTGATTTATATTAGTAGCTTTTCAAAGGTGCTTTTCCCTGGTTTACGTGTAGGCTGGATTATTGCAGATAAAGAGCTGATTCATTATTTAGAAAGCGTAAAAAGAGCAAGAACGATTCACACATCTACGCTAGATCAAGCTGTTCTGTTTCAATATTTACATGAGGGATATTTTGAAAAATATTTAAAAAAGGCAAGATCTGTTTATAAGAAAAAATATGAGTTAGCTGTCGGGGCATGTAACCAGTACATTCCTTTTAAAAGAATGACTGGAGATGGTGGACTTCATTTATTTATAGAGCTAGAAGAGCATATGAATGCCCGCACACTTTTACAAAAGTGTTATGAGAAAGGCGTTACGTTTTCACCTGGAGATGTTTTTTACTCTGATGGAGAAGGAGCGAACACTTTCCGATTAGGGTTTTCGCGCTTGAAAGAAGAAGAAATAGTTCGGGGAATTAAAATAATTGGTGATACATTAAAAAATGAAATTTGGAGTTGAGAAAATGAAAATCGGTGTTATTATGGGCGGGGTATCGTCTGAAAAACAAGTTTCAATTATGACGGGGAATGAAATGATTGCTCATTTAGATAAAAATAAGTATGAAATAGTTCCAATTACATTAAACGAAAAAATGGATTTAATTGAAAAAGCGAAAGACATTGACTTTGCATTGCTCGCATTACACGGAAAATACGGAGAAGATGGGACAGTTCAAGGAACACTGGAGAGTTTAGGGATTCCTTATAGCGGAAGTAATATGTTATCTAGCAGTATATGTATGGATAAAAATATTTCGAAAAAGATTTTACGTTATGAAGGTGTAGAAACACCAGATTGGATTGAACTTACAAAAATGGAGGATCTAAATCTTGATGAGTTAGATAAGTTAGGATTTCCATTAGTGGTAAAACCAAACTCTGGCGGATCGAGTGTCGGGGTGAAAATCGTTTACAATAAAAATGAATTGATCTCAATGCTAGAAACTGTATTCGAATGGGATTCTGAAGTAGTAATTGAGAAGTATATAAAAGGTGATGAAATTACATGTTCTATTCTGGATGGAAAACAGTTACCTATAGTTTCAATTCGACATGCAGCCGAGTTCTTTGATTACAATGCAAAATATGATGATACTAGTACGGTTGAGGAAGTTATCGAACTTCCAGCAGAAATTAATGAACGTGTAAATAAAGCTTCACTGACTTGTTATAAAGCATTAAAATGTAGTGTTTATGCAAGAGTTGATATGATGGTGAAGGACGGAATTCCATATGTAATGGAAATTAATACATTACCAGGGATGACACAATCAAGCCTATTGCCCAAAAGTGCAGAAGCAGCGGGAATTAGTTATAGCAAACTATTAGATATGATTATTGAAACATCATTAAAAGTTAGAAATGAAGAAGGGTTTTAAGGAGATTATATAACTAATTCTTTTGACAGTTTCACGAAGTATGCTATGATGAATACATTATAAAAATAAAATATTTATCCACTAGGGGGGCCTTTTATAGGCTGAGATCAAATGTGATTTTGAGACTCTTAGTACCTGATCTGGTTAATGCCAGCGTAGGGAAGTGGGAAAGACGTTGCTATTTAATGAGTAAATAAATACTGTCAATTTCACTTTCTTTACGCCTGTAAAGAAAGTTTTTTTATTTTACAGCTTTAATAATTGTGGATAAATACTTATATTTTATACATTATTGGAGGGATTTAAATGACTTTTTCACAATCATTACGTAAAGAAGTAGATTCAATTTGGGAAGCGAGTTTTAACCATCCTTTTGTAAAAAAACTTGGTGAAGGAACATTAGATTTAGCTAGTTTTCGCTATTATGTGCTTCAAGATTCATATTATTTGAGTCATTTTGCTAGAGTACAAACTTTAGGAGCTGCAAAAGCTCTTGAATTAGAGACGACAGCTCGTATGGCATATCATGCTCAAAATACATATGAGGCCGAGTTATCTTTACATGAGAATTTTGCTAAAAAACTAGGGATAACGAAAGAAGAAAAAGATAATTTTATTCCTGCGCCAACTGCATATGCGTATACTTCACATATGTATCGTGCTGCGTATGAAGGGCATTTAGGAGATATCATTGCAGCAATTTTACCTTGCTATTGGTTGTATTATGAAATTGGCGAACGCTTAAAAGAGTGCCAGCCGGAAGAGCCAATTTATAACGAATGGATTTCTGCTTATGGATCTGATTGGTTCCGTACGCTAGTTGAAGAACAAATTACACGTTTAGATACTATCGCTGAAAAAGTAACAGAGGCAGACCGCAAACGTATGAAACAGCATTTTATTATTAGCAGTCAATATGAATATTCATTTTGGGAAATGGCTTATACATTAGAAAAGTGGCCAGTGGATACAGACGTAAAAGATGTAATTGGATAAAGAATAGAAGTAATGTTATAGATAGGTCTGGATCATACCTATCTATATATTTTTTCTTGTCAAATTTGCATAAAGTCATTAGTGCTACGGATATGGCGAAATAGAATATCGATAATTTAGCTCATTTACTTGTCTACGCATTAACTGGATAAACTTCTGTCACATTTATTTTACAATTAAAGAACGTAAATGTTGGTGGTATGAAGTTAAATAAGAAAAGAAACCCGAGCTATTAGCTGTAACGGAGTTGTTTTTTCTTCGCAGGAATTCCTAAATTATCATGGAGTGTTGTTAATACGATATGCAAATATGCATATCGTATTTTTTGAGTTCTTTATGTGTTAAAATTAGATATAAAGATATGGAAATATAAAGAAGCAAAAGCAGGAATATCCAATGAATTTTGAGAGGTGTTATATGTTTACAAATAAGAAATTAATTCGATTTGGTTTATCGTTGTTTGTATTTTTAGGGATAATTAATTTTACAATCAGCTATTTCCAAACATATCTTGAAACAGCAGCAGATATTAAATGGGTAATTCCAGAAATTTGGAAAACTATTTTGCTAGATGTTCCTCAAGGTATACTTGTTCTTTTAGGCGCAATTGCTTTATATGATTTCACAAAAGAGGCATCACAAAAAGACGCATCAATCTAAGTGTGTCTTTTTTCTATTAGGAATTTCATAGAGAGTTTTGCTGGAGAAATAGAATGAAAAGCCCTAATAAGGGCTTTTTTCTTTGTAGGAATTTCTTATCTGTCATAGAAACCGGTTACTTGGAGGTGTTATAGCGAAAGGCATTTACAGTACAGAAAAATCTAAGCGGCAGACGGAAATATATAGGATATGACAACATAATTATTGAGAAATTAATTGAATTTAGTAGGTATGAAGATATGACGATAGAATTCATATTTTTTAATTTTTATTTATCACGCTATTTGCCGGGCAGTAAGCCCCCCACCTCAAAATTCAGCGGAAGCAAAGAAGTTAGGTAGGGGATGAACAAAACCCCACTGATTAAAGTTTCACTTTATAAAAATGAGCCCATAGCAAAAATAGGTATATGAACAAGGTGCATCATTTAGTGATAAGTCATACTTTGTTGGTGTACGTATTGAACTTAGTTTATAGCGCTATTCCTACTTAGATGTAACGAACAGAAACATAGGGAAGCATCGATGAGGTTGTATTTTATAAACGGAGGTTATGAAAATGAATCAGTTTCAACAAGAACTACAAGCGTTAAGTCTTAATGATTACCGATCTGGAAATATTGTCTATTGGGACCAGCAAAACCAATATCCATATTACTATATTGAAGATGCTGCTCGTCGCTGTGGCGGTTGTGGTGGTTGCTCTAACTGTTTTGATGGTTTTACTGATACTACCGGTACTATTGTAACGTATGAATATTGATAACATCTATCTTGCTAGATGCGGGCAGTAACATCCCCAAAAAAATTCAGCGAGAGCAAAGAGAAGTTAGGTGGCGGACTGCCCATAAAAGCCCGATTGGTGAGAGCTGATTAAAGTTTCACTTTATCAATTAAAAAACATTAGTTATATGTACGTGCCGACAAAGAATATAGCCATTATTAATGGATATATTCAATCATTCAAGTGAAAGAGTAACAATAAGATATATAGATGTAATCAAGATGTGATGGATAAAGCAATGACTAGATTTAAAATCTAATCATTGCTTTTTTCTTATGGTTTTATCATCAAATATCTGTCTGGTTTAGGGATTGATTCCTTCTAGCTAATGAATTCATTACAACTTTGTAAGGTTAATGTAATGTTAATCGATAGTAAGTGAAGATGCTTGAGTGTAATTTAAATAAGATTAAAAAGTACTGTTTATCTATAAAATAATTGGGTAAATAATATGTAATTAGGAAGTGTATGAATATGATTGAACTAAAATCTATTATCCATTCGTATAAACTAAAGAGAAAAATAGCTAAAGATTTATACGGAAAAAGAGATGAATTGACACTGTTATTAAATGAATTTAATAAAATGAAATGTACAGTAACATCTGAAAAGAAGAAAAACAATATATTATCTCGTTTGCAACTAATTTATCAAAATATGAAATTAGATAAGCAGTATCCTCTATCAGTTGCTTTTGATAGTAAATTATTGGAGCGATTAGAAAAAGAACCTCTACATACTATTGAGGATGGTGTAACATGTTTACATCTAATGTTAGATGTGAATTATGAGAAAATAAAACAATATGGTTCGAGTACAAGTAGGTCATTTGTTCCATTATCGCAGTCTTCTATTTGTCTTGCTGATTGTATTTGTTTAACAGGAGCAATTTCATTTTGGGGATTACTGTTATCTATATGTTCAATTGCATAAAGGTTCATATTTGTAAAAAGGGCACCGAATTAAGGTGTTCTTTTTTGGTTTTTTTGTAAAGTTATTGTAAATGATAAGTACAATGCATTATATATAATGTATAATTCGAATGTATTGAAATACAAATATAATAGAGGTGTTATACATGATAATTACTTTGAATTTTTGAAAGAGTCGGTTTGATAATAATTTATGTAGATAAACAGTTTTTACGTTTCTTTTAAATACTTGGTTTAAATGGATTAGATTAAGTAACTATTGTTCTAGCTTTTTGATAATCAAGACAACTGAAGAAAGGAAGGAATCATTTTATGAAAAAATTAAGGCTGCTAACATTTGAAAATATAGTAGAACCCCTTTTAAATGAAAAGGTATCATTTATATACTTTCCTATTGAATGGCTGGACATCGTAGAGATACATTATAAGACATTTTTATTAACGAGTAAGTTGAAACGTTTGAATGAAAGATTGTATGATATGTTTTCGGATATATTGTTTATTCAGCATAACCCATACGTATTAAATGAAAATACACCATGGATTGTATCGAAAGAACCTATTAGACAAGAGCAGCTCGATTATATTTTTCAAAGTTGGTATGAGATTATTCATGATTGGAAACCAAATAGATTAGTAGAACCACCAAAATATGAATGGCAATCCGATTTGATTTCTAATTTGCCAGTACTACATGATAATGAAACGTATTCTAAGTGGGTGCCCGCTTTAATCTCACATATTTTTTGTGAGCGTCCTATATATTTAAAAAATACAAATGAAGAAGAAATCTATTTTTCCCCTCTTAGATCACAAAATATTTGTGAGGCGATGTCAGGGCCGATAAAAGATGAAAAAACACAAGATTTTTTCTCCTATGTATATCGATTCGAATGCATAACCCGCGGTGGTGAGAACGCTCCATTATTAAATATTTCAATAGGGATTCGGAGATTTTATCAAGAATATAATCATCCAGATATTCCTTTACTTTTAAGACGGAAACGAGGCATGATATTGATTTCTACCTCAGAGTTTGCGTCAAATAATAAAAAAATACGGTTTGTAAAACTAAAAATACAACAAGCTACAACCGGCATGAAATGGATTAAGATATTTAGAAATTTAAAAGATGATTTTCAAATAGGAGGAGAGGTGGATTTAGACCATATTCTCCAATATCCGAAAGATTATATTGTAGGAGAAAATAAAAGGGTGTTATTTCCATACAATGAGAGAATTTATAAAGTTCAAGGTACTAAAATAGAACCGGGTATAACAGTAAAGGAAAGAGAGTATTTATTTAAAGAATTTCAGCGTAAATTCTCTTGTTTCACAATACTTCCAGAATGTAAAAAGGTAGCAACAAATAACAAAAATGAATTATTTCCTTTATTTGCACCAAAAGGATTAGAGACATTAACATTAGAAGTTTGGTCTGAAAATATAGCGCTGGAAATAGAACAAGCATTACTTGATAGCAAAATTGTTTTAACTAAAGTTGGTGAAAATTCTTATGTATTGAATACAGATTTTCCAGTGTTATTAAAGATTGTGAGATACAATATTGAAAAGTTGTTACAAAATCCATATAAAATGCAATATTGCCAAAAATATAAAACAAATCTTGTAGATGATGTTAAGAAAGCTGTCTATGCTACCGCGGGCGAGTGCAGTGATGCGACATTAGCATTAATCGCATTGAAAAATTGTGATGGACGAGAAAAAATTGATCCAAAACAAATCATTAGAGAGGGATTTGCACGAGCAAACCGTATTTCAACATTTATTAATTTATTTATAGGCCAAAGTGTATCTCGTAAAACAATTGTAAATAGTGTTTTTAGTTTATTAGAGCAAAAAGGATTTTTGAAGCGTAGTTGGAATAAGATAAATTTACCTTGTATATATGTTAATTTATCAATTGAACGAATATCGAAATTCGATTTCTTACTTATTTTTTCAAAAATAAAAGGAAAAGAAATTTTATATAAATTATATGGGAGTACAGAGTGGCAAACGATTGATTGCGTATTATTAAATATAAATAAACATAATACATTTTTACCACAACCATCAAAGAGAAATGATATGGGGGCTCTTTTTAAACAATATGTTTTCGAAACATTAATGGAAATTGTACAATATGCAAAAGAACAAAATGAACAAGTTTATTTCATTGTAGATGCAAAATTGAGAAAATATTGGATAAAAGAGTTACAAAATAAAGAAATTAATATAGATATTTTACCTAATATTGTTCCAGAGGTGTTAAAGGTTCCAAATTTAAATATTATTAGAATAAATACAGGTTTTGATGTACCAAGTTACGGTTTAATAGAATGTGATGATGCTTTAGATAGCATTGGCTTATATGCAGATCAAAAAGGGATGTATTATAGCACTGGTGAATATTCACTTAATTGTAGTGGGATTTTTCAGCGATATATACTTGAAATTCTACCATTAGGTGTAAAACCTGTAGAAAGGGATTATATCGCTAAAATGATACATTACATGTGCTGTAATTCTAGTATGCTTTCGAAAAAGAATGTACACATGACATATTCCATGCATATGGAAAAGGTAATAAAGAGTTATATTACTGACATAGATGCAAGAGAGTTTAAAGAATTTGATGATGAATTGGATGTAGATGTAGTAAAAGTAGAAAAGAAAGATTCAATTATTCTACTTTAAATACTAGTAAACAAATCCTGCTCGTTATATCGATCAGGATTTGTCATTTTTTTATGTAAATAAGGATATCCTTTGTCAAGTATCTTTTCGTTTACATATTTACTTTATGTGCAGACAGGATTAATATGTTTTTTAGAAATACAAAAACTATTTCATATGGAAAAACGATTTTTATTAATTGAAAAAATTTGAAAGGAATGGGGAATTGTGAAGAAATTAGATGTGCTCTTAATGCTACTGAGCGGCCTCTTTCCAATTGCAGGACTTACAAAGCAAATCCCTCTAGAACAATCTATATATATTGGAGGGCTTTTATTTTTTACTAGTTTCGGTAGTTATTTTGCTAAAAAGATGTATTCACGTATATGCAGTTGGATAGCGTATGCGCCATTTATAACATTACTGTTAGTTATTTGGCATCAAGATATTGCAACAAGCTCAATCATAGCAAATGCGAAAATTGCTGCATGTGTCGCGTTAATTCCATGTTTATTCCGTTTTCGTACATATGGACTTACTTTGGGCTTATTCTCATTATGGGCCGCTTTACTATGGGATATAAAAGAAGTACAGTCGTTAGTCATACTTGAACGCATAACGAGCTTAATGACAAGCCATTATGTATATATATTACTATTAATTGGAGGACTTGTAATAGGAGGATTACTTGCGATGTTCATTCACCGCAAAGAGAAAGATAATAATAAAGAAAATATAAATCTACTTGGACCAAAAAAGAAACACAAAAGATTATCATTTAAGATTCGTCTTCCAAGATTACCGAAATTAAAGATAAAACTATTTAAGTTTGGTGGGAAAGAATCTAAAAGTAAAATGCCAGAAAAAATCCATGAGTATAAGTACGAAGAACCAGTTGCAACATATGAAATGACAGAGCAAATAGATCCATACAAAGAAAATGCAGTTCAAGGTCAAACAAGGATGGAACGCCGAAGAAATAGGTATAATGCATAATGAAGTTTAATAACCCCGTAATGACTTATCTTAATATTGATAAATCATTACGGTTTTTTTATGTAATGAAATGAAGGTTGCTATTGCGGAGGGGAATAGCATATTTTATAGATAGGAACTAAAATAAGGGGAGGATAAAATGCTTATCATTACATATATATCTGCTTGTATATTATTCTTAGTTAGCTTTTTACATGTATATTGGGCTTTCGGAGGTAATTGGGGGACAAATAGTGTTATTCCAACTAAATCAGGGGAAAAGGCGTTTACACCTCGCACCGGAATGACATTGTTCATTGCATTATTATTAAGTATGGCAGCAATAATTTTGTTGCAACAAGCAAATATTGTTCATTTTGCGGTTCCTAATGTTATTATTCAAGTCGGTTCCTGGATTTGTATGATTGTCTTTTCTATTAGAGTGATTGGTGAGTTTAACTATTTTGGTATCTTTAAACGACAAAAAGATACGCACTTTGCAAGAATGGATACCAGTTTATATATTCCACTTTGTGCATTTTTATCTTTATCTTTCTTATTAACAATAATTTTGTGAGTAAATAATAGTAGTTTCTTTTCTCAACATATATGTAAACGTGAGAAATCTAAGAGTAAATAAAAAGGATGTAAGCGCCTTCTTGTCGAAATGTAAATTATTATGAAAGGCGGTGACACTATGAAGTATGTAAAAGTTAGTATGAATGGTGGAAGTGAACATAAATTCTCAATGACTTTAGATCGGTTTAAAGAACTTATTACTACAGAGAATGGGATATTAGAAAATAAATTAGTATGTATTGAAAATGTAATGATTAATCCTACTAATATATCTTCTGTAGTTGAAAAAATTGGTGTACCGGCTAAGTTTATGGAAGCTTAAAATCGTTAGATAAAAAACATCCATTGAGGATGTTTTTTAATTTATAAATATGAAATTGTACAGTGAATATTTGAGTAGATTTTTTAGCAATGACTATGCATATATTAAGTACCTGAACATGGTGCTTAATACATGCACGAAATAATAAGTACAAGCATATATTATGTAGTAGGACAAGATCTTCGTGTCCTACTTAATACTCAGAAAAAACCTCTAATCACATAAGAGCAGCCAATTGCAGGGTGCTCTTATTTTTTATGAAAATCTACTATGAGCCTTATTTTATAGTAGGATGCAATAATAAAGGGCTATTTTGAAATAGTGTTTTTTAGCCTTTAATGTTAAATTTATCTTTAACGTTAATAAATATTAAAAATAATATGATAGCAGAAATTAAGTTAGATAAGTAGAAATTTTGATGAAACAGTAGTTCAAAGATGACATCGAAAGTAACGAATAAGGCAATAGCAGGTAGTATGCAAATAAATATAAATCTCCAATTTTTTAAGTAATGTTTATAATTTGTAAGTACTTTATCCATAAATATAGCTCCTATATTTTTGTTTTTATATAATTATACATTTAGATACAAAGATTTTTAAAGTAAAATATTTAGCAATTCAAAAATATAAGGAGAGCTTTTGTTGAAAATCCAGATTGCTGTAGCAATCTGAATTTGACTTTAAAGAACTATACTAAAATGATACACTATAGTCTACGTTATTTTTGAAATGAATAGAGGGATTTGTGTGATAGATAAAATTAAAAATGCTGTAGGGGATATGTACGAAGATGAGGCTAAAGATTTACTTCAAAGTATTCTCATACAGTTAAACTTATTAGAAGAAAATTATAGTGAAGATACAATTAAAAATTTGATGGATATTCCGAAACAATTAACGAGTAATCCTACTTGTAAAAGGAATGTAATAGAAAGTACGCACGTACATATTGCTTTTGATGATTCAACGGCTGGTTGCTTAAAATATATGTTAAGCCAAGAAGAGTTATATGAAGAGAGTGTTGTCGCTTTTTCTGAATTCTTTTCAATTGGACCGATATATAAGTTGCATACGAATGAGGGGCAACTAGCAAGACAGAAGTGGTTAATAAATAACTTAACTGCTTATGATAGTTATTTTGAAGAAGAATATTTATCAAGATTTATAGCAACTATAGAAGAACTACATACTATTCCTGTTGAAACGCCTATTACAATTTGGAAGGCTGATAATGCACATGAACATGTAGGCCTAAGTTTTGTAATAGCACAATTAAAGGATAAGAAAAACATTCGAGTTATTAATACGTCTGAAGCAAGTAGAGAAATATTAAAACAAGAGTATGATATTCGTGGAACGGGAGAATTACCACCTGAAAGTTTAGCTCTATTCCAAAAAAGTTTTATAAAGTTACCTTATTTAACTGAAGAGAAGCGAATGAAGTTTGAACATGAGTGGGATAGATTATCGGAAAGCATAGAATGTTTAAGAGTGTGGAAAGAAAATGAAGTGCATTCTGTACAAGAAGATTATTTTGATCAATTTATAATTGAATGCGCGAAAAGTGTGGGTGCTGATCGAGAGTTCCTCAAAGCTCCTAGAGTAATTGGTGAAGCACTTGGTCTTGTTGAACAATTGGTTGGAGATACTTTCTTAGAATATCGCTTGAAACAATTAATTAAACAAGAAGTATTTGAATTTGAAGGTACGTTAGATGAAATGCGTTTTTATAGTGTGAAGTTAAGGAAATAATAAACACATTCTATTTTTGAAAGGCTCGTATTTTTAATAATACGAGCTTTTTAAGTTGAATTTGGGCTATACACAAGCTTCCCAGCGAGGGCATATCACATATGAATGGTAAAGGTAATGAATGAAAAGAAGGTGATTTGTTAATATGTATAACCAACAAAATTATCCATATGATCAAGCGATGTATTACAATCCACAAAACTACGGGTATGAACCTACAAATGAAGTAAGAGATATTGAACAAGAAGATTACAGACCAGATGATGCGGAAGATGCTCCAACGTCACCACCACCGTCACAAGCGCCGTCGTTACCGTCTACATTTGCTTCTCCGGCACAACCAGGTAATATGAAATCATGGATGTGTAACTGTCTAGGAAGATGGGGCTATTTACGCTTACATCGTCCTGGTCCTTTCGGAAGGGATTTATGGTTCTTCCCGACTGAAGTGAGAAGAAATGGAGTGTCAGGTTACACGTGGCAAGGTGGTCGTCGTCGTAAAGTAAGTTATCGCTATCAACAAATTAGTAATTTTATGTGCTTCGCATAAAGAGAAGTGAGAGAGTGAAACGATTTTACTCTCTCACTTTTTTATTTTTCAATATACGAAGTAAGATTTCGATTAAAAATTTACAATTTTCACGTTTTTATTAGAGTATAATGCATATGTTGGGTTGGTTTTCAAAAACAAATGAGAGTGAGGGAATACAATGTCAATGAAAAACAAAGTTGGACTAAAAATAGAGGATGGCATTAATTTAGCTTCAGCTCAATTTAAAGAAGATGCGTATGAAATTTATAAAGAATCTAGAAAAATGCAACCTATCTTATTTGTGAATAAAACTGAACTAGGAGCGGAATGGCTTGTCACAAGATATGAAGATGCCTTGCCGCTTTTAAAAGACAGTCGCTTAAAAAAAGATCCAGCCAATATATTTCCTCAAGATGCATTGAATGTGTTTCTTACGGTTGACAATAGTGATTATTTAACTACTCATATGTTAAATTCAGATCCACCTAACCATAATCGTCTACGATCACTCGTACAAAAAGTTTTTACACCGAAGATGATCACGCAATTGGAAGGAAGAATACAGGATATTGCAGATGGTTTGTTAAATGAAGTCGAGCGAAAGGGTTCATTAAATCTTGTTGATGATTATTCGTTCCCTTTACCTATCATTGTAATAAGTGAAATGCTCGGTATTCCAAAAGAAGATCAAGCGAAATTTAGAATTTGGTCTCATGCTGTCATTGCTTACCCAGAAACACCAGAAGAAATAAGAGAAACTGAAAAGCAACTATCTGAGTTTATTACATATCTTCATTATTTAGTTGATATTAAAAGAAAAGAGCCAAAAGAAGACTTGGTGAGTGCTTTAATACTTGCAGAGAGTGAAGGGCATAAACTTAGCGCTCGGGAATTATATTCAATGATAATGCTATTAATTGTAGCAGGACACGAGACGACAGTGAATTTAATTACAAATACGGTATTAGCACTTCTTGAAAATCCAAATCAATTACAGTTATTAAAAGAAAACCCAAAATTAATTGATGCTGCTATTGAGGAAGGATTACGATATTATTCTCCAGTTGAGGTTACAACTTCAAGATGGGCAGCGGAGCCATTTCAAATTCACCATCAAACAATACAGAAAGGAGATATGGTTATTATTGCATTGGCTTCAGCGAACCGTGATGAAACAGTATTTGAAAATCCAGAAATATTTGATATTACACGGGAGAACAACCGTCACATTGCCTTTGGTCATGGTAGTCATTTCTGCTTAGGAGCTCCACTTGCGAGGTTAGAAGCAAAGATTGCTATTACTACTTTGTTTAATCGAATGCCTGAACTACAAATAAAAGGGAATCGTGAAGAAATTAAATGGCAAGGTAACTATTTAATGCGTTCTTTAGAGGAATTACCTTTAACTTTCTAGAATAGTTAAAAGGAGACATGCATACATCGAAAATGATTTACATAGAGTATGTATGTGTTATTTAAATTTGAAACGGAAGGGTGAAGACATCCCAATGATCAACTAATTCTATTTGTAAGAGATCTTCGTTAAAAAACGAAATATTCTTCTGAATAGGGTTAGTCTGTACATTTATAGAAAAGGGATGTATTTCGCTCTGCGAATATATAGTCTTTTTATATGATTTGTGCTGCCTCCTGTTCAGAACATGAAATAGGAGGCTTTTTTATGTCGACAAATGTAGTAACGAAACAAAACAATGGGGTATCACAAGTATTAAAAAATCGGTTTGTTCAAGGGATTTTAGCATCAGCATTATTTTTACAAATAGGAATATGGGTTCGAAACTTTGCGGTATTACTATATGTAATGGAAATAACAAAAGGTGATGCTTTTGCTATTTCAATGATTTCAGTTGCTGAATTCGCTCCAATTTTTATTTTTTCATTTATTGGCGGTACTTTTGCTGATAGGTGGAAGCCAAAGAAGACAATGATATGGTGTGAAACGTTAAGTTCCATTTCAGTATTCGCTGTATTAATTACGCTTATGTTTGGAACGTGGAAAATTGTGTTTTTTGTGACACTCATCTCTGCAATCCTTTCACAGTTTTCACAACCATCTGGAATGAAGTTGTTTAAACAACATTTATCAACGGAACAAATTCAATTAGCGATGTCTATATATCAAACGATATTTGCAATATTTATGGTATTAGGACCAATTCTAGGGACATTTATCTTTCATAGTTTTGGAATTTATATTTCAATCATCATAACAGGTATCTCGTTTTTACTTGCGGCAGTTGTATTGTTATTTCTTCCGAAAGATCTTGAAAACGACGTAGAAAAGAAAGATATCACTCTGCTGCAGGAGATGAAGGATGGTATTAAGTATGTCAAAAAGAAAAAAGCATTAACTTTGCTAGGGCTTTGCTTTATGGCTGCAGGACTAGGTATAGGATTAATTCAACCATTAGGTATATTTATTGTGACTGAGCAGCTAGGATTATCAAAAGAGAGTTTACAGTGGCTACTAACAGTAAATGGTGCGGGAATGATTGTTGGCGGAGCATTAGCAATGGTATTTGCGAAAAACGTTGCTCCGCAAAAGATGTTAATTATCGGTATGCTTGGTCAAGCAATTGGTATTGGCATTATAGGATATTCTACAAATTTATGGGTGACACTTACAGCTCAGCTTTTTAGTGGCTTAGCTCTTCCTTGTATCCAAATTGGTATTAATACGCTTATTATTCAAAATAGCGATACCGATTTTATAGGTCGTGTAAATGGTATTTTAAGTCCGCTATTTACCGGTTCAATGGTAGTAACGATGAGTATAGCTGGCTCATTAAAAGAGATGTTTTCATTAAGTATGATGTATGAAGGGACGGCTTTACTTTTTATAATTGGATTATTGTTTATTTTACCTATATACAATTTAAAGCCAGTAATAGCGGTAGAAAGTGAAATAAGTGGTAAAGGAAGTGCTGTACAAAATGAATCCTAATCCAAATATTAAATACCCTATTGAAGGAAATCAAAACGTTCAATTTATAAAAAATACAATAACAAAACCTAATATACTTGTTGGTGACTATTCTTATTATGATGCGAAAGATGGAGAAACATTTGAAAATCGAGTATTACATCATTATGAATTTCTTGGGGATCGCCTTACTATTGGAAAGTTTTGTTGTATTGCATCTGGAGTTAACTTTATTATGAACGGAGCGAATCATCGGATGGATGGATTTTCGGCATATCCATTTAATATCTTTGGAAATGGGTGGGAGAAGTATACACCTAGTTTGTCTGATTTACCTTACAAAGGCGATACAGTTATAGGAAATGACGTTTGGATTGGTATGGACACAACTATTATGCCCGGAATAAAAATAGGAGATGGTGCAATCATTGCAGCTAAATCTGTTGTGACTAGAGACGTCGCACCATATACAATTGTTGGTGGAAATCCAGCAAATAAAATAAAAGAGAGATTTTCAAATGAAATAATAGAAGAATTATTACAAATTCAATGGTGGCATTTTGACATTGAAAAAATAACTGAAAATATAGATGTGATTGTACGAGGAGATATTGAACCATTAAGAAAGCTAAAAAGGGAATAAAAAATGCATGACAAAGAGTATCATACCTCCGAATTTTGTTAATGATAATAGAACAAGGAGGTGTGATACTATGGCACAAGACGTTTTATGTGAAGTAAATAACTGTAAATTTTGGGCGAACGGTAATAAATGTAGTGCAGAGGCAATTTACGTAGTAAGTCATAAAGGTAAACATGCATCTACAACGGAAGAAACAGATTGCAAAACTTTCGATCCAGAAGTATAAATGTTTGAAGGGTAGCCAAATCGTGGTTGCCCTTTTATTAATTATAGTATTGATAATAAATATCATTTTCATTCATTGTTTTTAACTTTTCTTGTTATTTTTTCATATTTTTTTCATAAGTGATGTAATCCAACTCAATTCATGTTCAATTCGTGATTTACTAAATTCAATGACTTCAGTAATAAAAGATGAGGTAACATCTAGAGACTGAATAGCAGTAAGCTGATTATATAGTACGTTTTGACGTACAGTCAAAATCTCTTTTCTATCCTCATAGTCAAGTTTTTCAAATAGCGCAATACGAACAAGAAATTCTGTATTGTTTGTCGCAAGTTTTTCGGGAAACTCTCGTAACATTTCAGAAAAAATTTCTTCTCCTGTTTCTGTTATATCGTACATATTTCGGTTTGGTTTTCCGACTTGTTTATGTATTTTTTTCGTTATAGCACCCATATTTTCAAAGCGCCGAAGGGCAGGATAAAGCATGTTGTGATTTAATTCGAAATTTTCACCTAAACGATTTTGAACATTTTTTTTAATTTCATATCCATGTTTTGGTCCTGTCGTTAATTCTGCTAGCAGTAAAATGTCAACGTACATAAAAATCCCCCTTATATATTTCTCAAGTTCTCTAATGAAAAATCCCCTTTGGTATATGTTAAAATAACATATGATAGTTTATACAACTTTGGACTGCCGACCTATCACTTTTATTGTAAAAGAAAAGGGAGGAAAGAACTATGGCTTCACCTGAAAATGTTATTTTAGTTCATGAAATTTCAAAGCTGAAAACAAAAGAAGAATTATGGAATCCATATGAATGGTATCGTTTGATGAGGGATAATCACCCAGTTCATTATGATGAAGAGCAGGATGTATGGAATGTTTTTTTATATGATGATGTAAATCGTGTTTTATCAGATTATCGCTTATTTTCAAGTAGAAGGGAGCGCAGACAATTCTCAATCCCTCCTTTAGAAACTAGAATAAATATAAACTCTACAGATCCACCAGAACATCGCAATGTACGTTCCATTGTTTCTAAGGCATTTACTCCAAGAAGTTTAGAACAGTGGAAACCTCGAATACAGGCTATCGCAGATGAACTTGTACAACATATCGAAAAATGTAGTGAAGTTAATATCGTTGAACAGTTTGCTGCACCTTTACCTGTTACCGTTATTTCCGATTTATTAGGAGTCCCAACAACAGATCGTAAAAAAATGAAAGAATGGTCTGATATTTTATTTATGCCGTATAGTAAAGAAAAGTTTAATGATCTGGATGCCGAGAAAGGGATAGCATTACATGAATTCAAAGCATACCTTCTACCGATTGTTCAGGAAAAGAGATATCATTTAACCGATGATATCATTTCTGATTTAATTCGAGCTGAATATGAAGGCGAAAGATTAACCGATGAAGAAATTGTAACCTTTTCATTAGGTTTACTAGCGGCTGGGAATGAAACCACTACAAATTTAATTATTAATAGCTTTTATTGCTTTTTAGTAGATTCACCTGGAATTTATGAAGAGTTAAGAAAAGAACCTAACTTAATTTTAAAAGCGATTGAGGAAGTATTACGCTATCGCTTTCCTGTTACATTGGCCCGGAGGATTACAGAGGATACAAATATATTTGGTCCTTTCATGAAAAAGAATCAGATGATTGTTGCGTGGGTTAGTGCAGCGAATTTAGATGAGAAAAAATTTTCACAAGCCTCTCAATTTAATGTACATCGAACAGGAAATGAAAAGCATTTAACCTTTGGGAAAGGTCCTCACTTTTGCTTAGGAGCACCACTTGCACGTTTAGAAGCTGAGATTGCATTAACTACCTTTATAAATGCTTTTGAAAAAATAGAGCTATCTCCATCTTTCTGTTTAGAAAAATGTATATTGGAAAATGAACAAACATTAAAATACTTACCTATTCGATTGAAAGCCAAATAAAAATCTTAACAAGGTGCATACATTTGCATCTTGTTTTTTTGTTTCTCAATTGTGAGTTTTCGGCAATTACCTTAATATGGAATTGTATAAAACGTAGAGGAGGATTCTTATGTTGACTTGTAATGGAAGTAAATCATTTCAAAAGTTTATTAAAGGTGTTACAAATCTTATGGAAAACGGTTTATTTGAAGAAGAAATAGTGTGTGGCATTGAAAAGTTACTAGAAGAACTTTTAGAAAAGAAAACATGGCTTCCGTTAGATAAACAGAAGGCCAATTTGACTCAATATGCACGACATTTATTGTATGAAGATCCGCTCAAACGTTTTGAAGTACTAGCTCTCGTATGGAAAGATGGACAATCTACACCTTTACATGACCATGACGGCACATGGGGAGTAGAAGGCGTTTTTTCAGGAAGGATTATGGTGAAGAACTTTATACAAACGAAACAACTTGGAAATTCACTTGTTTATTTAACACATACAGGAAATCTTTATTTGGGAGAAGGAGAAACAGATAAAGTAATTCCACCAGCGGATTGTCATATTCTTGAAATTAGTAAAAATGAAAGCGTTATTACGATTCATGTCTATGGAAAACGGCTAGAAAAGTTTAAAGTATATATCCCAACTGAAGAAAAAAATGTGTACATGTGTGAGACAAAATACATTAGTTATAATTCATAGTTTAAAATCCAAAGCTTTTTTAAAAAGAAAAGCTTTGGATTTTATTTTTAATTATTTCTTGACCTGAAACGCTTTTCATAAATTATAAATAAGAAGTACCTCACGAGGATTGTATGAAAACGATACCTAATAATTAATTAGAACTCGTGTATTTATAGAAAGTGGTGAAGAAATAATGAAATTAATCGCAATTGATTTAGATGGAACTCTTCTTTCGGGGAATAAAATGATAAGTAAAGAAAATGCAGAAGCAATTCGAACATGTCAAGAAGCTGGCCATGTTGTAGCAATTTGTACAGGACGTTCTATTGTTGACATTGAGCGATTATTGTTAGAAGTTAATTTAGAGTGTCCAATCATTGCGGAAAATGGGGCTCTTATATATAAAGATAAAAAAATGATGAAGAGATATCCAATTCAAAATATGCAGGCACTTGAAATTGTAGAATATCTTGAAGAGAATGGTTTATATTATCAGCTTTATACTGATAAAGGTGTGTATGTACCGGATTATGGAGTAGAGAGTGTACGTAATGAAATTGAGTATGTGAAGAATTCAAAAGAAAATTTCGACTTGAAAGAGTTAGAAACAATCGCAGCATTATATCTTGAGCATACAGCGTTTCATAGTGCGGAAAGTTGTAAACCAATTGTAGAAACAGATATACATGTGCATAAACTATTACCATTTTCTTATGATATTGAGAAATTAAAAAAACTAAAAGAAACATTTCTTCATAATACAGATTTAGCAATTACATCTTCATATTGGCACAATTTAGAGATTAATCATCGAGATGCTCAAAAAGGGAATGGATTATATACTTTAGCAGAACATCTTAATATTCCGGTTGAAAATACTGTAGCGATAGGTGATGGCCTAAACGATGTTTCTATGATGGAAAAAGCGAACATATCAATTGCAATGGGGAATGCAGTAGAAGAAATAAAAGCAATGTGTAAATACGAAACGTTATCAAATGAAGAACATGGTGTGGCACATGCTTTATATAAATATGTAATGTAAATAAAAAAGAAAAAAGAATCCATTTGGATTCTTTTTTCTTTTTTATTAGGGGTAAGGTATTCTATGAGATTCATAGAAGCCTTATTACATTTTATTATATAGAATATATTGGAATAAATGTTTATATTTTTCATAAAAATTGTGAATATTTTATGAACTTTATACTTATTACATGTTTATACCGCTATTAGTAACGTGTATGACTCTCGAGTAAAAATTCAGTGAATGTAAGAAGGAATTCAAGTTATCTAGATAATAAGTGAGGAATCAATGAAATATATACTAATTAAAGGTATATTCAGTATATATATTCTTTTCTTGTTTTAATTGAAAAATAAAATTTGTTCGAATAATTATTCTACAGCTATATACCTACACTAGCTTTCTTCGTATAATGGAGAAGTATGAATTTTAGATTTGTATTAATTTTACATATTGAGGTGAAAAAGGAATGAATTCGCGGCTAATGGAACTTATTGATGTGAGTACAATAGAAACCATGGCAGAACAATTTTATAAATTAACTAACATATCACATCAACTTCTTGATGCTGAAAAAGAGTGTGTTTTTTCATTCGGAATGAATGAGATAAAAAAGAGTAAACTTCCAAAGATTGAAATCCCCATTTTCTTATACAATCAACATTTAGGATCTTTTGTTGTATGGTCCAAAAAAAGTGAAATTTTCAGTTGTCAAAAATACTTTGAAATGCTCTCAAGTTTAATTTTAGATAGCGCAATAAAAGTATTTCAAAGTGAAAATACAACGTTGCTTTCTCAGAAAGAGGAGGAACTACATACGATTTTACAAAACATGCCTGTTATGGTCGATGCGCTTGATTATAATGGAGATTTTGTTTTGTGGAATCGAGAATGCGAAATTGTAACAGGTTATACCGCTGAAGAAATAATTGGAAATCCTAATGCACTGCAATTATTGTATCCTGATCATAATTATCGCCATCAAATACAAAAGAAATTTTTAACTTGTGGAAAAAATTTCAGAGATTGGGAAATGCACTTAACATGTAAAAATGGTGAAATCAAAACAATAATGTGGTCGAATATATCAGAACAGTTTCCTGTAACAGGATATAGTTATTGGGCTGTTGGTGTAGATATTACACATTTAAAAGCGATAGAAGAGCAGTTAAAACAACAAACATCTGAACTGGAATTAATTTTTAAAGCTTTACCAGATTTATGTTTCTTAACAGAAGATGATGGCACAATTATAGATTACAAGGCAGGATCTCCTACAAAGTTTTACGTACCCGCAGAAGCTTTTATGGGAAAAAATTTTTACGAAGTATTACCATCTTCAGTAGCACAGCAGTTTCAGGAAGCCATTAATCAAGTGAAGGAAAAAGGAACGAATGTAATTGTAGAATATCCACTCACACTTAATGGAAGTATTGATTTCTTTGAGGCTAGGTGCTTACCATTATTACATGATAAAATTATGATTATTGTACGCGACATTACAGAGCGAAAAAAGACAGAAGAATTGCTAAATAAATCAGATACGCTTGCAGCAATTGGTCAATTAGCAGCTGGCGTGGCTCATGAAGTAAGAAATCCTTTAACTGTAATTAAAGGTTTTATACAGTTATTTCAAATTAATAAAGAAGATCAAGAAAAATATTTTGATCTTATGCTCTCTGAAATTGAAAGGATAGAAGCGATCCTGCAAGAATTTCTGGCAATTGCTAAAACAGATGAGATAAATACAGAAAAGAAAAATATTTATCAAATTTTTAAAAATGTCGTATCGTTAATGAATACAAAAGCAATTTTGACAAATATTCAAGTTGAACTATTTACGAATGACAAAGATATAATTATTGAATGCTCAGAAAATCAATTGAAACAAGTATTTATTAATATTTTGCAAAATTCAATCGAAGCTATGCCAAATGGTGGGGAAATTTCAATTCACATAAAAGAAATAAATGATGATGGTGTCATCATTCATGTAATAGATGAAGGAATAGGAATACCTGAAGAAAGAATTAAGAGATTAGGTGAACCTTTTTATAGTACGAAAGAAAAAGGGACTGGTATTGGATTAATGTTAAGTTATAAAATTATTGAAAGTCATCAAGGGACAATTAGTATCATGAGCGAGGTTGGTGTCGGGACAACAGTAACTATTTACTTACCGAAAGTACTAAGTTAACAATCTCTTTCTAATTGCGACGACAAATGTATAGCAATACGCACTAGTAGTAATTCTTAAATCAATTAATACCCAATAACAAAGCGATTAGTGAAAACTAAGCTTTTTGTTATTGGGTATTTTTTATATTTAATTTAGTAAACTTTACCTTTTCTTTACCTTTGTTTTAACTTCTATTAAGTTTTAAACATTATATTAATATTTGTACAAAGCAATGTATAGAAATCGTACATTACTTTTAATATAGAAATGTGATTATTATTTGAAATATTGTAAGGAGGAGATTATGACAAGGTGAAAAAGCAAGAGAAGAAAAGTGGTAGAGTAGTACCTCTCCGGTTAAATATTTTATTCCTTTGTGTATTTTTATTATTTTCTGGCATTATTATTCAGTTAGGGAAAGTGCAAATTTTTGATGGAGAAACATATAAAAATGAAGTAGAGAAGAGAGAAAATGCAACCGTGGGCCTTTCTGTACCACGTGGGAAAATATTTGATCGTGAAGGAAATCCAGTAGTTGATAATAAGTCTTTACGTACGATTACATATACAAAGGTGAAAGGTGTAAAACAAGAAGAAATATTAAAATCAGCAAGACAACTTGCAGATATTATTGAAATGCCACAAGAAGATATAGATAAGTTAACTGAGACTGATAAGAAAGACTTTTGGATGCAATTAAATCCAGAACTTACTCAAGACTTAGTATCAAAAAAAGAAATAGATAAGTTCCGAGATAAGGATATTACCGGAAAAGAGCTAGACAAAAAAATAGAAGATTTAAAAAGGAAGCGCGTTACAGATAAAAATCTTCAAGAACTAACGGCTAAAGATATAGAAGTGTTAGCTATTAAAAGTAAAATGACCTCAGGTTTTCAAATGGCACCTCAAATTATTAAAAAGGACGTTAGTGAACAGGAATATGCGGTGATTAGTGAAAATTTAGCGAACCTTCCAGGAGTAGATGCATCAGTTGATTGGGAGAGAATCTATGTAAATGATGGTCTATTCCGTTCTGTCCTTGGTAACGTTTCAAATGCTGATGAAGGATTGCCACGTGAACGATTAGATTATTATTTAGTGCGTGATTATAGCCGAAATGATAGGGTCGGCAAAAGTTATATCGAACAGCAATACGAAGATGTACTTCATGGTACAAAAAAAGAAGTAAGAAGCATTGCTGATAAACAAGGAAATACTATTAGAACGGAAACTGTTACTGAAGGGAAAAGCGGTAAAAATTTAACTTTAACAATAGATATGGAATTGCAAAAAAAAGTAGAGGAGAGCATAGAAAAAATATTAAAACAATATAAAGGATCAGAATCAATGTTAGACCGTGCTTTCGTAGTGATGATGAATCCGAAAAATGGCCAAGTATTATCAATGGCTGGGAAAAAGCTTGTAGAAAAAGACGGAAAAATGGAAGTAGAAGATTATGCTTTAGGCACGCTGACTAGTTCTTATGAGCTTGGATCAACGGTTAAAGGTGCGACAGTGTTAACAGGGTTTGAAACAAATGCAATAACTCCGGGAACACATTTTTATGATGCACCTATGAAGTTTAAAGGAACTAAGGAGAAGAAGTCTTGGAAAAATTTTGGTGATATAGACGATCTAAGAGCGTTACAAGTTTCTTCAAACGTTTATATGTTTAATATAGCATTAAAAATTGCTGGCGTGGATTATGTGAAAAATAGTTCACTAGATATTAAACAAGAATATTTTGATAAAATGAGGTATTATTTCAGGCAATTTGGACTAGGCGTACAAACTGGTATTGATTTACCAAATGAAACAGTAGGACAAATTGGAAGAAAAGATAATCATCCTGGTTTCTTATTAGATTATTCTATTGGACAATATGATACGTATTCACCACTTCAGCTTGCACAATATATTTCGACTATCGCAAATGGAGGGTATCGAATGAAACCACAAATTGTTCAAGAGATCAGAGAACAAACCGTTCAAAAAGATGAGGTTGGTAAAGTAGTACAATCAATAGAACCCGTTGTTTTAAATAGAATCGATATGAAACAAGAATATATTAATCAAGTAAAAGAAGGGTTTAGAAGAGTATTTCAAGAAGGAGATGGAACGGGAGTAAGAGCGTTCCAAAAAGCACCATATAAACCAGCTGGTAAAACAGGGACCGCACAAACTGTATATGGTGGAGAAAATGATATTGGGCGAAATGAGAAAGGCGACCGTAGAGAATGTTATAACTTAACATTAGCTGGATATGCGCCATATGATGATCCAGAAGTAGCATTTTCTGTTGTAGTACCGTGGGTTAAAAATGATAAATCAGGCATTAACTCCGATATTGGAAAAGAAGTTTTAGATGCTTATTTTGATTTGAAAAATAAGAGATTAACTGGTGAAGCGCCAAAAACAGATGCCTCTAAAGAGAATTAAAATGTACGAAACGTCTCTAGCATTCCTGTAAACTAGAGGCGTTTTTATCTGGGAATAGATTAGAAATGAGGTATATATGAAGCTGTTTATTCTAAAATATTGGAGGAACATATGTAGCTACATATTAATTATAATAGGGGTTATTTTTATTAATAAGTCCTTTTTATTTTGTATGGTAGAAGGAATTTCGATGCAACCTACTTTGAATGAAAAAGATTATATACTTGTTAATAAGGTAAACGTCTGTTTATCGTCTTTTCATCATGGAGATGTTGTCATTATAAAAAAAGAAGACGAGCCTACTTACTATGTGAAACGAATTATTGGATTATCGGGGGATAACATACAACTAAAAGAGGATGAGGTATTTATTAACGGTAAAAAGCGTGATGAGTCGTATATACATTTAGATATGTCACAAGTATCCAATCGTTTTTCAAATTTTAGAGAAATAAAAGTTCCTACGCATAAATTATTTGTGTTAGGTGATAATCGTAATCATAGTAAAGATAGTAGGAATACACTTGGACTTATTGATGAATCAAATATAATAGGTAAAGTAGAAATGGTATTTTATCCATTTGATCATATAAAATGGATAAAATAATTCTATTAACGATTCACATTTTATAAAATAAATCATATATTGATAGCATAGGACAAGCAGAAACGCTTGTTCTAACCTCACAGAACACTCCTTATCACGGTTAGGCATCTACATAGGTAGATGCTTTTTTTATGTTGATGACTGAAAATTATTTATCAATATAATGTAGCAAGCATATTAGGACTATTAGGGGAAGATTACTTGTACAAATAACAGTATGCTTAATTAAAACAATGAAATGTAAGGAGTGAGGAATAAGTGCTAAATATTTTAGTAGTTAATTTTCCAGCAGAGGGACATGTAAACCCTACATTAAATTTAGTAAAAGCCTTTACTGAACGAGGGGATAACGTACATTATATTACAACGGCAAACTTTAAGGATAGAATTGAAGATTTAGGAGCTACTGTACATACTCATCCGGATCTATTAAAAGAGATTTCTATTGATGCTGAAACCTCATCTGGGTTAAATGCTTTCTTTCATGTGCATGTTCAAACTTCTTTATATATATTAGAAATTACGAAACAATTATGTGAAAGTATAAATTTTGATTTCGTAATTTATGATATATTTGGTGCAGGAGAGTTAGTAAAGGAGTATTTACAAGTTCCAGGTGTAGTGTCCTCACCTATATTTTTAATTCCGCCAGAATTTTTGAAGACATTACCTTTTCAACCACATGCAGATATGCCATTCCAACCAGAGGAAATCTCTGAAAAATTACTAAATCAGATGGAACATAAATTTGGAGTAAAACCAAAGAATAATCTTCAATTTATGAATAATAAGGGTGATGTTTGTCTCGTATACACAAGTCGTTATTTCCAACCTAATAGCGAATCGTTCGGAGAAAATAACATTTTTATTGGACCGAGTATTTCAAAGCGTAAAACAAATATAAAGTTTCCACTGGAATCACTTAAAGAGAAGAAAGTTATTTATATTTCAATGGGAACACTGCTTGAAGGACTCGAACCATTCTTTAATACGTGTATTGATACTTTTTCAGATTTTGATGGAATAGTTGTAATGGCAATTGGTGATAGAAATGATATTTCAAAAATAAAGCAAGCGCCAGATAATTTTATAATTGCTCCATACGTACCTCAATCAGAAATATTAAATGAAGCAGATGTTTTCATTACACATGGCGGTATGAATAGCGTACACGATGCCATTCATTATAATGTCCCATTTGTAATAATACCGCATGATAAAGATCAGCCTATGATAGCGCAAAGATTAACTGAACTGGAAGCAGCACATAGACTATTGAAAGAACATGTTAATGTGTACTCTTTAAAAGAGGCCGTAACAGATATACTTTCAAATGAAAAGTATAAACATGGTATAAGAAAACTTAATGATAGCTTTTTAGAATGTGGTGGTTCAAAAGAAGCCATTGCAGTTATTGAATCTCTTTTAAATAAAGTAAAACTTTAATTGGTGGGGCTTTACTGTCTGCAAATAGCGGGATAAATAGTCGTAACTGTATACAAGCATAGAGGTTCTCACCTTTATGCTTGTGTATTCTTATCCAGCAAATTGTACAGCAGTATTTGCATGTAAAAAAGCAGTATCAAAAACGGGAACAGTAAGATCATTTTGGGAGATGAGTAAAGGTATTTCAGTGCAGCCTAATAATATACCTTCAGCGCCGTTTTGAATTAATGATTTTGTAATTTGTAATAACTTTTCTTTAGATGTTTCTGAAATGATCCCTCTACTTAATTCATCTAATATGACATGGTGGATAAAAGTTCTTTCCTCATCATTTGGGATAATTGTCTCAATGTTATATTTCGCTAATCGTGATTTATAGAAATCTTGCTCCATCGTTTGTTTTGTTCCTAATAGTCCGATACGTTTTATATTCTGTTCTACCATTTTTTTAGCACTTACATCACCAATGTGAAGAAGCGGGATAGATATTGCTTGTTCTACCTCCTCAGCAAATAGATGTACAGTATTTGAACACATTAATAAACATTCAGCCCCAGATTTTTCAACTTTCTTTGCAACTGTAACTAGTTCATTTTTCACTTCTTCATATTGATGGTTTTGTAATAAAGTAGTTACTTCACCAAAGTCCATACTATATAAAACTAACTTTGCATTTTGATCGTATTGAGAGAGTGTAAGTGTATTAATATGTTTATAGTATAATGATGTAGATTCCCAACTTAATCCTCCAATCAAACCAATAACTTTCATAATGCATTCCTCCCGAAACGATTTTGAATTTATTATTTCACAATTCCGATAAGAATACAATGATTTAAATGCACCGTTTAATAAAAAATATAAATAGTAAGAAAAGTGTTGAAATTTACATTCTTTAGTGCCATAATACGAATTACAAATTAATACTTATCCAGAGAGGTGGAGGGAACGGCCCTAAGAAACCTCAGCAACCCCTATGCAATTTTATAGGAAGGTGCTAATTCCGCAGAGGACACGATGTGTTTTTTGAAAGATAAGAGGATTCTTGAACGTGAAAGAAAATGACCTCTTATGTAAGAGGTCATTTTTTTATTGTATAGAAAGGGAGTGTCGATGCATAATTCATTTTTAAATTAAATATAGAGTAATAAAAGTTGACTAATACGAGAGGGGAATTGTCATGAATAAATTATCAACAAAGTTAGTAGTAGCAATCGGTATTGGAGCAGCATTATACGGGATATTAGGACTTTGGGGATTTTCTATTGCACCGAATACATTTATTAAACCAGCATTAGCTATAGTAACTGTTTTTGGAGCATTATTTGGTCCAGTGGCAGGACTGTTAATCGGACTTATCGGTCATACCGTAACAGATACGATTGCTGGCTGGGGTATTTGGTGGGGCTGGGTTATTAGTTCAGGTATTATTGGTTTTTCAATGGGTCTTATTCAAAAAAGAGTTGGCTTTAGTGTGAAAAACGGGTCGTTTAACAAGGAGGATATTTCTTATTTAGCAATTACTGGGCTAGTTGGTATTGTCATCGCTATTATATTTGCTGGGGCATTCGATATTATTGTGATGGGAGAACCATTTGACAAAATTGTTATACAAGTATTAGGAGCAACAATTTCCGATGTCATCGTTTTCTTAGTACTTGGATTGCCACTTACAATTGGTTTGGCGAAATCCAATAAGAAACATACACATTTAAAAATTGAAAAGTAGGGATGTTAACATGCAACCAATTATTTCGTTTGAACAATTCACCTTTCAATATGGGCATGCTGTGCAGCCTACTTTAAGTGATATTACCTTTCATATATACCCTGGGGAAAAAGTGCTAATTGCTGGACGAAGTGGCTCAGGGAAGTCGACATTAGCTCATTGTATAAATGGGCTAATCCCATTTTCTTACGAAGGGAATAGTACAGGTAACGTTTTAATTGCCGGTAAAGACCCAAGGGAAGGAAGTATTTTTGAACAAAGTAAACAGGTAGGAACAATTTTGCAAGATCAAGATGCTCAATTTATTGGTCTGACAGTAGAAGAAGATGTAGCTTTTTATTTAGAAAATGAATGTGTAAAGCAAGATGACATGAAAAAGATTGTTTCGGACTCATTAAGAAAGGTGAAGATGCATACGTTTCATAAACAAAGTCCACATGAATTATCAGGAGGTCAAAAGCAAACAGTTTCTCTAGCGGGTTTATTAACAACAAATGCGGATATATTATTGTTCGATGAACCGTTAGCTAATTTAGATCCACTAAGCGCCTTACATACGATAAAACTTATGAAAGATATACATGAACAATATAATAAAACGATTGTTATTATCGAACATAGAATAGAAGAAATTTTAAACCTGGATTTAGACAAAGTTATATTAATTGATGAAGGTAAAGTCATTGCGATAGGAACACCAAAAGAAATCTTAGCGTCAAATATATTACCAAGTATCGGCTTAAGAGAGCCTATTTACATCGAAGCATTAAAGAGATTACATTTTGATCGTAATAATGACGTAATATATCCAATGGAAAACCTTCAAAAAGAAAAGGTAAGCAACGTTATAAAAGAGTGGATGGAGAAACAAGTCATATTAAAAGGGAATACTAAAAACAAGGAATTACTTAAAGTGGAGAATTTATCATTTTCATACTCTAATAAACAAAAAGTATTAGAAAATGTAAACCTTTTAATATATGAAGGAGAAATTGTGGCACTGTTAGGACATAATGGAGCAGGGAAATCAACATTAGCTCATAGTCTTATAGGCATAAACAAAATGAAAAATGGGAAAATCTTGTTAAAAGGTGAAGATATTAGTTCTTGGTCTATTCGTAAACGTGGGGAAATCATATCTTACGTGATGCAAAATCCAAATCATATGATTACACAGCCTACTGTTTTTGAAGAAGTTTCATTTACATTAACATTACATAATTTTTCTAAGGAAGAAATTAAGAATAAAGTAGAAGGAATTTTAAAAATTTGTGGTTTATATCCATTTCGTAATTGGCCAATTCAAGCACTAAGCTATGGGCAAAAAAAGAGATTAACAATCGCATCTGTATTAACAACAAATCCTAAGCTTATCATATTAGATGAACCGACAGCGGGACAAGATTATTATCATTATAAACAATTTATGTCGTTTATTAAAAACCTAGCTAAAAAGGGAATTTCATTTGTTTTTATCACTCACGATATGAATCTCGCGCTAGAATATACAGACCGTGCAGTAGTTCTACATGAAGGGAAAATTATTGCGGATAATACAGTGTTTGATGTATTAGGCAATCAAGAAACGTTACAAAGAGCCAACTTAAGAGAGAGTTCTTTAACCAAGCTTGTTAAATTTAGTGGGATTTCATGTCCAGAAAAATTTATGGAGCTTTATTTAGACAGTAATAGGAGGGAGGAGGGTGCATAGTACATATTTTCATCGTATGGATGGGGTAGTGAAATTGTTTTTATTTATTTTTTGTATGACGCTTACTTTTTTGTTTTTTGATTTTCGGGTGTTGCTAATATTATTTATTATTGGGTGTATCGGGCTCAGCATTGCTAAAATTCCATTTCGTAAAATTTTAATTGTTTTTAGTGTCATATTTACATTTAGTTTATTAAACTCTGTCATGATTTTATTTATTACACCAACTCATGGATCTGAATTAACTGAATCATATACCTCGTTTTTACATGTTGGATATGCAACGATTACATATGAAACATTATTTTATGCAGCTACACTTTCATTAAAGTATTTTACGTTATTACCATTTACACTTCTTTTTATTTACACGACAGATCCAAGCGAATTTGTAAGTAGCTTAAGTAAACTTGGTATTCATTATAAGATTACTTATGCAATAAATATTGCACTACGTTATATTCCTGACATCCAGTCTGAGTATAAAATTATTAAACACGCGCAAGAAGCGAGAGGAGTGGCTTTTGAAAAAGGAGAAGCAAATTTATGGGTTCGTATGAAGAACCGTGTTTTAATTTTCTGGCCACTAATCATTCATTCTCTAGAAAGAATAGATACGGTTTCAAATGCAATGGATTTAAGAGGATTTGGAAAGAAGGATAAACGTACATGGTTTTATACAAGTAAGGCGAAACGTGAAGATTTCATCGCTTTATTTGCCGGTATTTTCATATTTATTGTTGCGGTATATTTAAAATTAAACGTATTTCAAAACTTTTGGTATCCATTTTAAAACACTCTTTAAACGAGTGCTTTTACTTATTTTTATGTAGACATGCTCAAAAAAGGGATATATACATAATGTATAATACGAACCAGTTAAAATGATCAACTACCTATTAGTTTTCAAACCAAAAGGAGGAGAAAATATGAGTTACGGTGGTTCTTGTGGTTTTGGTGGAGGTTTCGCTTTACTAGTTGTGTTATTCATTCTATTAATAATTGTAGGATGCAGCTGCTGGGGCGGAGGATACTAATTTTTAATTAGTCTTCACAAATGTAAACTAAAAAAACATTGAAGATACTTATGTATCGAAACAAATAAAAAAGGAGCAACTATGCTCCTTTTTTATTTGTGTTAATGCGTATTCTTACTATATTTCGGGAACGTAATCATTAAAGTCGTTCCTTTACTAACGATACTTCGGATTTTTAAACTTCCATGCATCGTCTCAATAATCTTAACAGCAACCATTGTACCTAAACCAGTTCCTTTTGTTTTTGTACTAAAATACGGTTCACCGAATCGATGTATTTGCTCCTGTGACATTCCAACTCCGCTATCTTCAATTCGTATTTCAACTTTACTATTATTGATAGATGAGGAAATATTTAAGGTACCACCATTAGGCATTGCTTCAATACTGTTTTTTATTAAGTTTAAAAAACATTGTTGAAAGTGCTGTTTATTACCAACAATGGTTGCCTCAGAAAAATCTTGTGTAATATGTATCGTATTCATATTACACAATGGCAATATCATATTAATAACTCGATTTAACTCTTGTTTTACTGAAATTTGATCTAATTTTTCTGGAGCAGGTTTGGCAAACGTTAAGTAATCATCGATAATTTCTTGGGCACGATTTAACTCTTCAAGTATATGTTTAATATATTCGTCTCTTGATTCAGGAGTTAAATTTTGTGTTTTTAAAAGCTGTGTAAATCCTTTTACAACCGTTAAGGGATTCCTTACTTCGTGCGATATACTTGCAGCGAGTTGGCTAACAATCTCCATTTTTTCCATTTTAATTAATTTAGAGCGCATTAATACAGCATCTTTTATAACTTCATTTATATAAACAATAAATAACATTAAAGTAGTCGGTAATACCATGAAATAAATAATATACAAATTATTTACTTCAAAATCTGATAAAGTTAATACAATTAAAGTTGTAAATATTGCTAGGAAAAAGGTTAAAAACATGGAAAAAGCTACTTTAAGTTTTCTATTATATGTATTAAATTTTGAAGATGCGAGTGCTGTAACGATGAACATTATTCCGTAAACAACGACTGTTAGCATATTAAATCCATAAAATATAAATCTTGTAATTAATAAAATTGTAAACAATATGATACCGACAGGGAATCCACCATAAAGCGTACCTATTATGACCGGAATTTGTCTTAAATCATGAATACAACTTTCATCCATATAGATAGGGTATCGCATACATAAAATAAGCGGAATACTAGAACAAAGGGTAATCAGTAGTATTTTATATTTCTTTAAATAGTGCCGGCTATCATATATGAAATAAAAAACAAATATACTACATAAAATGTATAGAAGATTATTTAACACGTTTTGATTAATATAAACAAAGTCCATAATATTTGCCTCGTTATTCTGAATTTCCTTTTCATATGTATTATACATGATAACATGTGTTAAGGTGAATAAACCTTGTTAATAGAAGATTTATTTGGCTTTTGGTTATAAAATGCAAACATTAGCTAGCCAAAGATACTTTTACCAAAAATTTTTTACTGGTTCTTCCTCCGTCCAAGTCTGGATGGAGCTTTTTTCTTTTTTGGTAACTCAACAAAATCAGCAGGATTTCTAGAAATAATATTTTGTTTTACTGCTAGATTTAAAGCTGTTTTTAGTATTCGATGCAATTATTTGAGATACCATTATCTAGTGTTAATTTATAGCATTTTTGAATGTGCATAACATTTAATTTATGAAGTGCAATTATTCCTATACTAGGTATAACATGGTGGGTTATATTGCTATTATAAGAAACATAGGTATTCTTTTCTATAATGACCCTTTTAATTTCTAACCACTGAACCATATAGTCTTTTAAACTAAGCTTAGTAGGCTCCACAAAAGCCCCTTCATTTAACTCCTTAATCTTTTTCGGCTTCTTTTTCCTATCTCTGGATCACGACCAATATTAATAAAGATACGGTACTTATTTCCTCTTTTTCGAATATGTCCTTCCGCTTAAAACACTC
The DNA here is from genome assembly GCF_051781745.1 of Bacillus cereus group sp. Bce019. NCBI lineage: Bacteria > Bacillati > Bacillota > Bacilli > Caryophanales > Bacillaceae > Bacillus > Bacillus cereus group sp. Bce019. The sequence continues at coordinate 124,704 of NZ_JBPWJX010000003.1, forward strand.
CTTCATTTTATTTTGAGCAATGGTGTATAAGTCTTGTTGTAATTTTACTGCTATGAAAATTACATTGTTGTACATATGAGAGATGGATATATTTTACCATATTTAGATTGTTATTAAGGAATAAAAACAGAGCCATAAGGCCTCTTTTTTGCTGTGTTCATGGAAATAAAATTGAAAACGTTTGATAATAGCTGCATAAGTACAACATGTGGTTGCTAAAACACTAGCTAACCATCTTGGAGCATGAGTTTTTAATAGTAAGATATAAACTAATCCAAAAGTAACCAAGCGGAGGTTTCCCTCCTTGTAATAGATCAAGCCGACCAGGATTTAATTAAAAATCGTCCGATAGGATTAGGAGTTTGCTAAATAGGAAGGGGAAAATTCATTTTACAATGTAATCCTTGCTTTACAACTTAAAATTGGAGAGCTTGCAAATGAAACAAGTTGCTTTAAGCATTGGAATAATAAAGGTCCTAGTGAAAAAGAATTCATTTTAATGGAATATATAGATGGATTCTATTTTATAGCTTCATTAGGGAGCGGCATCGGATTTAATCATAATGAACATAACCTGAAATTATTTGAACATAATGCAAACATTTATACCGCAAGTACGTTAGTCAATTAATTTAACAATGTATGTGCAGTCTTTATATACATTCAAAAAGAGCACGCATATAAGCGTGCTCTTGGACAAGAAAGGTAGATTTCTATGAGTGGATGACTCCATACAATAATATATGCTTGTCCAGTTAAAAGGTGAAAAGTTTTAATAAAATAGTTATTTGATAGAATTTTGATAAAAAGTGATGATTATTAACTCACTCCTTGATTCATCACAATCGTTTATGTATTGAAAAGTTATTCAGTTATTTGAAATAAAGTTTCATTAAATCTGGAGAATCCATATAGTTTCCTTGCGAACTTTAAAATACCTTCTTCACTCTCTGTTAAAGTTTTAACATCGTTTTCAAAATAACGTCCTATAAGTTCTAATTCAGACAATTTTTTCTTTTCTTTATTAAGTGTAATTTGTTTTTCTTGAATCATATCTTCTTGTTTGTAAATGCATATTTGAACGGAAATAACCATAGGTAGCATAAAAGCAAGTGCTAATAACAGACGACGTCGTAGCTTTTTATTCGTTTGTTGATTCTTATTAGGATTAATTTGTTTTTTTGAGATTGATTGTTGTGTTGTTAAATTTGGGACACTCCCCATTTTAAAGCCTCCATTACTTATGTATAGAATTTAAATTGTTTAAAAGTATTATATATGCTAAATAGATAATTTTAAACCTATCTGGATAAAGAGAGGTTTTATAAAATTCAAATAAAATTCTTATTTGAACAGAAAAAAGCGTCCGGGAAAGCGCTCTTTGACTAAGACTCAGATCAAGTGAAAATGTAGCAGTAATTTATTTTATATATGTTTCTAGGATATGTGCAAATTTCAAATGATATAGTTATTTTACTATAGAAAAATAAGTGACTCGGTAATTGTGTCAGCCGAGTCACCCAGTACTATCGATCCAGATAATATTCTTTTTTATATGTAGTTATAGCGAGTTCTTAGGGCTAACCCAAAACCGCAGTTAAAGAACAAAGAAATTTATTTTAGAGAGTTTTAGAATTTGTTATGTTAATGCTACAACAGCAAGAGTTAAGCCTAACGTATTTAATGTATTAGAATATGGTCCTACATTAACAGTAAGAGTACTTGTTATACCTAAAGGTGTAGTGAAAATAGCGGGTGCTGATACAGAAGTGAATCCTGCAGTATATCCCAGAGAAGTACCAGAGCCAATGATTGGATTATTATTAAGGTACATAGTGATACCTGCCGAATTACCTCCTGGTTGAATGATGACTTGCACTTCATAGATTGCCAAATAGGTTCTTCCACCTTCAAGTAAAACAGTTGTTGGTGGTGTGAATGAGATTGCCGTACCATTAGAATTTACAACGGTATCTAGTGGAATTGCAGAATTTACAGAGACTATTGATGGGGTAGTTTGAACAACATTTAAACTGTTAGCCGTGGGAGATGGACAAGTGCAAGGTTTGTGAATGTTTGAGTTATTATCATTTTGGTAATTCACAAATAATCAAGCTCCTTTGCGTAAGATAATTTTTTATCCTATATAAAACGTAGCTTTTTGTATCTAAGTTATTTTTAATAAGTGTTTAAAGATAAGTCGAATATTGGTGGTCAGTCAACTCTTAAAAGCATTTGATATTCTGGGATTTCAAAGTGTATCTGATAAATATATATGAAATTTTTTTAAGGACATTACCTTAAGTTCGGAAACATAATAAAATAGTTATTTTGTTAAATAAAAAAACATGCACAAAAATTGTGCATGTTTAAAAAAAGTTATATCTTGTCTATGTAAATATATGCTTAATTAATATATACCGTGTGTATGTTTGAGCAAAATGGTTATTTATTAACAAATATAAAGAGCGCTTTTTAAGGTACTCCATGACCAAGCCTAATATTGAAAAAGAATCCCACATGATATTTTATGTATGTTCTTAATACATGTGTAGATTTTTCTTTTGTGCAACGAAGCAGCCAGTTAATAAAACTAACTGCTTGTTGTATAAAAGAAACGTTGCGCTTACAGAAATAGTTTGTAACATTAAGTTACAAAAATAGTATGAACAGAGTTAAAAATGTTATTCAGAAGTGAAAGAAAAAAATAAAAAAGAGCAGCTAGCAAAGGCTAACTGCAATGAGAACATTATAACCATTAATTTAAGGAGTACATATAGTGTGGACAAAAACATCAAGTTTATGTAACAAAAATTAAAATCGAACAGTTAATGCAAATAACTGTTTGATTTGATACAACCTGGGTAAGAAGCAGATTGTATTTTGATTAGTATTAGGGAAAGTATTAAATTTTATTCAGTTCATTAACAAAATCCTTATTTAAAAATTAAAGAGCGCCTTGGGAGAAAGGCGCTCCATGACCAAGATGTTTAAATGATTAATAATAAGATGATCATGATTATTGTATGTACATTTCTAATGAATGTGAAGTCTTTAAATGCATTCAAAAAGAGCACGTATACACATACTCTTTGACAAGAAAGGTAGATTTTTTATGAGTGGATTCCCCCATACAATAACATATGCTTGTCCAGTTAAAAGGTGAAAGGGTTTAATGAAATCTTTAATTGGTAGAAAGGGATTAGTTTAGTTTTGATTCTACTAATCCCCAACTAATTATAAAAAGTAAGCCGAATATGAGAGCGTAAATAATACAGGAAATTATTAAACTAGCTATAGTGACTTTTTTGTGATGAACCTTTTGGAGCAAAAACAGCTAAAACAATTGAGACAGGTATTAAAAAGAGTATATAAATGTTTGAAAGCATAGATAATAAACCAAAAAATACGATTAAAGTTAATAAAAATGAAGTGATTCCAAAGTATTCCCTCATTAATTTAGCCTTTATTGGAAAAATAAATAATACAGATTATACCATAAATGAATAAGATTGAAGTGAAATTTTAACAAAAACTCTATTTTAATAAGAGTTGGTTCTCACTCAAAAGCAAGGGTTGCATAGGGAGTTCCAAAATGTTCTTTTTAGATGTATTAATGGTTAGGGAAACATAAATCTGGGAATAAAACTTGATATTCTGGGATTAATCGAAGGTCAACAGTTGTACTTGCAAAGAATTTATATTTTGTTTCTAATTCAGCTAGTGTAACTAGGTGATGCGTACCTAAGCCCTTCTGTATGCTATGTTTAGAAAGGGTTGGACCGATTTGTAATTTTCGATTTTTCATAGCTGTGTTCCATGGACTGTAAAAGAATTTTAAAACGAAAGCAGGGTACATGTAAACGATAAATGAATGATTTGACCAATGCCTTCCAGCTATATAGTTACCATGCGAATAATTGTGGATTAGTCTACCTCCGTAGTAAGGGGCAGGTGGAGTAGGATGGAGTATTCTCCCATGATAACGCTGTTTGACAAGGGGAATTCCGTATCTCGGATTGGAATAACCATGAGTAGGGTCATCTACCATCAGAATAGTCCTAATAGCATACATGTTTTTCCTTAAAGTGACAAGAGATGAGAAAAAGGCTTCCTTATCAAAACAGCAAAGAAATTCAGTGGTATTTAAAACCATTTTCCACCCCTTAATTTCTTTTTCTATTTCCATTATCTCTTTATCAACTAATATAGCATCAAACTCTAATACTTTTGAATCTCGGATTTCCCAATGAGGCGCAAATAGTTTACATATTTCTACTGAACGATCAGTAGATCCTCGATTAATAAGAATACCGTGATCAAATAGTTTTGTGTGGTGCATTAGCCACCATGGAAGTAGATACTCTTCATTGTAAAAATGGGAAATTAAAGTTGTCTTAATAAAAATCCCTCCTTATAAACATGGATAAAATAATTCTTGCTCTAGTATAATGCTTATCCTAGTAAATACATATGTCTTGAGTATATTTGAGCAAAATGTTTATTTACAAATAAAAAGAGCGCTTTGGGAGGAAGGTGCTTTATAACCAAGTCTTTTTTTTGAAAAAAGGTTCACATCATATTGTATGTATGTTTCTTAGATAGGTGTAGTTTTATACAAAAATCTTTATTTTATAACAAGAAAAAAGAGTACATGTTTATATGTGCTCTAAGATAATCTTTTTAATATCCGTACAGGTGTTTCATTAGCGCAAAAATATTAGTAAAGCTACGGTCAAAAAAGATGGATTTAAATGAAAACGTTATTTTGTACGCAATAAATGATAAAGTAGCTAGATTAATGAGCTAAATAAAAACATTATTTTAGAGTAAAGGGGAAGTTGAGCAATGGAGTTAAAGGAGTATGCCATTTATAAGGGAAATCTAAATGGCTAATATGTACTAAAACCATACAGGAGTGCGCTCAACATTTGAGCGTACTTCCTAAGACAATCCTCTTTTATAAAATAACGGATAATAGAAAGAAAGTGACCAGTAGAAAGCAAGCTCATAATTATTTAACTGTTATGCTGTTAGGCGAGGTCTAATATGAAAATTTTATTTGCATCTAATTTGTTTCCCGGCTCATAAGATATTAATGGGCAAAAAACGAAATAAAGGATGAAAGGGGGAAATAATAGTAAATGAGTTTACAAGAGCTGCTAATATCAAGAACAAATACAGCGGTGGTCATGAAATCAGGAAATGATTCAACAGCATTTATTGGAGGGAATCCTTTTAAAACAATTAATGGTGCGATTACAGCGATTAATACTACAGGAGCTACAGGGATTACAATTTTTGTGTTTCCTGGAATTTATGACGAAAAGGTAGTTATCCCTAATGGAAATTCATTACGAGGAATTAGTCTATGGACAGTAATAATTCGTCAACAGAATGCAACATCAAATACTACTGTACTCACAATGGGAGAAAATACAAGAGTAGAAGATATTACGGTATTAGGAACCTCTTCTATCCATGTGGATTTAACAGGGATTGCTTTTCCTGGAACAACATCACAAACTTCTAGATTAAGAACAGCAGTTATAACTGTGGATAATTCTACAGCATCAACAAGTGGAACTTCAAATGTTTATGGAATTCATTCTTTTGGAACAGGAATTCCAGATGAAAGTATAAGTACTGTAAGAGCAACAACCATAACAGTAAAATCAGCCGGTTTAGGGAATAAAAGAGCCATATTGGTTAATACAAATTCACATAATTTTCATTGCCGTGATGTTAATTTAACCACTACTAGTTCAGTTGGAGCAGGATCTTATATTGGGGCAGAAGTAAATCGAATAGGAGCACAATTAAGTTTGCGTTTAGCGTCGATTCAAGGCACTACAGCGGATATATCACAATCAGCTGGAACATTGATTTTAAGTTCAGCGAATCTTATAAATTCTAACGCTAATAATTTGGGCTTTTCTACGGTTTTACAGCCTACTACAATTATTTGGGCAGACCCGTCAGGTCTACCAACTGGAGGGACTCGTTTTTATAGACCAGGAACAGCAGCTGTTTCAAATACAGAAGTATTTATCCGATTAAGTCAAAAATCTGTTATAAAATCACTATCGGTACGTGCTCGAGTTGGCCCTGGAGGGACAAATATTGATACTTGGACTATTCGAAAAAATGGTGTGGATACACCTCTTGTAGTTTCATTAACTGGTGCCCAGACTTCTAATATAACTAATAATATTTCAACAACATTCCAAGCAGGGGATAGTATCTCGTTAAAAGTAACAGTTTCTACGCTAAGCGCGATAGCAGATACTGTAATACAAGTTGATATTTTCTGAAAGTTAACAAATGAATTGTTGTGTTAATGCAAGGGTAAGTAATGAAACTTATTTCTTTTAAAAATACATCTATATAAGTGAAGCGTTTAAGAGGAATTCTATAAGTTGATAATCTTTGTATCACAATGTAAAAGAAATTTATTTAAACATGAAAAATTAATAAAAATTTCATTTTGTAGAGAAATGGGGTGATTAAGGATGGGCATTGAATACGGAATATTTGTATTAAAAAAGAGTAGACTTTAACCTACATATAAAAGTACTGGAATTTTTCTAAAGGAAGGAATATCTGAAATATAAATATAATTGAGGAGAGTGAAATAATAATGGAAACTAGTACTTTTTTAGGGCTGTTCTGGGGGATGGATGACGGTTATCGTATCGGGAATACTTTTCGTCCGTCCATCGGTGCTACGTGACTTGAAAAAATTAGTGGTTGAAGACAGAGGGTTTGGTATTATGTATGGTTTTCTATCGATTTTCCTAGGATTAGGTACTGTAATTCTACATAATGTATGGGTATTCAACTGGAAGGGATTCCTAACGGTTATTGCATGGTTTGCATTATTAAAGGGAATTTACATAATTGCATATCCTGAACCCTCCCCAAAAACAGACTTTGAAGTAAGGATACTATCTACACGTATAGTACTCGCTATCATTGGTGCTTTGGCTTTATGGATGCTTATAGTAATCTATATAAAATAATCTTTTTTTAATAAATAAAAGAGCTTGATGTGAGAGAAAAGGCCTTTTCAAAAATTGCATATGAGGAAAATCAATGTCAATAGTTTAGTACCAATAAATGAGAATTAATTTCAGGTATTAAGTATTGAGAAATAAAAAATATTTAACACAACAAATTGGTTAACTTTATGAGTTAACCAATTGTTACACAAAAGAAAATTAGGTCCTATAAGTAATAGATGTGTAACTTAAAGTTATAGTGTAAGCGAGATTGGAAATGTTATACGAAAGTAATTCTGTTATAAAGTTTCATTTTACCATAAATAAAAGAGCAGTTAGCCCAGCCTAACTGCTCGATACAGAGGTAATAATCTAGTTATATGCTGAGTTACTGATTTTATTTGTGTAAAACACAAAAGAGCAGCTAACAAAACCTAGCCGCTCTAAACAGTAATGTGTCTCTAGATGTAGTTGTAGTATAAACAGAACGTTGAGTTTTATTCATGGGGGATAGAAATGGGCTTGAAAATAGAATATAGTCCGGCTAGAAAACTAGAGGACACCAATTTTTAGAGCTGCGATAAAAATGTTTTAAGAAATGGTGTTCTCTTTATTTTGAAAGGGGATTTAGGAAATGAAGGTATTAGAATAGAAATGGTTAAACGCATAGATTGATAAAAAGTAAAGGGAAATTCCTTATGAGAATAAGGAATTTTATCATTTTTGTTACCATTTTCTTCTATCTTTATATATAATTAATTTGTATTTTATATATAAATTAGGAGGGAATTTATGACTACAAATAAGGACTACATTCGTTATATCCGGGGAAAAGTAGGGCATGATTTAATATTTCTTAATTTTGCTGGAGGTATTGTTTATAACGAACGAAATGAAATTCTTTTACAAAAACGGGGAGATAGAAATGAATGGGGTCTTCCAGGTGGTGCTATGGAACTTGGAGAATCTCTTGAAGAAACCGCTAAACGAGAAATATTTGAGGAGACAGGATTAAATGTTGAGGTTGAACATCTTATAGGTGTCTACTCTAAATATTCTGGTGAGTTTCCGAACGGAGATAAAGCTCAGACCATCACTCATTGTTTTCAATGTAAGCCAATTGGTGGAGAACTTACTGTAGATGGTATTGAGACTTTGGATTTAAAATACTTCCCAATAGACAAAATACCAAAATTATTCACAAAACTACACGAAGATGCCTTAGAAGATTGGCTTTCCAAAAGAAAAGGTGTATTTAGATAAAACACTTTCAAATTAATTATCCATAATCTTTAACTAACAGGTGCTTTAATTGAGCAAGAAAATAAAAACCTTTAACTTCCGCTAAAGATAATTATGTTAATGATCTAGTGATGGCAGTTCGCGTAAGGACAAGAAGAGGAACGTATAAAAATAGAGTTGTAGAAATAGAAAGAGTGGATTCCTTGTGAGAGAGTAGGGATCCACTTTTTTCTTGCCACTGATAAAGAGACACTAAATCTGACTTACATAAATATCCTATTTACTCAAATTTGTCCTTGCTAATGGTACAATTAGATTCATGGAGGGATATTATGGTAAGTTTTTATGTAACACTGTTTCTTATATTTGGTACTGCGATATTCTTATTTTTCTTGTCTGGTTCATCAAAAATTAAGGCTAAAAATCTATCATTGATAATGATCTGTTTAGGGATAAATCTACTCACAAGTCCAATGGCTTTATTTATAGGTGTGATGGCAACAGACTCTCCATATAGTACTACGCTTGATTTTTTTGGATGATTTCTCTTTATTCAGGGCATACCGCTCCTCCTCCTACTTGCAGCTTTTTTGAAGTTTGCAATAGCAAAGAAAACAAAACAAGTATAGTATAAACTCTATATTTCTTTTAATAATTTAGGATTATATCCTTTCTGCATTAGCCGCTTTTAACCACGCTTCGTAGAATTCTATAACTGATGCATACCGTTCTGCCCGATTGTCACTTACAGCACGATACGCTACCTCATATAATTCCTTACTTGCTTCCCATTTTATAAAAGAACGATCTTTTTCACCACCTAAAAGTGAGAAAGCCATTGCTCCCATATTAAATACATTTGTTCTTTCATCAATTGTTGCGTTTAGTTCAAATTCCTCTGGTGACATAAAACGAGAGGAACCCCATAGCCGGCCCATTTTATTTATGTAAGGTTTCTTACTGTATAAATCTATATCACAAATTTTTGTTTCGTTTGTATTAAAATTATATAAAATACTACCGTCATAAAAATCTATTGCTACATAGTTTTTCTTTTCTACATAAGTATGGAAAGAAAAAATGGAATGTAAGGAATAAATTCGTTCTATAGCAGATAAATGCCTAAATTTATAAAATGGTGAGTTTGGATTTTTATATTTTTCAGGAGGTGGGAAACTCCAATGCGAATGAAGACATTCACCATCAAACCAATCGAAAATTAATACATATCCAGATTGAACTGGAAAATGATCAATTAGTCTTATGAGCGATTCATGCTTTAAATCTTCATAGATAGTAACTGAATTTTTTAGCCTTTTAATAGCATCACCCGTTGTTCCTTCATATGCAATTGTTTGTGCTCCTGCGTATTTGATAAATTTCTTATGTCCATCTTTTTCTACACCAAAACTTATATTCCCTGAATCTTGCTGGTCAAAAACTGCAAATACGGTCCCTAATTTAATAAGCCAATCAAAATTATGATATTCTTTTAATTGGAATGTTACGTTATTCAACTGAATTTCGACGGAATTATCTTTCATAGATTACCTCACATTTAATATAATTAAGTTGTACATTCCACTATTCGACATATTTTATGGAAATCCTATGCTAACAATATAAAATTTTATAAATATAATGATAAATATTTATAGAGAGGTGAATACAATGGATCAACAAATTGTTATTAAACCGTATCAAAAAGAATGGGTTGAAGAGTATATAAAAGAAAAAGAGAAATTCTGTTCCTTGTTAGGACAAGAAATAATTGCTGTTGAACATATAGGAAGCACAGCAGTAGAAGGATTAGGAGCTAAACCTCTTATTGATATGATGATTGGCGTAACAGAATTGCAAATAACTGAAAAGTGGATTGAAGTTCTATCGGAAATTGAATATGAGTATGTTCCAAAAGATGCAACGAATTGGCGTTTTTTTAGAAAAGGAAAGTGGAGAGCAGGTACTCATCATTTGCATGTTTATATTTATAATAGTGACGAGTGGAGAAACAATATTTTATTTCGTGACTTTCTAATAAGCAATGAATGGGCACGTAAAGAATATAGAGAATTAAAAGAGATGCTTGCTATTACATATGCTTTTGATCGTGTTTCATATACAAAGGCAAAAGCGCCGTTTATTCGAAAAATATTAGAATTGGCTAGAACTCAATGAATTTATAGATTCTTATCTAACTAGTTTTGAAACCTCTTCCTATACTTTTTATAGGGAGTGGGATTTTTTGTTTTTTCATGACTAAATATATAATTTCTAATTATTGGAGGCAAACTATTTTATTTATTTTGATATTTCTAGTACATTGGAAATATTAAGGGGGAATTAAGCAATGAAAGCTATTGTACATCAATATAAAAAAGGATTAGAGGGATTAGAATATAAATTTTCACCTGAGATAAGTCCTAATGCAGGTGAAGTAAAAGTAAAGTTAAAAGCTGCAGGGTTAAATCATAGGGATTTATTTATTATAAATAATAGAAAAGAAATGGATCTACCATTAGTAATAGGGTCAGATGGCTCAGGAATTGTTACAGAAATAGGAGAAGGAGTTTCAAATATTACACTACATACAGAAGTTATTATTAATCCTAGTATTGAATGGGAACATGCTACTGAAGTACCGGAGTTACCAGAAGTGCTAGGTGGACCGAAAGATGGAACGTTTGCTGAATATGTAATTGTACCAGCAGAAAATGTAGTAGAAAAGCCGTCATATCTTACTTGGGAAGAATCAGGTGTTTTATCTTTATCTGCATTAACTGCATATAGAGCGCTTTTTACAAAAGGTAGATTGAAGTGCGGCGAACACGTTTTAATTCCGGGAATAGGCGGTGGTGTTGCTACATTTGCCATGTTATTCGCGAAAGCAATCGGCGCAAAAGTGAGTGTTACTTCAAGGGTAGAGAATAAAAGGGAACTTGCTAAGAAATATGGTGCAGATATTTCTTTTCATAGTACTGGAAATTGGGAAGAGAGCTTACAAGGTGAAAAAGTTGATTTAATAATAGATAGTATTGGTCCAGCAACTTTTTTGAAATATTTTGATGTATTAAAACCAAACGGAAGAATCGTGAATTTTGGTGCAAGCTCAGGAGATAAAATTGAATTACCATTACGCGCGCTATTTTACAATCAAATTGATATTATGGGAACATCCATGGGTAGCCGTGAGGAATTTAATGAGATGATAAAGTTTATAGAAAAACATCAAATTAAACCAATTATTGATAAAGTTTACTCGTTAGAAGAGGCAATTCGAGCACTTAGCCGTATGGAACATGGAGAACAATTTGGAAATATTGCACTTCAAATGAATTAAAAAATATGATTTTGCAATTAGTATATTTAAATGAACATGTTATGTATTTCAAATATGAAAAAAATACGAACCGCCTTATTATAAAGGCTTACCGGCTTTATACATAAATAGCGTATAAAATTTGTTTTATAATTGTCACATGAGTAATAGTAAAATGAGAATTAGATGAAAAAAGTTTAAGCCTATTTTCATAATGGTATTGTATACTGTGTAAATCAAGAACACTTGTATGTAAGGAGAGAGTTTAATGAATTACACAGTATTTCAGTGGTTTAATAATTTTGCTGATTCATCCAAACTATTAGATACGTTAATGATTGCTATTACAAATAGCGCTGCATACGTAGCCGTTCTATTTATGTTTATCTTATGGTTTAATAATGGAAAGAAAGAAAAGGCAATTAGAAAACAATATACAGTTTTATATACGACGCTTTCGGTTATTATTGCATTATTAGTAACTGTTCTTATACACGCGGTATATTACCATCCGCGTCCGTTCGTATCACATGATGTACATCAATTAGTACCACATGCAGCAGATTCATCATTCGTTAGTGATCATTCTGTACTTGTATTTTCAATCGCCTTCGTATTTATTTTTAGAGGAGAAAAACTGAAATATATCGCGCTATTATGGGCAGTACTAGTCGGTATATCACGTATGTATGTAGGTGTTCATTATCCTTTAGATATACTTGGTGCAGCATTCTTAACACTTATTACGAGTGCTTTAGTAATGCAAAGTACACGTATGTTTGAACCAATAGCGAAACTTGTATTCAAAATGTATGCATTAGTAGCGAGACGAATTCCTTTCTTAGCGAAATATAACCATATCGCATAATTTTCCTATAAAAAGTTCCCCTTTGGACATCCAGAGGGGAATTTTTTTATAGGAAATACGAAAAGAGTTTAGAGTGCTCTGTAATCAAGTTGTACTAATTAATATTCTGAAATTTCACGCACCGTATTTAAAATATATAAAATAATGATACAAAATAACAACAGTTAGTTTTGCATTGTTTTAAAGGAATTAAAAAGAAAACTTCGAAACATATAGTATCGCAAACAAAAACTACAAATTTTAAAACGGATCTTCGTACGAATCCATTCCAAAAGAGAGGAGATAAGTATGCAAAAACTCCAAACGAATAAAGGCGCTCGATATATGATGATTGCTTTTATTGTTTTGTTTCTTATTATGATTTTGCGTATATTCTATATTCAGGCAGTAGGAGTCGTGCATAATGTGAATGTAAAGGATCTCGCGAATGAACAACATAATAAAAAAGGTGTTTTAGAAGCGAATCGTGGCACTATCTATGACCAAACGGGAAAGGTGTTAGTACAAGATTCTACAACGTATCGAGTTGTTGTGAATTTAAAAGGAAAAGATAAAGTGAAAAATAAAGATGAAACCGCAAAACAATTAGCCGATGCGCTTGAAATTGATAAAGAAGAAGTATTAAAAAACTTTCATGAAGGGCGTACGCAAGTTGAAATTGGGAAAATTGGTCGGAACTTATCTAGGGAAAAGAAAGAAAAAATTAATGATTTAAAAATACCAGGTGTATCTTTTATGTCGGAAAAAGCAAGAGTGTATCCGAATGAAGACTTTGCATCCTATATACTTGGTTTTGCTAGACCAGATGATAAAGGGAATACGGAAGGAAAGTTTGGGCTTGAAAAGAGTTTGGATAAATATTTGCGCTCTACAAACGGGAATATAGAATATGTGGGTACACGAAGAGGGATTCCGCTTACAAATGATATAGGTAAAGTAGAACCTGCTAAAAATGGAAATAACGTATATTTAACACTTGATAAACAAATTAATAGCTTTTTAGAAGAAGCGATGAACAAAGCACAAGAGCATTATGATCCGTCTATGTTAATTGGAATTATTGCTGATCCAAAAACAGGAAAGGTTTTAGCGATGTCTAGTAAACCTAGTTACAATCCTAATGTAGGTGATATCGAATACTTTTTAAATGATCCGATTGCAAATGCATATGAACCAGGCTCAACAATGAAAGTTTTTACGTTAGCAGCTGCCATCAATGAAGGTGTATATAACGGAAAAGAATATTTTCAATCTGGAAAATATTCCGTTGGTTCATCTGATATAAAAGACCATAATGGTGGATTTGGATGGGGATCAATTACATTTGATGAAGGTTTTGAAAGGTCATCAAACGTAGCTTTTTCTATTTTAGAAGATCAGTTACTGAAACCAAATAAATTTAAGCAATATATGAATAAATTTGGATTCAATCAAAAAACAGGAATAGATTTACCTGGAGAAAGTAAAAATACTTTATTATTAAATACGCAAATTCAGCAGGTTACAACTTCTTTCGGTCAAGGTTCTACAGTAACTCCGATTCAATTAATCCAAGCGGCTACTGCTATAGCAAATGACGGGAAAATGATGCAACCATATATCGTTGATAAAGTTGTAAATCCAACAAACAAACAAGTTATTATGGAAAATCAACCGAAAGAAATTGGGAATCCGATAAAAAAAGAAACAGCGGACAAAGTTAGAAGCTTAATGGAGCGTGTTATAACATCTTCAAAAGGAACTGGTACAATGTATAAAGTGGATGGTTATCCAATTGGAGGTAAGACAGGAACAGCACAAATACCGAATCCTGAAAACGGTCGATATATGGAAGGGAAAGAGAATTATATTTTCTCCTTTTTAGGAATGGCTCCAATTGATGATCCGGAGTTAATCGTATACTTAGCTATTAAGCAGCCAAAGTTAAAAGGAGATGAGTATGGAGCTCAGCCTCTTGCTGAAATATTTAAACCTGTTATAAAAAACAGCCTTGAATATTTAAAGGTGAAACCGTATACAGAAAAACAAATAGCTGATGCAGCGAAACAATCTCAAATAAAAGTACAAAATTATGTAAATCAATCGATGGATACAATAGAGCAAAGTGTAGAAAAAGAGAAGCTACAGCCGGTAATTTTAGGAGAAGGAAAAATAATAAAACAATATCCACAGTCTGGCGAGGTAATGAGTGAAGGTGATCGTATATTTTTATTAGGGAATAACGCACAAATGCCAAATGTAAAAGGTTGGTCCATGCGTGATGTTATGTATTTCTCTAAGCTTTTGAAATTAGATTTGAAAACTTCTGGTACGGGTTATGTAACGAGCCAAAGTATTGAAAAAGGACAAGATTTACAAGAAGGAGATACACTAGAACTAGAATTAGAACCGCCATTACAACCGTTAACAGAGGCGAATACGAATTAATTCAGGTATTTGGAAGGAGCTATGTGCAAATGGCTCTTTCTTTAGAGCTGTAAGTAATTTCACGCACCGTAATTTTTAGAAAAAACAATAAATAAATTACGAGCGACATGTCATTAAATGTCTGATTATTTTTTATTTACAGTCAAAAGTAATTGTGATAATATGGAAAAATCAAATGCAGTGAAGAGAATAGTAAATAAAATGAATTTTTCACAGAGAGCTCCATTTAGCTGAAAAGGAGTAAAAATTCTTTATTGAATCAAGCCTCTGAGCAGTACACCGGAACCTGTTATAAAGGGGGTGGTGTAACGGGAGCTCCCGTTATAGAGCTATGGTATAAGCATGAGTTAGAATGCAGTACCTGATAAGGTTAATATGGTGACATATTAACAAACTAGGGTGGCACCGCGATGATAAATCTCGTCCCTAAGATTAAAAGTCTTGGGGGTGGGATTTTTTTATTGTTTTAAAACAATTTGGAAAGCGGGGGCCAAAAATGAAAAACTTTCTTAAAGATTGGAAATATCCTTTATTACTACTGTCCGGTGTTGGTATTGCGAATTTAGGAGCATGGATTTACTTAATAGCATTGAATGTACTTGTCTATCATATGGGCGGCTCAGCCTTAGCTGTTGCTACTTTATATGTAATAAAACCATTAGCCACTTTATTTACAAACGCTTGGTCTGGGAGTATGATTGATCGTTTAAATAAACGGAAGTTAATGATTCACCTCGATATATATCGTGCGTTATTTATCGCTATTTTACCTTTACTTCCGTCACTTTGGGTTGTTTATGTATTTGTATTCTTTATAAGTATGGCCAGTGCAATTTATGAGCCAACTGCAATGACGTATATGACGAAATTAATTTCAGTAGAGCAAAGACAACGTTTCAACTCATTACGCAGTTTAATAGGATCTGGTGCATTTTTAATTGCCCCAGCGATAGCGGGGGCTTTATTAATAGCGAGTACACCAGAGTTTGCTATATATATGAATGCTATAGCATTTCTCTTATCAGGATTCATTACATTACTTTTACCTAATCTTGATAAGAAAGAAGCTTCGGATACAACAAGTAATACATTATCTCTTACAGTATTAAAAAAAGATTGGACCACTGTTATAAATTTTAGTAGAAAACATGTGTATGTCGTATGTGTGTATTTCTTATTTCAAAGTATGTTCGTATTAGCAACCGCTACTGATTCACTTGAACTATCGTTTGCGAAAGAGGTATTACTACTAACAGATAGTGAATATGGTTTTCTAGTTAGTATAGCTGGTGCAGGATTTATTTTAGGTGCAATAACAAATACAATTTTGTCAAAGAAATTAGCACCTTCATTTCTAATTGGAATAGGATCATTATTCATCGCAATTGGTTATTTAATTTATGCTTTTTCAAATATATTTTTAATAGCTGCTATTGGATTCTTTATTTTATCTTTCTCTATGGCATATGCAAATACAGGATTTTATACGTTTTACCAAAATAACGTTCCCGTTCATATAATGGGACGGATCGGAAGTATATATGGACTTGTTATTGCGTTAGTAACAATCTTTATTACAATATTATCTGGTGTTACGACTCAGTTCATTTCTATACAACTTGTAGTTATTGTAGGTTCATTGATCATGTTATTTATTACTATCGTCTTGTGTGTGTTTACTTTATTCCCATCACAATCTAAGTTGTATTCTACTGAATCAATAAAGTGAAACTTTAATCAGGGGGGCATCCCCCACTGATTATCAGCCCTCACCAATCGGACTTTTACGGGCAGCAGGGTCCCCACTTAACTTCTTTGCTTTCGCTGAATTTTGAGATGGGGGTCCTACTGCCCACAAATAGCGGAATACATTCGAAATGAACTTTGTGTTCTCATTAACAATTTATCGTATTTAATAAGAGGGTTCTTTCCTCTTTATATGGAAAAATTAATAAGAGGAAAGAACAATACCGAAAGATAAGGGTGGTTGTCGTGATAAAAACAAAAGATGAAATTGATAAAATTGTAAAAGAAATACAAAAGAAAATAGATTTCTCTGGAGTAGTTTTAGTAAAAAAAGAAAAAGATTTAGTCTATGAAACAGCATTGGGTTACGCAAACCAAAGTGAATGTATAAACAATACGATACAAACAAGATTTGGCATTGCCTCAGGATGTAAAATCTTCACTGCAATTGGCATCTGTCAACTTGTTGAAAAAGGTGTTATTTCTTTTCATACAAAATTAAAAGATTGTCTAGAGATAAAACTTCCAAACTTCGATGAAGATATTACAATACATCAACTACTAACGCATAGCTCTGGTATACCAGATTATTTTGATGAAAGTATTATAGATAACTTCGAGGATCTTTGGAAACAAACACCTATGTATCTATTAAAGAGCTTAAAAGACTTTTTACCATTATTCCAAAACAGTAATATGATGTTTGCACCTGGGAGTAAGTTTCACTACAACAACGCAGGTTTTATCATACTTGGATTAATAATAGAAGAACAGACGGGACTTAAATTTACGGAGTATATAGAAACAAACATTTTTAATTCGATTGGCATGAATGATTCTGGCTATTTTTCGTTAGATAAATTACCAAGACATACAGCTCTAGGATATATAAAGGACGAAACCAACCAAAATTGGAGAACAAACGCTTACTCTATACCAATAAAAGGAGGGGCTGATGGAGGTGCATATGTTACTGCACCAGACATGTTGAAATTTTGGGCGGCACTATTTAATAATGAAATTTTAGGAAAGGAATATACAAAGTTACTTTTAACTCCCCACATTCATGTAAATGATAAACAGTCTTACGGATATGGAATATGGATTGAAACACGAGAAAACAAGGTATTCAAATATCATGTAATGGGATATGATCCAGGCGTCAGTTTTCGCTCGGCCATATATCCAGAATTAGGAATCACTTTAGTTATTCCATCGAATAAAGAGGCAGGACCTGAAAAATTAATGACAGAAATAGAAAGAGCTTTTTAATTATATGGATATAAAAGAAGAGATACGAAAATAATTTAAACGGGTTTATGATTGTTTCTGTTCTGAAAAATATTTTAGTTAACGAGGAACCCTTTATTTATTAAATAAGGGGTTTTTGTAATTCTGCACAATTACATATGTTTATATGGATTTTAAAATTGAAAAACATTACTATATAATGGTAGTAATCTGGAATTTATTAATAAATGACATTGAAAATAAATTCATCCTGTGTTTAACGACACTGTGAACGGTAATACTAATTAACATTGAACTTTTACAACAAGGGATGATAATATGATATACATTTACACAGATTTTGGTGGAACACATACTACCTCACTAGCTGCAGCGTATCATTTAAATAAACTACCAACGGATCGTAAGTTAACGAAAGAAGAAATTTTGAATGTAGATTACTTTAATAAATTGAAAACAGAAGATATGGGGAAAATTATTTTTCATGGAATCGATGAACATGGTCATCCTGTATATACGATTGGATGTGGCGCATCAAAAGTTGTTGTACCAGCGATGAAGCATTTAGGAGAAATCTTGCAAAAACATTATCAAAGCCATGAAAAGATTATATTTTCTAACACATCACCAACCGTACCTTTACCAATGACTTTCGGTGGGCTGTTTTCTAGAAGGTTCCATATTGATTTTATTGGCGTACCGTTACTCGTATGGGGAGCAAAAATTTGCTGTGATAATATACAAAGGCTTGTTAGTTATACAAAAGAAGCTGGCCGATTAACGAATGATTATGTTGTGATTTTAGATAATGAAACTTTTAAATAGTATATGATAAGAAGAAAATCGAGCAAATTCCTTGATTTTCTTTTTTATTTGTGAAATAGACAAGAAATAGTCACATTTAATATGCATCTACTATAGCCAAAACAATAAAGTCCTGTTACTATTACAGGGATATTCTCTTTTCATAACATAAATATATAGAAAAATTAGAAAAGAGGAATTGAATTAAGGGAGGAACAACATGAAGCGTGTTGCTTGGGTTACTGATAGTACAACTGCGAATTTTAAAACAGAAGGAGATAACTTTGTTATCCCAATCGAAGTTATTATTGATGGAATGTCGTACAAAGATTGTGAAGAAGGTGTACGTGAACGTGTTTATAATGCGTTAAACGAAGGTAAAACAGTCACTACTTCACAACCTAATATTGGGGAAATGGTAGAGTTATTTACGAAATGCAAAGAAGAATATGAAGAAGGATTTGCAGTTGCTATTAGCGGAAAAGTAAGTGGAACCTATCAAAATATGAAGTTAGCTGCAGAAATGGCAGGTTTTCCGTTGACGGTATTAGACAGTGAAACAACAAGTTATCCAATGGATGAACTAATTAGAAAAGCGAAATCGTTATACAATGATGGTATGACTTTACAAGATATACACAAAACATTAGTAGATGAAAAAAGAAGACCTTTTCATGTATTTCCAAAGAGTTTAAAAGGTCTATATGCAAGTGGCCGTGTAAAGGGCATTCAATTTTTACTTGGAAGTTTATTAAGTGTGAACTTAATATTAGAAGTAAAAGGTGGAGAGCTTTTACTTGAAAAGAAAGTTCGTAAAATCCAAAAATGTCGAGAATATATTAAAAATGAACTTGAAAAAGAATTACCAAAAGTACTTCACATGTTCCATGCTAACGATAAAGCTGGAGCTGAAGAATGGATTGCAGATATTAGACAAGCATTCCCTGAAATGGATTTCAAATTATATCCATTACCAATTTCATTTGCGGTTCATGCAGGTGAAGGAACAATAGCAATTAGTTATTAAAGTAAAACCCGTGAATTATTCACGGGTTTTTTTATTTAATTAAAACAAAATGGGATCTCGACATATCTCCATCGAGGTTAGAAATCGATGGTTAAGCTACCTTCATTTAGTTGAAAATGAATTGATTAAAGTGTAAAATTACACTAAATAATACATTAGTTACTTTTTAAGGGGGAGAGAAAGTGAATAAGGAGCATGCAATTGAACTTATTTCAAAGAAAATAAAGTTAATACGCACTGAAAAAAGATATACACAAGATAAAATGGCTGAAGTTCTCGGCATATCAAAAAAAACGCTTGTTCAAATTGAGAAAGGTAGAACGAATGCAGGTTGGACCAACACTGTTGCTATTTGTGCATTGTTTAGAGATAGTGAAGTTTTACAGAATACTTTTGGGGATGATCCATTAGTAGTAATCGAAACAATGGCCCACAATAGCACTAGCAACTTCAAAGAAAAAACATTGGGAGGAAAAGTCTGGTGGAAACAGATTCAAGAAAAAGGGAACTTTCGCTTACAACAAAATCTGATTAGTCAGCATTATCGTATTCTAGACAGACAGGATTACCGTTGGTTTAATTCGTTTGATTTAGAAGAAACGCTAAATCAACTTAATAAATTAGCAACGAATTCAGAACATCAAATAACCAGAACTACAATGAGCGAAAATAAATAGGAGGAAATTATATATGATCATCTTGCATTTTCTTTGGATTTACTTTATGCCAATTTACTGGTTATGTGGATTTATAGGTGGAATCTATTTAATAATTGCAGGTATTAAATATCTTAAATTACTTGTAAGTGTAATGGGATTACTTTGTCTTACCCTTGTCGTGTTACCTATTGTTTGTTGGGGGACAGGGATTAATGCGGAATTTCTACTTACACCCGTTTCCAATTTTTCACTATTCCCTTTAAGTGGGTTAATAGCAGGATTAATTGGATTATGGTCAAAAATTAAAGGCATAAGCAATATGGGATTTACTATTTTTACTTGTGGAGTATTAGGTGCCCTATTCTATTATTTAATGTCTATACCCGATTCACACTATATAGGATAGTTTTTCAAAACTTAGTTTATTTACAAACGATTCATTCAAATTAATAAAAAGAGAGCATGTTTTAATAAATCTTTTAAAATATGCTCTCTTTTATTGTTTCTATGTGTACTGACATCAGTTTTGTGTAACATTATTATATACTAATAGGAAATATAGGTATATGTTTATGAACAAAAAAATAACGATAATGGTTCCTATGGTTTAAATTCGGTATACGCTAGCTAATAATGAAAATAATAGTATCAATTTGTAATGTGTATTCCGTTTTGCACTGTAAATCATTCATATTGAATAATAGAATTGTAGAAACATATAATAGAATATTTGCACTAATATTTATACAGCTACAATCTATTTACATATAAGATTATTAGGATTATATTGACAATGAAAGAGAAAACGATAGATGGAAGGGGATGTTTTTTATGTTTAAAAAAGCAGCACTAGGGATTTCATCGTTAGCAATCACAGCATTCGTCGGCTTAGGCATGGCAACAGAAGCTTCAGCTGGACCTGCAGCACCACTCACTTCACTAAACGTCGTACAAGTAGAGTCTGAGCTGGGCGGAGTAGAAACAATTAATCAAAACAGCTTTAGCACAACACGTAACCACGGGGGAAAATACTTATATATTACAACGAAAGAGATGGGATACGGTCAAAATCCATTCACTAAAATGAATGGTTCTAATGTAAAAAGTATTGATTCCACTATAATTGGCGGAAGACCAATCGTTGGCTGGTATTATAAATGGGATGCTTCTGGACACCAACAAGGAACTTTTGAGTACCAAAAAACATCTATAAATGCACCATTTAATACAATGCGTACATCAATTTATATCCAATAATTTTGAAAGCGTTCGCACATATAAAATAGTCAAAGAAAAGGCACTCTTAGGAGTGCCTTTTCTTTGACTTGAATCACGTCCATCTATATTTACAATCCCGATTTCATAGCAAGAACACTTCCCATAAAACACTATCCTAAACGTCTATGAAATTAATATGAACGGGTAGTACTAGTCCTCTACAGTTAAAGTACGTAACCTTACATATTCCAACCCAATGAAAAAGGAAAAAAACTGTCGTACTTACGCCACAGTTTTTAATTTATCCATGAACTCATAGTTTAATTTTAAGTTTTTTAGATATATAGGCATAACCGTACTACCTACTACTCTTTTTTAAAATTCAAGATTAAAAAGAGTAGCTAAACTTATATAAGCTTAGCTTGATGGATATGTGGCGGAACTCTAAAATTAATTACATCTTTTTCATAATATAAACAATTTTATATAGGGAGATGAAAGGATTTTTTAAAATAATAAAGAAGTATGTATAAACAAATATATAAATGGTAGTGATTAGGATGAAAATCAGTAAGTTTGCAGAAGTAAATAATGTAAGTGTAGATACGATTAGACATTATATGGATCTCGGACTCGTTATTCCTGAGAAAAAAGGAAGTCACTATTTTTTTGACGAGTATTGTCAAAAGAATATAGAACTTATATTAGAGTACAAATGGATAGGGTTTAGCTTGAATGAAATTAAAGAACTGTTTCTTTATAAAAATTTAGGGAAATCCTTAGACTATGAAAAGGATATTTTTTATCAATCTTTATTTAAAGTAAAATATGAAAAGATTGAACAAGAGATAAAAACCTTAAAGGAACGAAAAGATAAATTAAAGAACACGTTAAATAATTTATCTATAGAAACTGAAATTTCGAGTTCAATTTTAGGGGTAGATTTAAAAGTACTTCATTTATTTAAATGTGTTAAGTGTAACGGAAATTTAATTCTTGAAGATGGCATTATTAATAAAAATCAAATCGTTGAGGGGAAATTAATTTGTAATTGTGGTGAAGAATACGCGATTACTTCTGGAGTTTTAACAGCTGGAAAATTATTTGAGGTGTATAAGAGGAAATCACTTGAAGATTCTATTTCAGATTATATCCATGAAACGGATACTGCTTTTTTGGAAAATGTTCAAAGAGGAGGAGAATGGGCGAAAAAGAAACTAATGCAATTAGATTTAAATGAAAAAATACTACTTGATTTAGGGTCTGGTATTGGGTTCTTTTTACGAAATATTTATGAAGAACTACCGCAAGAGTGTTTATATATTGCTGTTGATCGAGATTTGAATAAACTTTTACTTTTAAAAGATGTAATTGAGAGAAGAAATTTGAAAAGAAATATTGTATTTATCTGTGCTGACTTTCTAAACATTCCTATTCAGAATTATTCTGCTGATATTGTAATTGATCAATCAGGTACAAGTAATTATAGTTTTGAACATGAGGAGTTTTTATTACGCGAATTAAATTACCTTTTTAAACCTAATTGTTATTTATTAAGTTCATTTATTTTATTTAATAAATTCAGCATAAATAGCCAAATTGCACCTAGACTCCGAGAGAATTTTACATCTGCAAAAGTAACGAAAGAAATCCAAAATTTACAGTTTCAATCGATTGATGAAAGTACTTCAAATTATTTAAAACGAGGCGGAAAGTACGAGGATTTCTTTGTTCAAGGAGAAGAAATTTATACATATTCATTTTTCGGAAAAAGATGGGGTTAACTCCATCTTTTATTTATTTTCCCTTAAAACTTTTCAAATCGTACATATTGCTATTGGGCTGACCCAAGAACTTACAATGTACGTAATACAAAGTTATGCAGTGGGGGAAATGATGGGAAGTTTACGATTACATATAGAAAATAAAAATAGAAACCAAGAACTAAGAAATATTTGTTTATATTCAATTGCAAAAACAGTATCACTATTTGGTAGCTCTATTTATAGTTTCGCATTAGGATTGTATGTATTACAAATAACCGGATCTGCTTTAAATTTCGCGATTACGCTTATTTTAGGAACGATTCCAATGATTGTTATGAATCCATTTGCCGGTGTCATTGCTGATAAGGTTGATAAAAAGAAACTCGTCGTTTGCATGGATGTATTAAGCGGGTGCTTATTAATAACTGTTTATATATTAAGCAACTATTATGGATTAAACTTATTCATTATTTATACTACTACCTTTCTTATGACCATATTTACAACGTTTTTTGGAATAGGATTAGAGGCCGTAAAACCGAATATGGTTACTAAAGAACGGTTAATGAGTATTAATTCTATAAGTAAAATTATCGATTCTATATCTTTAATTTTAGGGCCTATGTTAGGGGGCATTGTTTTTGCAGTCTTTGATATGAAAACTTTTATAATTATTAACGGTATTTCATTTATCCTTTCGGCTATATCCATATTGTTTATAAACTTTAAATTGTGCGAGCAAAACATAAATGAGGAATGTTCAATTAGAGAAATTAATTTTATTGAAGATATAAAGGAGGGATACTCTTACTTATTGGAGCGGAAAAGCTTAAAAAATACTTTTAGTATTTTAATTTCCCTTAATTTCTTTTTAGGCTTTGCTGTAACCGTTCCGTTGCCATACATTATTAACACAGTTCTCAATCTTAATTCTAAGCAATTTGGTATGATTCAAGGGACTTTTCCGATAGGTATGATAGTTGGTGCAATATTAGTGAAAAAGATAACTGATTGTTATTCTTATTCTTATCTATTGGAAAAAATAAGTTTTATGTTGGCAATTTTTATGATAGTTTCAGGGATACCTGTTTTATTTAAATCTATTGTAGTAAATAATTTGGTATATGTTACTACGTATTGCATGATTATGTTCTTTTTAGGATTTATGATAGCACAAATTGATATTCCTTTAATGTATTTCATGCAAAATGAGATTCCTGAAGAATATAGAGGAAGAGTTCTTAGTATTGGATTAAGCTTAGGTAAAATAATGCAACCAATAGTACTTGCAATATCAGGACTATTATTAAATTTCATTCCAGCCTACACGCTTCCCATTGCAGGGGGGATTGTATTTTTTACTTTAAATAAAATTTTAGCAAATAAGTTTAATTTAGAAATTCATTCAAAAGATTATAGTGTTTAACGTAACTTAAAAAGCGCAGGATCAGCATCCTGCGCTTTTCTATCGTAATTCAGCGGTTTTTCTAATGACAATCTTATCAATATCATCTTCTTCATCACCAATAAATAATCCGCGTTCTTTTAAATATGCTTCAAAATATAAATCTGCTTCAGCGCGTTCGTCATATGGCTTTACAGAGAGAACGAAACCTAATTTGTTTTGTTCTTCTAAGTGAGAAGTGGAGATGTAAGCCGGTACATTATGGCGTAAAAAGAGTTCTTTAACCGGGATAATCATATCTTTCATTAATTTCGTTAGCATACCCATTTCAAACTCGAAATTAAAGCGATCTATACTAGATAAATCAGCGAATACTACACCGATAAAACCTGTATTAAATACTTCTTGATATTCTACATCTTCGTCATGGCCGCCGTAAAAATTCTTTTCGATTAAATAATTTACAAAATAAGCAACGCCATCACTTTGTTCAAATGGTTTCGTTGAAAGAACAAAACCAATTTTCTTTTGTTTATGTAAATATACACATGACATGTATGCTGAAATGTTATGTTCTTTAAACAAAGCGCTTGTTGCTCCAGAGAGACCATCTAATACGTGATGAACAATTTGAAGTTTTTTACGAGCGAAATAATAGGATTTCTTTTGTAACTCCAATGTATCAATAAAGACAGAGCCGATAAAGCCTGTATTTGAAATAATAGGTGCTTGCTTTTTTCTTCCTCTGCGCTTTAATGGAGCCATTGTTAAAATCATCCCTTCATGTACGTTTGAAATAAAAAAGAACATTTGTTCGTATATTTATATTTTACTATTAAAACGCTATAAAGTAAAGGGTTTTTGATGAAAATATAACAAAAAAGACACCTTATAAAAGGTGCCTTAAACGCTGTAGGGAATAGGGTTTACCCTAACTATTTATATTATGATACAGAAACAATCTCTTCTGTATCTTCTACATCTAAATGACAGTCCATAGTACGAACATCTTGATCTTCATGACTTCCGAAATAAATAGTAATTTTCATATGTATCGCTCCTTTATTCTAGGAATACCTAAAATAATTACTAGTAATGTTAATATTTATTATATACCACTTTTTTCATTCCGACAACGTTATATCATTTTTAATTATTTTAAACTATAGAGCACAATTTAAAGAGGTACTTTTTATAAAAAAAGGTAAATTTCTAATATGTTATATTTAATATAGAGAGATTCGAGTATTACTTTTTATGAAAAGGAGAACTATTGATGAATTATAAACAATTACTACTAGAAAACTTTGCATTTAAAACTTCATATGTTGCGCAATTTGTGCCCGGAATGAGTATAAAAGAAACGAAAGATTATATTGCTGTTGATTGTGGATTACCTGCCGATACATTCAATATCATTACTCTACTGAACAATAATTTAACGGAAGGGGTCGAGAAATTACATAAGGAGGTAGAATACTATAATCAAAAGAAATTTCCAATGAGTGTTTGGTTATGGGATGAGGAGCAAGAGCGGGATATAAAAAGCGGGTTAAATAAAATCGGTTTAAAAGAAACGGAGCAAAATATTGCGATGGTAGCAGATTTAAAAACAATTTCTCCAACAATAAACATGCCAGTAAGTTTTACAATTCAACAAGCATCATCACCTGGACTAATAAAAAAATTTGGAGAAACTTTAGCTAATCTATTCGGCACATCAGAGGAAGGTATACATGTACAAGCATTCTATAATCAAATTTCTACTCTTGATTTATGGAACAGTGAGAATATGAAACTACTTTTAGGATTTTATGAAGGCGAAGTCGTAACTGTTGGTTCATTGATATGTTCAAAAGATAGTATTGGTATTTATGACATCGCAACGAAAGAAGAAATGAGAGGACGAGGATTCGGATCTATTATGTTCAATTTTCTTCTGCAAGAAGCACAAAAATTTAAAAATACGTATTGTGTATTACAAGCTTCATCCGATGGAATCAATATTTATAAAAAATCGGGATTTCAAGCTATCGGCAAAATGACTGTATTCGAAAATCGACATTTAATTAAGTAAATCATTCAAGTTAAATCGTCTTTATATAGGAGCTTATAAATCGTTATGAAAAAGATATATCTCGTTACAATAATTTGTGCCTTTATAGTAATAAGTATCTTTGTTTTTCAGAAAATAAATGAACATAAGTATACTAAAGCTATTAGCCAATCAAATCATATAAAAAATATCGCACATAGAGGCGCTTCTGCGTACGCACCTGAACATACAATAGCAGCATATCAATTAGGACAACAAATGAATGGGGATTATATAGAAATTGATCTCCAAATGACAAAAGATGGACATTTAGTGGCTATGCATGATGAAACATTAAACCGTACAACGAATGGTACTGGGCTGGTGAAAGAGCATACATTAGAAGAAATAAAGCAACTAAATGCTGGCTCTTTTTTCAATGAAAAATATCCGAACTTAGCAAAGAAAGAATTTGAAAATGTTAAAGTCCCAACATTAACAGAAATTCTTGAAACGTTTGGGCATAACGCGAACTATTATATCGAAACAAAATCACCTGATGAATATCCAGGAATGGAAGAAAAATTATTAGAAATTATTAATCACTACGAAATACATGATAAAGTTATTATTCAATCGTTTAGTGAAGAAAGTCTACAAAAGATTCATAGCTTAAATAGTAATATATCCATAGTACAATTATTACCTTATAAAAAAGTGGTTCAATTAACAAAATTAGAGATAGAAAAGTATAAAATGTACTGCATAGGTCTTGGTATGAATTACAAATATATTGATTTAGATTATGTAAAGAAAATAAAGAAAAGCGGATTAGAAGTTCATCCATTTACAGTAGATAATGAAAATGATATGAAAAAGTTGCTTGCATGGGGAGTCGATGGAATGTTTACTAATTATCCGGATCATTTACATTCAATATTGGATTTGAAAAATCATGAATAAGTAGTGTTATTCATAAAGGGAAAATTTACACAACCTGTATACTAGGATTATCAATGCAAGAAGGCATGTAGCATATAAAAAGAAAATACCAAAAACCGCAACTGAAAGACTTAGGTTGTGGTTTTTTTATTGCTTCCATTTCAGTTTACAAAGTTTGAAGCTAGAAGTGAAAACCTTTTTAGATGAATTGGCTTCTTATGTATTTGTACTTCGTATCGTTCTAGGTATATGTACAACCCATGAGATGAATTTTGCATAGGATAATAGAAAAGGAGATGTTGCATATTGAAATACCACAATAGAAATGTAAGTAATCTGAATAAATTAGCGGATAATACGAAAGCTGCAGCTTTTAAGTGGTATCAGTACTGTATCGACAATGGAATTGAAGTATTAATTTATGAAACAATCCGTACGGTCGAGCAACAACGTGAATATGTTCGTAAAGGAGCATCACAAACGATGCGCTCATATCATTTAGTAGGACAGGCATTAGATTTTGTTCCAATTCAGTCGAATGGTACAGAAGATTGGAATGGCTATAATAAAGAACCGTGGGCATCAGCAATTCGTTATGCTAAACAAATTGGCTTTGAATGGGGCGGTGACTGGAAAGGATTTATGGATAGCCCGCATTTGCAATATAACTACAAAGGATATGGAACGGATACTTTTGGAAAAGGTGCTCAAAACGTAGTGACTCCTCCCCCGTCGAATGATAGTGTAGGGATTGCTTATATTAACGGTAGTAATGTAAATTTACGAAAAGGACCTGGTACTGGATATGGCGTTATTCGTCAATTAGGGAAAGGAGAGTCCTGCAAAGTATTTGGACAATCAAATGGCTGGTTAAATCTCGGTGGCGATCAGTGGATTTATAACGATCCATCATATATTCGTTATACGGGAGGAAATGTACCAACACCTTCACAATCATCAAACGAGGGTGTAGGTGTAGTTACTATAATCGCTGATGTATTGCGTGTTCGTACCGGCCCAGGAACAAATTACGGCATTGTGAAAAACGTGTATCAAGGTGAAAAATATCAATCATTTGGATATAAAGATGGTTGGTATAATGTTGGTGGAAATCAATGGGTTTCTGGTGAATATGTTACGTTTGTAAAGTGAAAATAAGAGCCGTCCTGTTGGGCGGCATTTTATTTTAAATATTCATAGGGCGAGCAATCATGATATCATTCGTGATACATAGAGTATAATTTTTCATTCTAATAATCAGAAAGTAATCAAAATGTAATTAATTTCAACTACGCTTTTTATATTTTTTTGATACACTGGCTACAAGGGGGATACCAATTAAGGTGGGTAAAAACCAAAACCATATTGGCGGAAGTAAATTTATAATGGGAATATGGATGCCGACATTTACTAAAAGTGCGGTGACTGCACCTATATAAGAACCTAACATACCTCTAATGTGGTGATGGAGCCAATTTTTCCAACGTTTTTTTCGTGCAAGGTATCCATAAATCGCAAATGAATAAGAGAAGATTGCTACATAAAATAAATATGCGATTTTATCCCAGTTGATAATGGATAATATTATTGCCGTAAGGGTAATGACAACATAGGATGCATGATATATTTCGCCCCATTCGGTATGTTTTCCTTTCTTCTTTTGGGCAACCATCGCTACAATACCAGTGATTAAGCATATTGTTCCAAATAGGATGTGTATGGTTAAAAGAATGTTAAAAATGCTCATAATAATTCCTCCTTTTTTTATTTTTATAGTATTGCAGTATAGGAGAAAAGTTGAAAAATATAGTTAGTTCGGCTTAATATATTGAAATAAAGGTACTCCTAGAACAAAATCCAATGATTGAACTATTTTCTCAAATTTAGTGAGCTGATTATTATGTTAAATGAAGGAGAGACTTCTATGTTTACATCTATTACATATTTACAATCGGGCAATGACAAGCAACAAAAAATATATGATGTTTTGAATAGCCTAAATATAATGGAGGATTTAGCTTTATATAATCCCGTTCTTTGCGGGACAATCCCGATAAGAATTGATACTCCTCAATCTGACTTAGATATTGTAATGGAAGTATATAACTTTGATGTTTTTGAGCAGGAAATGAGATCTTTATATGGTTCTTATGGAGGGTTCAACATTAAAAAGAAAAAAATTAAAGGTACTGAATCGATAAAGGTGAATTTTGAATTCGAAGGTTTTGAATTTGAATTATTTGCTCAACCTAAGCCAGTGCGTAATCAAAATGCATATAGACATATGATAGTGGAGCACATGTTATTAATGCAGCATCCCCATATAAGGGAAGAAGTTATTCACTTAAAGGAACAAGGTTTAAAAACAGAACCTGCTTTTGCTCAAGTATTAAATATTGACGGAGATCCTTATGAAGAACTTATTTTATTAGGGCAGGAAATGAAATTGTGGTAAATAAGATACATAAAAAAAATCCTCCAAAAACAAAAGAGGATTTTTTTTATGCCGTTAACTTCCGAATTAATTCACTGAGCAATTTAATTCCGTTAGTCATTTGTTCTGGAGTAGCATATCCATATGATAAACGAATGTACTGATCTGATTCTTCTTCATAAATACGTCCCGGATTTAAAAGAATTCCTTTTGGTAGTGCCTCTGAAAATAGTTTTTTCATCGGAATGTTATGTACAACCTTTAGCCATATAAAAAATCCACCACTAGGAATATCCCATGATGCAATATCTGCACAATATTTATTTAAAGCTCGTATCATTATTTGTTTTCGTTCTTTCAGGTGCATTCTTACGTTTGCTACATGTGCTTCATAAAAACCTTCATTTATCCATTCAGCAGCTACTCTTTGAGATAAAGAGCTGGATCCATAGTCTGTTTGCATTTTTATATCTGACAATCTATCAATAACAGGTTCTGGTCCGATTATCCATCCAATTCTAAGTCCTGGGCTAAGTGTTTTAGAGAGACTACCAATATATAATACATGTCCATGTTTATCCATCGACTTTAAAGGAGCTGGAGGTGATTCATCAAGCCATAACTCTCGGTAAATATCATCCTCGATGATAGGCAATTTCTCTTTTTCACATATTTTTAATATTTCTTTTCTTCGCTCTTTGGACATCAATATCCCCGTTGGATTTTGAAAACAAGGGATTGAATATAAAATATTATTCTTTTGACTATATTTAATTCGTTTTAATAAGTCGTTAGGTAAAATACCGTGATGATCCATTGATATACCGGATAAATTTATATTTGCTGATTGAAAAACATGAAGTGAATATAAGTAAGAAGGTTGTTCAAGTAAAACAGTTGATTTTCTATGTAAAAGACCAATTGATATTAATTGTAATGCTTGGAGTGCACCAGAGACTATTAATATAGAACCCGGTGATGCATGTATTCCAAATGATTTTACGTATTTGCTTATTGCTTCACGTAACGGATAAAAACCTTTTTGTTCTTCGTATCCGAAATAATCTAATTCCTCACTGACGTTTTTAATTATAGATTGCATAGTTTCGAGCGGGAAAAGATGAGGTGCAAGTTCACCTTTACTAAGATGGATAAGCGTTTTATTTGCTTCTGCTTCATTTATTTCTCGCACCATTAACTTACTTGGTTTATGAATACCGGCCTTTACATATTCACTCCAATCGGGCGGGGGATTAGTTGCTAATAATGACCATGTATTATTTGTTACAATTGTTCCTGCTCCGATTTGTCCTTGAATTAAACCATCTGCCATAAGTTCATCTAGCGCATTTATTACAGTACTTCGATTTACATGAAATAATTTTGCTAACTGCCGCTGACTAGGGATTTTACTTCCAATTGGCCATTCTCCGTTTTCAATTTTTTCTTTCATATAGTCTATTATCTGCCGATATTTGGGCACTTTTTTATCGGTTGTCATATAAAAAACTCCTTCGTTAATTTAAAAGATTCAAAGTGGTTGGTTTTTCCGATAAATAACTGGTTGAAGACATTGTATCAACTATTAAATATGATGAAAAGAAATAATTGGTAATTTAAAAATGGTTGGTTTATTAAGGAGGGAGAGAAAACATGCATAATAAAAAATGGGATTTACGCATTATATGTGCTCATGCTTTTACAATTCTTATATGGGGAACTGCTTTTCCAGCAATTCGTCTGGGGCTTGAATCTTATACGCCTGAACACCTTACTTTACTACGCTTATTAATCGCCTCATTTATACTTTTGTTATTTTCATTTATATACAAACTACGATTACCGGATTTAAAGGATATCCCAGCAATTTTTATATTTGGTGCTTTAGGGTTTACTATTTATCACATCGCATTAAATTACGGCGAAAAAACAGTAAATGCTGGATCTGCAAGTTTAATTATTTCAGTCACTCCAATAGTGACGGCAATTCTTGCTTCTGTTTTTTTGAATGAAAAAATGAAATTAAATGGCTGGATCGGTGGTGTAATGAGTTTTGCAGGAATTGCCTTAATTTCATTTAGCCAAGGCGATGCTATTCAATTGAATAGCGGGGGATTATTTATATTATTAGCGGCGATTTCAGAAAGTCTATTTTTCGTTTTCCAAACATCTTACTTAAAAAAATACGGCTTCTTACCATTTACCATATATACAATTTTGTCTAGTACTGTATGTATGCTTATTTTCTTACCCGGAGTTTATCAAGAAATACTAGCAGCTCCTCTTGAAGTTAACTTGAGCGTTATATATTTAGGTGTCTTTCCAACAGTACTCCCGTATATTGCATTGGCTTATATTATATCTCGTGCTGGTGCTTCTGAAGCAACAAGTTCTCTATATTTAACGCCAATAACTGCGTGTTTCATTGCTTGGATATGGTTAGGAGAAGTGCCAACTTTAGTTTCGATAATTGGCGGAGGAATTACTATACTTGGAATTGTGATTGCTCATATACCAGTATTAAGAAAAGAAAAACATAGGAATTTAGCAAATAATCAATCCGTATAATGTAATTCAATAATAATTTTATGATACTTTTTTATATAGTTTCTTTCTTATGTTGATAAATATAATATTTTGTATTGTAGTTAAATATTGTATGTTACATTTTATGTAGTAAGCATTTTAAAAGGAGCTGACAACATAATGAATGGAAAAAGAAATATTTTCACATGTATTTCTATTGTAGGAATCGGACTAGCTAGTTTTTCTAATTCTAGTTTCGCAGCAAGTGTAACAGACAATTCAATACAAAATTCTATTCCCGTAGTTAATCAACAAGTAGCTGCTGCAAAGGAGATGAAACCATTTCCCCAGCAAGTTAATTATGCAGGTGTTATAAAACCGAATCATGTTACACAGGAAAGTTTAAATGCTTCTGTAAGAAGTTACTACGATAATTGGAAAAAGAAATATTTGAAAAATGATTTATCTTCTTTACCTGGTGGTTATTACGTAAAAGGAGAGATTACGGGGGATGCGGATGGGTTTAAGCCACTTGGAACTTCAGAAGGTCAAGGGTATGGGATGATAATTACAGTATTAATGGCTGGTTATGATTCGAATGCTCAAAAAATCTATGACGGTTTATTTAAAACAGCAAGAACTTTTAAAAGTTCTCAAAATCCTAATTTAATGGGATGGGTTGTCGCAGATAGTAAAAAAGCACAAGGTCATTTTGATTCTGCTACTGATGGAGATTTAGATATTGCGTATTCTCTTCTTCTTGCTCATAAGCAGTGGGGATCTAATGGAACAGTTAATTATTTGAAAGAAGCACAAGACATGATTACAAAAGGTATTAAAGCTAGTAATGTTACAAATAATAACCGACTAAATTTAGGAGATTGGGATTCTAAAAGTTCGCTTGATACGAGACCATCTGATTGGATGATGTCACACCTTAGAGCATTCTATGAATTTACAGGTGATAAAACTTGGCTTACTGTTATTAATAATTTGTACGATGTTTATACGCAATTTAGTAATAAGTACTCTCCAAATACAGGACTTATTTCAGATTTTGTTGTAAAAAACCCACCACAACCCGCACCTAAAGACTTCTTAAATGAGTCAGAATATACAAATGCATATTATTATAATGCTAGTCGAGTACCTTTAAGAATTGTAATGGACTATGCGATGTACGGCGAGAAGCGAAGTAAAGTCATTTCTGATAAAGTATCTTCATGGATTCAAAATAAAACGAATGGAAATCCTTCTAAAATTGTGGATGGTTATCAATTAAACGGATCCAATATTGGTAGTTATTCAACTGCTGTATTCGTTTCGCCATTTATTGCTGCAAGTATAACAAATAGCAATAATCAAAAGTGGGTAAATAGTGGTTGGGATTGGATGAAGAATAAGAGAGAAAGCTATTTTAGTGATAGTTATAATTTATTAACTATGTTATTTATTACAGGAAATTGGTGGAAACCTGTACCTGATGATAAAAAAATACAAAATCAAATAAATGATGCAATTTATGA
Organism: Bacillus cereus group sp. Bce019; assembly: GCF_051781745.1. Classification (NCBI taxonomy): domain Bacteria; kingdom Bacillati; phylum Bacillota; class Bacilli; order Caryophanales; family Bacillaceae; genus Bacillus; species Bacillus cereus group sp. Bce019. The sequence goes on from NZ_JBPWJX010000003.1 coordinate 158,900, forward strand.
AGGATACGATAATTAATTAAAATTGAGAATGGTTACTTAAGAAAGGAATTAGCATACGCTAGTTCCTTTTTAATATTTTGTAAAACATTATCCATTCTAAAATTCGCATAGATATACTTGCTTTTTTCATATACATAGTTATTGATGACTCTATGTTTTGGTGAGGGGAGAGTATTTCTTGGAAAAAGTATTAAGTTGTTGTCGAAAAAGGGAATTATTTCGCTACGTTGAATATAAACATACATCCTCTATATAAAGGAGCTTACCATATTGAATATCCAGTTAAAGGTTGTTACGAGAGAGAATTGGGAAGATGCTTTAAAGTTACAAGTTAAAGATAATCAGACGAAATTTGTTCCATCTGTAGCAGTTTCACTTGCTAAAGTATATATAAAACCAGATGGGGACGCTGTAGAGTACCTACCATTTGCGATATACAATGGTGATCTAATGGTTGGTTTTGTTATGCATGCTGTTGTAAAAGAAACAACTGATATGTATTGGATAAACGGATTTATTATCGATCGAAAGCAGCAAGGTAACGGTTATGGAAAAGCGGCATTACAAGAAAGTATATACTTAATAAAAAATACGTTTAAGGCGTGTAAAGAAATTAGATTAACCGTACATAAAGATAATATCTCTGCAAAGAGATTATATGAACGATATGGTTTCATATCATTAGGACAGGAGTATGATGGTGAGCAAGTATATCGTTTATTTGTTTAACTATTAGGAAGTAAAGGTGTGAAATGAAATATGCAATTTACTGAAGTGAAAATTGAAGTGTTCATTCCTGAAGAATATATTGAAACATTAAGGGATGAATTAAATAAAATTGGAGCATGTAAAACGGGCGAATATGACCATTGTCTTTCCTATAGTTCAGTGAAAGGATATTGGAGACCTTTAGACGAGGCATCTCCTTTTAATGGAGAAATTGGGCGAATATGCGAAGGGCAAGAATGTAAAGTTGAAATAAAGTGTAAACGAGAACTTGTAAAAGATGCTCTTGAAGTTATTAATGATATTCATCCGTATGAAACACCTATGATTTATATTATACCAATACTAAATGACTATTTTGAGCAACTATACATTGAATAACTAGGAGGAATACCAATTGAAAAGTAAATTTCATCATATTGTACGAGCACTCATGATAAAAGATGAAAAATTATTAGTTGCTGAATATATTGACCATCATTATTTTTTACCTGGTGGCCATGTTGAAATTGGAGAATCAGCAGAGAATGCATTAAAAAGAGAGTTAAGAGAAGAACTTGGAGTAAACTGTATTATACAACAATTTTTAGGCGTCATAGAAAATCAATGGCAAGATAAAGAAGTGCTTCATCATGAAATTAACCACATTTTTGAAGTAGAGTCACAAGATTTACATACGGACTTAACACCGAAATCTAGCGAGTCTCATTTAGCATTTCACTGGATAGATTATAATAAAGAAGCCTTAAATCATTATGAAATCATGCCAATGCCTTTAGTGAAGGAATTACTAAAAAGAAAGGTAAATGATGAACTACTAAATTGTTGGATTAGTAATTTTTAAATCACTTTATTTATAGTAAATACGTCCATCAAATGAATATAAAGAAAATAGGCTAAAAAACAAGGTACATCACCTAGTGTAAGTTCATATTTTGTTGATGTACGCATTTAGTCTATAGTCTTGTTTCTACTTTGTTTACAAGAATTTATTAACTTTAATATTTGGACGAAATTTACATTTATAAATGGAGGGTTTCATAATGAATCAGTTTCAACAAGAACTACAATCATTAAACCTTAATGATTATCAAACTGGCAATATTGTGTATTGGGATCAACAACAAAGTCAATATCCATACTACTATATTCAAGACGATGCACGTCGTTGCGGCGGATGCGGAGGTTGTGGTGGACGTTGCGGTGGATGTGGCGGTAGATGCGGTGGATGTGCAGGTCGTTGCGGCGGGTGTATAGGTTGTGCAGGATGTTTCGGTTGCTTTAATTGCTGGAACTGGTGGATCATTTAAGTATAGAACATCAAAGCTATTTTACTTGAAAGAAAGGTGTGAAAACTATTTTGCACTTTTCTTTCAAGCTGTAATGTTTATGTGTATTAAGGGGGATTTATTTGTATACATATGATAAGTTGATTTCTTGGGTAGAGGATATAAAAGAAAAAAATCATAGTTCTGCTACAGCACTTTGTATTATAAAAGATAATAAAATCGTACTAGAGCATTATAGTGGTTATCACTCAAATACATCTACAAGTAAGAAAGTAACAGCATCTTCACAATTTAACGTTGCTTCTGCTAGAAAAAGTTATTTAGGATTAATGATAGCGTATGCGCTTTACGAGGGGAAAATAAACTCTATTGATGATGAAGCGATAAAATATTTTAAAGACTTTGATCCTGCATTGCTTGGTAAAACGACGATAAGACATTTAGTAACACATTCGCACGGATTAGAAGAAACGAATGACAGGACATTTTTTCGTGAATTTGAACCGGGACAATCATGGGCGTATAGAGATATTAATGTAAAAATGATGACACGTCTTATTTATCAGCTATATAACAAAAGTTTTCCTGAATTGTTAAAGGAGCGTGTGTTTAAACCTGCTAATTTTCAAGAAACAGGTTGGAGAGTTCAGCGAGATGAAAATTTAGTTGACGTTGTTAATAATCCAAATGAAGACGCAATTCGTGAAATTGGTACGGTAGATGACGGTACTGAAAAAAATTATTTGTCTCAGCTAGAGAATTTGCGCATTGGGGCAATCTTCATTTAAATCAAGGTATGATAGATGATAAACAAATTGTTCCAAAAGAAGTTATAAAAATCGCTACGAGTTTGCAGAGTCCAACATATATAAACAAAGAGCTACCACAAAATGGATTGTTTTGGTTCATCCAAAATGAGCCTGCACAATTAAGCGAACTTGGTGAACGTGTTCCAAAAGGGTCGTATCAAATATTAGGGATTACTGGACCGACTATTTTAGTAATACCTGAATATAATGTAGTTGTTGCAAAAATGTATAACAAAAGATATAACTACGGCGGTGATAATTACTTATATTATTTACGTGAATTTAGTAATTTAGTCGCTGATACATTTAGTAACGGTAATAGGGCATAATTACTCCTATAACAAAAAGGAGTGATTGAAAGTGAAAGATAAAGTGAACAAAAATAAAAAACAAAATATAAAAGATGTAAATACAGAGCAAAATGCGATTTATAGCGATCCAAAAGATGCAGCTAATATGCAAACTGTACCGCAGCCGAAAGATTTTGATGAAATCGAATATTAATTTTTCATCCGACTATATGATGAATGAAAAATACGTCTTAAGTCTCATCACATATGAGAAATTATTTGATAACATATATACATAAGCATTTGAAAATGGCTTATCTTAACAAAGCTTTCTTTAGAAACATCTGATATAACCTGCAAAAGACACTTCTTTATGAAGTGTCTTTTTGTGTATATGAACTTAATTACCATTTTCCGTACAGTATCTTGCAATTTACGATGGATATACTAACTGTGAAAATTCATGTCAAGATAAAAGAAGGGGACAGTTAGTATGAAACAAACTTCTATAAATCCGTTACTAATTGTTCTAGGTACAATAATTGTTCAAATTGGCCTTGGAACAATTTATACATGGAGTTTATTTAATCAACCCCTTGTAAGTAAGTTTGGATGGAATCTCAATTCAGTAGCGATAACTTTCTCTATAACAAGTTTTTCTTTATCATTCTCAACTTTATTTGCAGCAAAGTTACAGAAAAAATTAGGACTTCGGAAACTTATTGCTACTGCAGGAATTGTTTTAGGACTCGGCTTAATACTTAGTTCACAAGTTTCTTCCTTACCACTATTATATTTATTAGCTGGTGTCGTTGTCGGTTATGCGGATGGAACAGCTTATATTACATCACTATCTAATTTAATTAAATGGTTTCCAGATCGGAAAGGGCTTATTTCAGGTATATCTGTATCAGCGTATGGAATGGGCAGCTTAATCTTTAGATATATAAACGGAAATCTTATCGATAACCTTGGTGTATCACAAGCATTCTTATATTGGGGTATTATCGTGTTACTTTTAGTGTTAATTGGATCGTTCTTCTTACGTGAGGCAATTGTAAGTAATGCTGTAACTGAAACATTACACAATGACTATACTCCGCGTGAAATGATGCGAACGAAACAAGTATATCTGCTATTTTTTATGTTATTCACCTCGTGTATGGGTGGCTTGTATTTAATCAGTATGGTAAAAGATATCGGTGTACAACTCGTCGGACTTAGCGCAGCAACCGCTGCAAACGCCGTTGCTATGATTGCAATCTTTAATACAGTAGGTAGAATCATTCTTGGGACGTTATCAGATAAAATCGGCCGAATGAAAATTGTCTCTGCAACGTTTATTATCATAGGTTTGTCAGTCTTTACTTTAAGTTTTATTCCGCTAAATTATGGAATCTATTTTGCTTGTGTAGCAAGTGTCGCCTTTTGCTTCGGTGGTAATATAACCATATTCCCAGCTATTGTCGGAGATTTCTTTGGATTAAAAAACCATAGTACAAATTACGGGATTGTCTATCAAGGTTTCGGATTTGGTGCGCTTGCAGGATCATTTATTGGAGCGATACTCGGGGGATTTCAACCAACTTTCATTATAATCGGTGTTTTAAGTGTTATTTCCTTCATTATTTCAATATTAATCCGTCCACCAAATGCAGAGAAGAAAAATGAACTAAAACATTTACATCGGAAAGTAGCTTAATACAAAAAAGAGTCCTAATATAGGGCTCTTTTTTGTGTAGAGAATAGAGTTATTTAATTTAAAATGAAATGATTTGAGAAGTAATAAAGTTGTTTATTTCTTGATGAACTAAGTAGCAGATGCGTAGAATATTCATATTGTTTTATAAAGGAACTAACATGTTGTTAAAAAACATATAGAAAATTACAGTTAACCAACTTTGTGATGGAACGTGCACTTCATTCATAGATCATTATTTTCTTATAAGTTTACAATGAAAGTAGTTGGCTTATATTGATTACAACCATAATTTCTTCTGTTGTGGCATTCGCTACAACAAATATTGATGATATTTTTATACTGCTTGTTTTATTTTCACAAGTAAGAACAGAAGTACTTAGGAAAGAAGATAGAGCTGTCCGCGAAAAAGCTATGAGAAAAAAACTTTATATTGCTATTGGACAATATGTGGGGTTTAGTATGATTATTTTTCTAAGTATCGTTGGGTCTTTAAGCTCTTTTTTCATTCCTGTTTCGTGGATTGGGGTATTAGGATTCGTGCCAATTTATATGGGTGTTAAAGGACTATTCTCGCTTCGTTCTAACAAAAGTAATAAAGTCATTGATAAAGCTTCTAGTTCATTATTTAAAGTAGCTGCGATTACATTAGCTAATGGAGCTGATAATATCTCAATTTATATACCAATGTTCACTAGTCAATCCTTGGAAGCAAATATCGTTACATTAATTATCTTTTTTTGCATGATAGCAATATGGTGTTCTATTAGCTACACATTGTTAAGAGCTCCTATTTTAGCTAAAGTACTTGAGAGAAATTGTCATATTAGCGTTCCAATCGTTCTAATTGGTTTAGGAATGTTCATTCTTTTTCGCAGTAATACAATTGAATTATTGTACTTATACGTTCAAACTAACGGAATTTTTAAGTAAAAAGAATCAAACGTGGTAAAAAGCCATACTACAAATAAAATGTAGTACGGCTTTTTTAAGTTTTAGTGAAATGAAACCGTGCACTACGACAATTAAGTTAGACAGGATATTACGATTATTAAATTGAATAGATACTTTAAAAGGAGCGTGATATTTAAAATGAAAATAGTAAAACAGAAGAATATAGACACGAAGGTTATGGAACCAAGTTAATAAAATGTATTGAAGAATTTGCAATTGAAAAAGAGTGTAGCCTAATCAATTTAGATACTTTTAGCTTTCAGGCACCTGCTTTTTATAAAAAACATGGATATAAAGTAATTGGAGTAAGTGAAAATCACCCTAAAGGGCATAATCGATACTATTTGGAAAAAAGGTTAGAAAATATATAGAATCCCAAAATGAATCAATCAAATCATAAAGAGCGTACGTTGAATAATTACTTTCAAAATACGTTCTTTTTATTTAGAAATGAAGGGGGATCGATTATTACCTTTACTAAGGATAGATAAATGAAATACTCTATTAATTTTTTTATATTTTAAAACGATTAAATGGTAGAATGTAACAAAGACAGAAAATTCTCGTTATTGAAGGTGGACTTAGATGAAAAAAGTAAATGTTACATATGCGCTTTTATACGATAAAACAAATGAAAAGATCTTAATGGTAAAAAACAAAGGGAAGAATGGTTCTTATTACACACTACCAGGTGGTGCAGTTAAATTAGGAGAAACGTTAGAGGAGGCAGTCATTCGAGAAGTGAAAGAAGAAACCGGTCTACATATAACTGTAAATGGTATTTGTTACATTAGCGAAGCTTTTTTCGAAGAGAGAGGACACCATGCAATATTCTTTAATTTTTCAGGTGAAATAATCGGCGGGGAAACAAATATATCAAGGCCAAAAGAAATTGAAGAGATTACTTGGATGGAATTACATATAGCAGCTCCATATTTACGCATACCAGAACATTTACTAGATTTATTACAAAAGAAAGAAACAGTACCTTATTTTTTTAACGGAACAATCGTTCATCAATCTTCATAAAAATATTATCTCATGTAAGGCGGGGAAAAAATGGAGTTTATCGTTAATCACAAACAATTCACTCAAGCACTTTCAGAAGTCAACAAAGCAATATCAACAAAATCTTTAATTCCTATATTATCTGGTATAAAAATAACTGCAGATCAATCTGGAATTACTTTAATTGCAAGTAACTCGAATATTTTTATTGAAAAATTCATTCCTGTTTTAATTGAAGACGAAAAGATTGCAACTATTTTAAAGGCAGGAACTATTGTTGTACCTGCAAAGTATTTCATTGAAATAATAAAGAAAATGCCAAGTGATATAGCAATAAAAAGTAAGAATGAGCAAATTATTAAGATACAATCAGAAGAAATCACATTAAGTTTAAATGGATTTCCTGCAGATGAGTTTCCGAATGTACCACTTATAGACAATCATGCAGAAATCAAAGTAGAGACAGAGCAATTGATTGAAGTATTTAAACAAACATTTTTTGCAGTAGCAAAAAATGAATCTAGACCTGTTCTTACTGGGGTGCATATAGAGTTATCTAATAATAAGTTAATTTGTGCTGCAACTGACTCACATAGACTAGCGATACGTGAAACGCTACTTTCCTCAGATGTAAAAGCAAATTGTATTGTACCAAGCGCAACCATTAATGAACTTCTAAAATTAATGAACAGCAATTCGGAATTCGTATATATCTACCTTTCGGAGAGTCATATTATATTTACGTTCGGAACAACTACATTATATTCAAGACTAATTGAAGGGAAATATCCTAATATTTCTAACCTTATTCCAAATGATTTTAAAACGATTATTAACGTAGATAGAAAAAAGATATTACAAGGTGTAGACCGATCAAGTTTATTAGCAAGTGAATGGGCCAATAACAATGTTAACTTAGAAATCATAAACGAATCCACAATTAAAATTTCTTCAAATGCTTCTCAAATTGGGAAAATATCCGAAACGCAACAAATAGATGCAATTCAAGGTGAAAAACAATTAAATATATCTTTCGATGGGCGTTTTATGGTTGATGCTTTACGAGCAATAAAAGAAGAAACGATTACTTTAAGCTTTGGCGGTTCTATGAGACCGATATTGATTGAAGCAGGAGAACAATCTGCAGCAGTACATCTTATATCACCAGTAAGAGCTTATTAGGGATAGAGGAAGGAATTACATTATGTACAAGCAGACTTTTGTTTTATGAAATCATAAATCAATACATTATAAGAATGATGTATTAGTAAAGCAAACAGTTTACTAATTCCTACATAATATAATTCATAGACAAAGCAGCAATGGTAATCTGAAATACAAAGTAAAATAATAACCTCAATATAAAAGCCATAGATTAATCGATATGGGGTGAGTATGATGAAGAAAATAATTGTTTTACTCATTGGTATAGTTTTAATTATTTTTGCTTTTTATCAATACAACAAAAAAGACTATGCAGCTAAAAGTACTAACTTGTATGTAGAAAACTTTAAAGGGGAAAATGATTCAATAAAAATACAATCTGCTATTAATAAAGCAGAATCTAGTAAAATTAAAACGGTATTACTTGATGATAAGAAGTATAAAATTACGTCACCAATCATTGTTAAAAAAGGTGTGAAATTATTATTTGGTTATGGATCCCAATTTGTAGTTGAGGGAAACTTTAGAGTTCTAGAACTGGAGAACAACGCATCCATTGAAGGAGCGTATATAGCTATTGACGATCCTAAATTTAACTCTGAAGTTATTTATTTAGACGGTAAAAATAAATATTATAACACTTGGAACAAAACACAAATAAAAGATATAAATATTATCAATTGGACGGAAACGAATAAAGGTACCGGAATTTCTTTATACTCTGCTGGAAAAGAAAATGAAATTTCGTTTGTTAACTTCGAAAACATTAAAATTGTAGGAATGGAAACCGGACTAAAATTAGTAGCAAAAAAACCGAGCACCGGACAAGCTTGGATAAATGCCAATCGTTTTATGAACTTTTCTTTAGAAGACTGTGTAAATATGATTTATATGGATAGTCAAGTAACTACGCCAAATGAAATTAGTGGGAATCAATTTACAAATCTTCAAATACAGCCTTCAAATAAAACAAAAAGCATTATACAGGTAAGTGGTCAGCATAATGAATTTCATGGGATGGTGTGGGATTTAAATAAAATAAAACATGAAACCGAACTCATTGAACTGACTGATAAGAGTATGAATACAGTGGTTGAAATGTCCAGTGTACCAGCAAATAGAGTTTTAGATAGTGGGAAATCCAATATTGTGAAATAAGTTTAAATACAGAAAAAAGAGCGAATTCTTTATAAGAGGATTCGCTCTTTTTATATTTTAAAATTAAATTTCCTTCCACCAAGCGGATGAAGGATAATTTGTAGATTTTAACGTAATAGATTCACCAATTTGAGGCGTTGTAATTTTAACTCCTAAACGGTTAGCTTCTTTCGTAACACGTTCTATCGGGTCACTCCATTCGTGTAATGCTAACGTAAAGGCACCCCAATGAATCGGAAGAAGTAATTCTCCTTTAACATCAATATGAGCTTGTACCGTTTCTTCAGGCAACATATGAATAGCAGACCACCTCGGATCATATTGCCCGCATTCCATTAATGTAAGATCGAATGGACCGTATTTATCACCAATTTCCTTAAAGTGAGGGGCATAACCGCTATCACCACTAAAGAAAATTTTAGTCTCTTGACCAAGAATAAGCCATGAACACCATAATGAACGATCTCTATCTGTCATACCACGTCCCGAGAAATGCCTTGCAGGAGCACAAACTAACTTAATATTATCAAATGTAATTTCGTCCCACCAATTATGCTCACTAATTTTACTAGGTGAAACACCCCATTTAATAAGGTATTGTGCAACTCCAGTTGGAACATAAAAGTGCTTTGCGCGATCTTTTAACTGCATAATACTTTTGTAATTCAAATGATCATAGTGATTATGAGAAATGATAATCGCATCAATTTCTTGAAGGTCATCACGTTCTAAAGAAAAAGTACCACTATAGCGTTTACTATTAAACAAAGGGAATGGGGAAGAGGCATCTCCAAACATAGGGTCTAATAATAGTTTTTTACCTTCTATTTTCAAAAGAGAAGCAGAATGGCCAAACCATGTAACACTCTCTAACGATTCATTATCTTTATTTGATAAAACGATAGGCAAATCCTTTATAGGACGCAGCTTTGATTTTATTTTAAAGTAATCCGTCATTAAACTTATAATATCTTTCGGTTTAAAACTCATATCAGTATGAATTTGATTTGTATATTTCTTATTCATTCGTTCTCCTTTTTACGATTAACAATTTACGTATGTTGTTATTGTAGCTATTTGTAGTTTAAACTATATTATTTTACCTTTCATCTAAATTGCCTTGTATTTCATAAATTCGTCAAATTCATTATTTGTATCTATAAAGTACAAATTGCACAGTGGCAGCTAAAACAAATATTAAGTACATGTAAATTGTTTTTATTTAGTAAATTCCTTCTTATACGCAACAAAGAACATACGTTTCGTTGTATGTTATAGAAGAAAATATGTCTCTAATAAAAGAAAGGAAGGAGAGGATGTAAGTGCACATAGAGCGAAAAAAGAAATCAAAATGTAAACTATCAAAATCTGAAATCATGCATTTGTATACTGAAGGGAAGAGCACCTCAGAAATCGCCATGCTTGCTAATGTGTCTGCAAGGTATATTCGTATGGTTTTATCAGACAATAACGTACCAAGACGCGCTATAGGGAGTTGGAAGAGAAAGTATGACATAACAGAAGATTATTTTAAAACGTGGTCAAACAATATGGCTTATATTTTAGGGTTTATAGCAGCAGATGGTGTTATACAGAAAGAAAATCAATGTGTCAGTATATCTCAAAAAGAAAGTTATATTTTAGAAGATATAAAAAAAGAACTAAAAACAAACCAGCCACTTTATCAAAACAAAAAAACAGGCGTATATATGCTAAATATTAATAGCAAAACAATAAAAGACGACCTTATGAACATACACGGAATTATGCCATGTAAATCATTTAACATTGAATTTCCTTTTGTACCAGAAGAATATTTGCATCATTTTGTTCGTGGGTATTTTGATGGGGATGGTCATGTTAACTCTCACAAATACTTTGTTAGTTTTGTTGGTGGATCATATAATTTTATGAATTCTTTTAAAGATATCCTTGAGAATAATAAATTCCAATTAAGTTTTGTTGACAAAGAAAAACAATATCGTATTTACCTAAGTGGTAAAAATAATGTTAATAAATTTTCACGGTGGATTTATAAAGATAAAGGTTTACATTTAAAGCGTAAATACAATATTTTTCAAGAAAAAGAATAATTGTAATGATAATCGAATAATTCACAAACAAGTTCAATTATAAAATTAAAATTCACGATGAATTATTAATTGAAATCAAAGTAATTGCTAAAGCAAACAAATTATAAATATAGTTTAGTCAAATTCAAAGCAACTTGTTTAAATTTAATAATTAAACAAGTTGCTTTTTATTATGTTTTATTAATGATTATTTACACTAATCCTGCATCAACGAACTATTCACTAATAAATAAAGAAAAGGGAAGTATACCAAATGGAACTAATCTATAATAAGTTTATTACTTTTTTCTAGTAGACATAATATATATTATAGGCAGTTATAGAAACAAAGCAATACCAGGTATCAAAACCCAAGTAAACTATACTCAATGAGACGAAACGGAGATTTTTGGTGAGATTTACATTAAATCTTATCTAAACAAATTTCTTCAGTTTTTATCGTTTTTATTTGTTATAAATTCATCACAGCAAATCTTAATCAATAATCGCTTAAGATTTAACGAATTAAAAACATTTTTGATTGGCAAGAAATTTTTATACAGAAAAATTATTTCTATACAAAATATAAATTAATAATTTTATTTTATGTTTTACTTAATGAATTAATTGCTATTTGCACATGTTTTACAACTTTACATTATTTGTTGTTATTTCTGTTATTTAGGCTTGACTTTCATTACACTCATTGTTTTTTATTCTAGTTAACATAACGCTTATTTTTAACATAAAAAAATCCTCCTCACCTTCAGGAAGATTTTTTGTTTGCTATTATTTTATTTATATCTTCTAGTAACAATCCCAATTGTAAATGACATTGGAAAAATCTAGATTTAACAAATCTTCCTTACGTATAAAGAAATTAGCAACCCCAGAATCGCCCCACATAATATTTAATGAATCGTCTGTATCGATTTGCATCAATAATATGTCATGTTGCTGGTATTTTTCTTCCCATTCCCTTGGATCTGTCTGTGTGAAAAATGGATAACCACCAATTTTATGTCCTTGATCCTTACATAAATCATCATACAGTTCGCCTAATTCTGTATTATTTTCTTCATCAACAATTTCTTCCCAATCAATGTTATCATTAAAAATCATTTCAAATCGATAATCTCTTGGTGTTACTGGTTGATATGCCAACTCAAACTTTAGTTTTGCTGCTTTGGGTATGATAAAATTCTCTAAATCTAAAGTGTTTAAATAACTAAAATCAGTAATCACCTTAGTTAAATCCGCTGTGATTGTAGAATGATAAACAATTCGAAAGTCTTTTTGGCTTGTGGGATGATCAAAATCTGCTCCAAAAAGATCTTCTTCAGCACTTATGAAAAACTGTAACATTCCATGTTGAGGCATATGTTCAATGTTTGGTATTTCTTCAAGGTTTAACTGCGCAAGTAGCATCATAGGTTGTCCGTTTGAGTCTTTAGGATGCTCTTGATCTATAGGTAAATACGGATATCCACCAAACTTACTTTCAAAAAGCGTTGTCTCTGCTAATGTTCCAGACACTTTAACATACGGTTTCACACTTTCTTCTAAAATACTACGATACTGTTCTAGTTCTTTCGGAATTTGAAGTTGATACGTATTCTTCACTATATTTGCCTCCTTTTAGTAATGAATTGAAAATGCCTAACTTAATTATATAGTAAGCGATAGCTTAATTGAAAATCGTTAAAAATCCATTTTCACCCTCATTTTTTGCGCGCTTGGTGGACAAAGTAGATTATGTTCTAATACCTTTTTATTAATAGTTCGAATTAAATCCGCTGCTTCTGCAGTATTTGTATTTTCTTTTAGCTTTTCTTTTAAATCATCAATTTCTTTTGAAAGCTCAATCCACCTAGGTAAAACATGATTATTTGCTAAAGTTCTATAAAGTTGCTTTTCAGGATTGTACGAAAGATCTTTATCAAGATTAAGAGGTTTCCCTTTACCAGGTAAATGATCAAAAGCTCCTTTCTGTTCTGCTTGTTTAACGATAGAACTAATATGATCCTCATACGTATAAGACCAAACTTTCTCATCTTTTACTAAAATCTCTTGTTTTTTTAGTTTTTTATCGAGTTCTTCCTGCTTCATAGATTTTCTCTCCTTTTTATTTTAAAGTCTGGTTTTTATCTATTTCAAAGCTTTCAATCCATCAAACAACTTTTTTAACCTCACACGCTATCATGACCGTCTTGAAACTCTTTATAAGGGGTTTTATACCCTTTATCTTTTAAAACTCTATACAAGTGATTGTTGGCCGTTAAAAGAGGTTTGTTTTCAAGTTGTCCTGCTACCATATAAAAGTGAAGTTGAGTTGCATTAGAATTTATAGATGAAATTTGATTTTCAATCCAAGGAATATCGTTTTCAAAAGTTAGTTCTTCTAGCTGATTAACATAATCTACAGCAATACATGGCGGTATTCCATTTTCGTAAATTAAATAATTGAGTGTTTTTGCGATTGAAGATTACTTAATGCATGGATTTTTATTAAAGACAATGAAATGTTCTTGAAGATGTGAAGTTTAAGAATAATTATGAGGTAGATCAAGATGTTTTGCCCTTGCTGCAATGTGGCAGTAAGGATATTAAATTTTGATAGAATGATATAAGAGCCTTGCTACACTTTTGTAATAAGACTCTTTAAATGAGTTATTTACTAGAATAAGTATCTATTGCTTGAATAGAAAGTTCCAATGATTTTATTCTTCTTTCTAAAAGTGTTCTTTGAGGACTCCCAAGCTTTGACTTAACGTAAATCTTTTCAATTGATGGAAGCAAACCAATCAGAACATTACGAGCTTCTGCTAAATCTTCCTGAGTATAATGATGAGTTTCTTGCTTCCAAACACTTTCTAACATAGCTAAGCCGATACTAGCTGCTTTGAGTCTTTTTTTCACTAAAGTAGTATTTGATCCTTTTTGAGTCATCTGTGATAAGGCATTTTCAAGTTTACTAATTGTTGACTGTAAAGATTTTATTGATTCTACTTTATCTATATTTAATACGTTTTTCATGTTAATGTTATCCCTTCTACGTTGCTAACTTGTTTTGTTTAATGAAATCCTTAAAAGCTTGATTTCACTCGAAATATTTTAACATAAATAACTAACTGTATTCGAGTTGGACAATAACTTAAAGTAAAACAGCTATTCCTCTCTCCTCCCCTGTATCATTCTATTATATGTACTTCTTTCTTCTCATTAGAATTCCTATATAAACTAGTTGTTAATATTGAATGTTTTATGAACAAAAAAACGTACAAGTAATGTAACCTGTACGTTTTCGCTTTTATTCAGTAAGGTAATAAAGTAATAGCTTCCTGGTCTTCTCATAACTTATGAAATCTCTATACAAAATGGGATAATTCACAATTTCTGTTTCTAGAAAACGATATTGCGGAAACCACTCAAAAAACGATTTTCTTAACCACTTTATTTGTTGAAACGTAATGTTCTGTTCGTTTCCATTTAGTACAGAATTTAAAGTAGCTGCTGTATGCATCCAATAATGATTAAAATCAGCGTTTATACAATCATCTTCGGTAAATTTACTTTTTAGGTCTCGTTGCAATTTTGCTGTAGCACGATAAGGAAACGGTTTATGAAGTGGACTATGCATTTTCTGCAATTCCTTAAAAATAATTTGTTTTCCTAACTTCAACTTCCTCCTCCTTTATTTCTCTATCCAATTTAATAAGTTTTCATAATGATATTGAGCATCGATATACCCAAGATTATATAGATTAACAAGCTTTTCCTTATTTCTTTCTATTCCGCTTATAGGAAGCTGTACACTTGGCTGAATTACATAAAAATTATCTTTTTGTTCTTCTTGATTCATATAAGATATCGTCTCATTATAAAAACGATAATGGTTTACTAAATTCTCTGCGATTTTCGGATATTTTCTATATAAAATTTTAGCCAGGCCTGAAAATTTATTTCGCTGCTTCTCATATCCTTCTGGCTTTGTCATAATTACAACGTTCTTTTCATAACCATCCTTTTGGGCTTTCAAAACAGGTATAGGGTCTATAATCCCTCCATCTAATAATTTTCGATTATTATATTCTACAGCAGGTGCTATAAACGGCACAGAGCTAGATGCACGAATGATTTTTAAAATATCATTTCCGTGTTCTGCTTTATTATAATAAATGGCTTGTCCTGATTCGCAATCAGTTGTCCCTATAACAAACTGTTCATTACAGTTTAAGAAAGTTTGAAAATCAAATGGTACAATTTTATTAGGTACTTCATCAAATAAAAAATCCATTCCGAATAATTCACGTTTTCGAATTAAGTTTCGATAAGATATATACCTGTAATCTGATACTAGCTCTGTATTTACTTTCTTATTTCTACCTTTTTGACGTGACAAATAGGTTGCTCCCATACAGGCTCCAGCTGATACGCCGACTACATATGGAAAGAATAAGTTCTTTTCCATGAAATATTCGAGTACACCTGCAGTATATAAACCTTTCATTCCTCCGCCCTCTAATACTAAACCAATATTCTTCATGCTATATCCCTCTGCTTCTTTTTTCTTAATTTCATATTAGCATAAGATTTTAAGATGAGGTTATATAAACTAATTACAACAATAACCAGAAACTACTAAAGTAATGTCATAATATCTTTGTGAGTAACATGTTACAATATAAGTAATTCATTCCACATATATTAAAGGAGGAATTTAATATGGGTTTATTTAGCGGTATTTTAGGAAATGCATCAAATACAAGTTCTGAAAGTGTAGAACGTGATTTAGAGAAGATTATGCTGGACGATGAAAAAGTAGAGCATGCTTATAAATTAATTCGTGATCTAATCGTATTTACAAATCGTCGTCTTATTTTAGTAGATAAACAAGGAGTAACTGGCAAAAAAACAGAATACCATTCTATTCCTTATAAAAGTATTACACAATATAGCATCGAAACGGCTGGGCATTTTGATTTAGATGCAGAACTTAAAATTTGGGTGTCTAGTATGGAGGATCCAATTACGAAAGAATTTAAAGGTGACGATAGTATTTTAAGCATTCAAAAAGCGTTAGTAATCTTTACGACAAAGTAGTGGTTTTTTGTATTTTTATTCATTTTTAAAATTACTAACCCGAGTATTTTGGAAGAACATACATTGTTTTTGTATATTTAATCTAAAATAACATAAAAAGGTAAAGCGTATTTTATATGCTTTACCTTTCTTTTTTGTAATAAATAAGTGTAGTTTCATCATTTAATTTCTTTATAACTTCTGTTCTTTTATACTCCATCTTTTCATACAAAAAACAATTTTTCTCTTCTTCTAAAATAGTAGCAAGTTCCCAGCTCGTTGCTTCAGGAAACATTTCCTCAATTAATGTAAGTACCTTTTGGGCAATTCCTTTTCCTTGATAACTCGGGTGAATAAACATTGGACTGATCCAAAATTTAGAGGGTGTTTCTTTTTGTGAAATGCATATCGCTCCAACAAGATTCATTGCCACTATTATTTTATAGAAGCCACCGTCTACATGATTTATTCTACAAATAGTTTTTTCGATAGTTTCATTTGCTGGATTTGTTTCATAGTCTTTATATTTATGTAATAAAGGGCTAAATGAGTCTATTTGCATTTGAAATATAACTTCTGCATCACTTTCTGTCGCCTTCTCTAATATAATCTCCATGTTACCAATTAAGTCGCTTTCTTAACGAGGTAATATGAGCGGTATGATGACGACCATGCCATGCGTATAGTCCTATTGCAACAGCAAGTTTTGTTTCACCAGTTTCAGGATGGTTAAATGTCTTTTCTAAATCTTCAATTTCTAGAGAATATAAAAGGTTAACCCATCTTTTATGTAATGAATCTAGCATTACTAGTGAAACATCTACCGGTAATTTTGAATCGGGTAACTCTGCCCACTTCTCTTCTTTATACGGCTTAATAGTTGGATTCTTTTCTGTCAGTGCTAATTTAAAGCGTATGTAGCTATTCATATGGCTATCAACAACGTGATGAACAACTTGACGGACAGTCCACCCTCCAACGCGATATGGTGTATCTAACTGTTTCTGATCTAAATCTTTAATTGCCTTTGTTAGTTCATGAGGTAAATCTTCAATTTCTTGAATCCATGTATCAATCATTTCTTCAGTTATAGGACGTTTGTATGTAAATTGGCCAATTGGATAACGTAAATCATTCATGAATAAGCCCTCCTTATTATAAGCGCAAAGTATTTCTCCAAATATAGTGTACAAACTTTACATGTTCTCCATTTAATTCTAAAGATGTTATATCTGATTCGTTTTGATAAGAAGAAAATCCGCTTTTTTCTAGTACAATTTGTGATGCGAGATTATTAGTCGTTGTTTTAGCATGAACTTCAGTAATTTCATTCTTTTTCGCTACATCTAAAATTAATTTTACGGCTGCTGTAGCAACTCCTTTTTTAGTAAATTTTTCTCCGACCCGATACCCTAGAGAACTAATTCGAGTTTCCGTATCTATATCTACTAAATTAATTCGCCCTACAATTTCTTTTTCTTCATTACGAATTAAATAAAAATAAGAATCTCCATCTGCTTGTTCTATTAATAAATCGTCTAGTAGTTTTTGGAAATATTCAAATTCAAAATATTTTGAGCCACGATTTGGTACCATTGTTTCAAAAAAAGATTTATTCGTAAGTTCAAACGTAAATAAATCCTTAGCATCTTGTTTCTTTAGTTGCTCTATGTATATTTCCATCCCGTATTCTCCTTCTAGATTTACTAACTGTTATACATTCTTTTTTAATCAATTATATTCCTGCTATTACTTTCGATTAAGTAATACAGATAGTAGCACTTTCGGATGAAAAAGATGAAATGGACTACGAATTAAATTCATCACTCGTACTAACCGAATATAAACATCAGAATTACTTGCGGATAGTCGATATATTTGTTTCGTATACCATAGCTGAAATTTTTGTTTTGTAGTTAATTCTCTCTTTAGTTGCGGATGACGTGATATTTCCGTTGTTGTCATATCCCATGGGTTTCTATTATATTAGCTGCCTTTTTATAAAATTGTTGTGTAAATGTTTTATCAAGTTGTTTTCTACCTTGCAGAAGTAATTGCAACTGGTGAGCCTCCATAGCAGCAACTGATACGCCTTGGCCGAAAACGGGATCAAAACGACATTGCGCATCTCCAACAACTAATAAGCCTTCTGGTACATTATTCACTAAATCAAATCGCCGGCGTACTTGATAAGGAATTTTGTATGTCTTTATATCAGTAATTCCCTCAGCCTTGTTTAGGAAATCTGTAACATTAGAAATTGATAGGTTTTCAGCAAAATCATAAAACTCATCATCTGTTTGTGGTGCTTTCTCGTTTGCGTATCCACTGAAAGTAACAAAATAACGATTATCTTCTATCGTTTGAATAAGAACGCCATAAGGGTTATCAGGGAAACTCGGAGACATTAGCACATTGCAACAGTCTAATTTCTCATTTTCTTTAAGTTTGAACATTTTCGTTGCGTAAAATAAATCAATACGAACTTTCTCTTCTTGTACTTCAATTTCGTATTCTCGTAGCCACTCTATACTTTTTGAGCCAAATCCACTCGCATCAACTACAAGATCCGCATGAACTTCTTCTTGTGTGTTTGTCTCTAGATATTTAACTTTTACTCCACACACTTTGTTAAGCTTTGCATCTACCAATAACCCTTTAACCAATGTTTCATATTTAATAGTAATATTTGAAATTTGATGTATTCGTTTTTGAATATGCCATTCTAGCAAAGGACGACTTTGTTGAATCATATGTACTTCCCCTATGAATGGCTGTTTCCATAAACCAAATTGATGCCATTTTAAATCACGAGTAAAGTTATTTACGATACTACCTGCTTCTATTAATTCATTCGTAATATTAGGAAACAATTCTTCAATTGCGTTTTCTCCACCTTTTAATAACACGTGAGGATGATTACTTTGTGGAACTCTTTTTCTCGAAGAATTTCCATCCCACCTTTCACCAGCTTCTATAATGATTACTTCTTTAAAAGAAGTTGATAATGCTTTTGCTGCAAACTTTCCTGCTATACTTCCACCAATAACGATAGCCTTATTAAACATATTTTCCCCCTTAATAAAAAGAGATCCTGCCTTGTATGAATGAAACAGGATCTTAAACTAATTAACTTCTTTATCATTATACTTAAAATACATCAGTAAATTGCAACATTAAAATTAAAATACCTAATCCCCATACATAATACGCGAATACTTTTAAAGAGTGACGTTTTAAATATTGAATCATCCATGAAACGGCTATGTATCCAAAAAACGCTGCTGATAACGTTCCGACAATTAAAGATGTACTAGAAATAGATTCCGCTTTCCCTTGAAAAACGTCTACAAATTGCAAAATGATAGCTCCAACAATGGCTGGTGTCGATAGTAAAAAAGAAAAGTAAGCAGCAGTTTCACGGTCTAATTTTCTCCATAATGCAGCGACCATTGTCATTCCAGAACGGGAAATGGCTGGAAAAATAGCAGCAGCTTGAAATGAACCGATAATTAATGCGTCTTTATATGTTATGTCATCCATTTTTTTCCGACCATTCTTTTGTTTATCTGCCGTGTAGAGAAAAAATCCGGTCACTAAAAACTCCCAACCGATCGTGATTCCTGTTTTTGAAATATCTTCAAAGAAATCTTTAAACAATAAACCAATTACAACTGCGGGTATTGTCCCAACGATAAGTAATAACATGAGCTTTGAAAATGGGTTTTTAATTAAATATATAAATTCTTTTTTGTAATAAATAAAAACCGCAAGTAAAGTCCCAATATGCAGCATCGTATCTAAAAATAAGCCAGCCTCATCTAATCGGAACAAATGCCTTCCTAAATAAAGATGTCCGGTACTACTGATTGGTAAAAATTCTGTTAAACCTTGAATTATACCTAATATGAAAGCTTCTAACCAATTCATGATGGTCTCCTTTCTCTTTTGCTTGTACCAATATATGAGGGTTAAATTTTCGATATGAAAAAAACTATATTTCTCTATGAATTTACTTTTCGTTTATGGATATATATGTAAAGAGGATTAAGGAGGGTTATTATGTGGAAGCACACAAAATTCGGTAATGTATTACTTTGGGTGGGCCCTATCCTTGTATTTTTAGGACTATGTATGACAAATATTATTTCAGATATTCCTTTCTTTGAGGGAAAACATACAACGGTTGGTATTGTACTTATATTTATAGGTGTAATCTGTTTTGTTGCTGCTAATCATTTGAAAAAAGGAGAAAGATATGAAGAATAAATCTAAATAAAAAACAATCCTGGCATATTAGCTAGGATTGTTTTTTATTAATGTTGATTATTTGTAGAATACTTTATCAACGTTATATTTCGCTTTGTATTCATTAATAATATATGTTTCGTAAATTTCTCTTTCTGTTGGATCTTCTACGATACATGCATCAATGCGGTATACTTCATCACGGTGATTTTTAATTGGTGAAACATTATCTTCAAAATGCTTCTTAATACGTTGTCTAATTTTACGAGCTTTACCTACGAAAAGAAGTTCGTCATTAATATTGTAAAACATAAAAATGCCGCCTTTATCTCTAGGGAACAAGTGGAAATCGATAAATCCATTAATTGGAGTAATGATTGGCTCGTCTCCTTTAATAACTTGTTTACGTTCAGTAATTGAAACATCAGCTTCAGGAATATTAATTTTAATCAAGTTCATTCACGTCCTCTTTTATTATAAAGATAAATAATAGCATACATAAGTAAGAAAAGCTATGTTCAGAGGCATATTTCATTTTATAATTCAAATATTATAGGTGTATCATGTAAACTTTTCTTCCAAATCATATGATCACTGGATTCTCCCCAGTAATCTTTCAATACATAGCTAGGTTTTCCAAACTTTTTCATCCATATACTTTGCGCATTTTTATATCCACTATCTAAACAATATTCTGTTATCCCTCTGCTAAGTAATGTAAGAAACATTGTATGTAGTAATAAACTCCCTATTCCCTTTCTCTGATACTCCGGAAGTATGAATACAGTTCCTATTTCATACAAATTTTTAAGTACACCACCTGTACAACTATTAATCAATGTACTTGCTGGACCGATTTCGATTGTTCCAATGATTTTATCGTTACTTGTATCAATTGCTAATAAAAAGTAACGACTTTCTCCGTTACTATCAAAATCACTTTTCAAATACTGCTTTTTTGAGTTAATTTCATTTTCTATGTCATCCAATAATTGTGACAATCCTTCATTTTTGTATGTATTCGTAATAACGATACGGAAAAATAAATATAGTTCATCTATATCATTCAAATTCGGTCTTCTAACTGCAACGTTAGTCATGAATTCAATCTCCAATCCTCATTATGCCATTGTCAATATAACACTTTATATAATCTATTCATCATTATTCTGCAAAAACCTGCATAAATCCAACAGTATAGAAAGCTCATTATAAATATTGATAAAATAATTTTTATATTCATAGTTGTATGAACAGCAGGACCAAGTACCGGAAAGCGGAAAACATCGAGAACGATCATAATACCTATAAGTAGACAAGTTGCTGAAAAAGAAACAATCCAAATTCTCCTCTTTAATTTTAAAAAGGATACTCCTAAGGCTAGACCTAATAAGCCTGTAGTAAAAGGAAAGACAATTAGTTCACTGGGCTCAATAATAAATAATAGAAGAATAGTAAGAATATAAGAAAGTATTCCCTCACGAATAGAATAGAAAATAGCAAAAAAAATCGGTAATGTCGAAAATGGACTAATGAGCAAACCTATACCAGGAACTAAGTTTCCTGCTGCTTGAAACATGGTGGCCAATGTACTCATCAAAGCTGTAAGTACTAACTTATTCGCAAGGGACAATTTTCTTTTATGAACAAAACTCGTATCATGTTCTATCATCAGTTGATACCAATAACGTACAAACCGATTCATCAATATCTCCCCCTAAAGATGCCTCATTCATTACTTTCTATATTATTCATACACTAGTGGTTTATGAGCTGCTTTCTACTTGTTATGAATTACTATATAATAAAAGACTTTTAGGGGGATAAATTGTGCGTTTTGAAACAAAATAAATTCCTTGGATTATAAACTACAAGTGTATATCGTATCAGGGAATAATTTCAAAAATGGTACCTTTGTTAAAATCAGTTACTTTCATAGAACTGTAAACTCCTAAATATAATTTAGTTTGATCCGAATTTGTTCCTAAACTCATATAATAAGCTGGTTGCGTACCAAAATCATAATTGGTTTCAATAGCATGAAAGTCAGCATGTTTACCATCTGTACCTGCTCTAGTATAGGCTAAAACACCCTTAATTGGAGACTGAGATTCTCCTTTCTTGGCAAGGTCAGTAAAAACAACGCTACCTGTTAAATTTGGAATTGCATTTCCCATATATGGCTGAACTCCTGTAAGTGAAGTTCCTCCAAACTTATCTGTTCTAGAATCTTTATGAAAATAACTAAGTAGAGGCAGAATACGCTTCACTGAAGTTTGTATTGTTTCATCATAATAAACCATTGTTCTTTCATCCAAAGTCTGATTCTCAGAACAATGTCGTATAAAAGAAGTAGGTAAATCCCCTTCCCATCCTCGCCACCCAAAATTGATAACCCCATCTTGATTGGGAGTTAACCTCATAAAATGCATTTGAACAAGTTCTGTAACCGGTATAGGTTTATATTGAATAAATGAAAAAATAGACTCTACAATATCTTGTCCGACATTTCCGGCGTATTTGATATATTGATTATAAAACCTTTGAAATGAAATACCGGTTATATTACGAACACCTTTCGCAATTACTGTAAGTGTTTCTTGTATAGATAGAGGAAGTTCATTAAAGCGTGTAACGAATGGAGGATTATTTATGAATGTATTTTTACTTACATCGATTTCAATAATTTTACCTGCTATTTCTAAATCATCTTGGCTTAAATTGAACGGATCATAACCCGAGCCACCATCTCCATTTGTAAAAACAAGTTTCCCCGTCTCTGGAGAAAAGTTTAAAGTATTTACTCCATTATGATTAAAAAATGGGCGTTTTATATTAAGTAATGTTCTACGTTTTTGAGGGTGCCCGTTTGATTGTAAAATCCATTCTTCAATTGTATCGATATGATCATATTGCGTATCTCTATTTAGCCATTTTAAATTTAAAGTTTTCGGGTCACAAGGATTCGGTTTAAATTGTTCAGAAAGTGCACCTGGTCCTTGAGTTCCAGCTACTGAATAATGAAGATAAAATAACCCATTTTGATAAAATTGTGGATGGAACGCAAGTCCAAGCAATCCGCGTTCATCATAACCGCTACTAGAAACACCTTCTTCAAATGTACCTAATTTAATAATTAGGTGACGAATATCTAAAAATATCTTTATAACTCCGTCCCCTATGTAAAAAATCTCTCCTAATTGAGTTGCGATAAATAGTCTTTCGGTCGATTCACCTGGAAGTATCGTTGTTTTCAATACAGTTGGTAAATTTACGTTATGAACAATGGGTCGTAAACTAACTTTAACTTTTGTCAATTAACTGTACACCCCTTTTTCTTCTTTTTTATAGAAGAATATGATTAGAGTAGTTCTGTTAGTATCAAATAAGTTTTATTCCTTTTTATTACAATTTTGTATATAATATAATTATAAATAATCTGGGGGACGAACTATGATAATCGTACTACAAATCATCTTACCACTAATTTTCGCAGTCTATTTATTTACCCTCTATCGTAAAGGGACGTATGGATCAGCTTCATTCCTTTTAGCAGTCATGATAGGAATTTTCGGTTTAGAGAATATTTTTCAGCATGCTAGTCTAACAGATCATGCTATTTATCCATATTGGGGCAGTTTGAAGGCTGTTGTTATCGTTTTATCAGTCATATTTCTATTTAAAAAAGGGGGTTTAACAGGGAAATATTGATTTTTAATGCGTTACATATTTTCTTGTTAAATTGCTTTTATTTTATAAAAGAAGAAATACTTATGTAAAAACACGAAGGGATGTGTTACATATGTCTATAAATATTATTTCAATAGTATCTATCATAATATGGATTGTGTTAATTACAGAACTTATAAAACCTTCAAAAGAACAGAATGGACGAAAAATAGTAACTTTAGTAACTGCTGGTTGCGCATCAACATTTATTTTAACAGTTTCATTTATTCAAAATATCTCGTTTTGGAATTGATAGTGATATAACTAACAAAAATATGTATAAATAAAAAGATTAGGATTCACTCCTAATCTTTTTATTTTTTGAGGTAACACCACATGCCCAGCAAGCTAAGGTCTTGGAGTAGCCCCTAAACAAAATTTGAAATTTTTCTAAAGTTATTTATGTGAATTTAACTCGTTTTCAGGAACATATGTGGTCCTTTTACAATTTGAATTTCTTTTTAAGCTTCTTATATTTTCTATACGAACGTCTAACAATGTTTAACATAACATACGGTATTTTAACCGGGAAAGGCAATTTATATATGAAAGGAAAATAAAAGGTGAAATATGCCTTTTCTAGGTCTCTCCACTTACTATCTTCTTTTGTTTTTAAGAAATCAGATACATCGACTACATATCCCCTTCCTTTTTCCATCATCACATTTTTCCCGTGAACATCACAAGGAGTTAACCCTTGTTCCCTCGCATACTCTAAAGCCTCATTAATATCAAGTATTACTTGCTTAGGAATTTTAATCCCCTTATGAATAGCATCGTATAAGGTAATTTCTTTTAAACGTTTCAATACTATGAAATTTTCTCCTTTATATATAAGCTTTGAATAAGAAGGATGATCTCCAATTCTTCGGTATACTTCTGACTCTTTTTCAATTCCTTCTCCTTCTCGCACGTAAACTTTCACTACCCAATCTTTGTATTCTTTGTGCATGAATACTGCGGCATAATTACCTGTTCCTAAACACTTCCAAAGTCTAGGAATATCTTTAACTACTACAGGCTCGAATTCATCCTCACTTCTGATACTTACCTCTTTTAATAATTCGTCATTTATCAATCCCACAAAACTATTTATACTCATCATTCCCACTCCGGTTTTGCTAAAAGGGGGCCCACCCACATTTTAACGAAAATATACACTAAGCGAATTTTAGCATAAAACGAGTCATCTTTCTTCTTAAAATAAAAAGCTAACTCGTTTTATTTAAACTGTTGAATACTTAATATTTATTCCGTTATTCATAGCCAAAAACCGTACGATATAAAAATATTTCTAATTATTTTCATTTTTTCAGAGTCAACTGTATAGGGCTTTTCTTAGTACAAGTTCTCTTCGTTCATTACCCATGCCAAATCTATAAAACATTGTTTAGAAGTGTAGCAAGGGTTTGTTAATGGTTCAATTCTTCTTCCACAACTATTTTTGTTAGCAAAAACTTTTATTGTTTTAATAGTCTTTTGTTTAATTCCCACAATGCTGTTTTGTTGCTATCCCATTTCAAAAGCGTTACTGCTTCCTCAAAGCATAACCATTTATAATTGAAGTGTTCTTTAGATAATGATATGTTTTTTGTAGGGACTTTAACTCCAAAAGAAAATTCTTTTATTACATAAACCTCTTCTCCCCAAAGGAATCCTCCAACTACATCTTCTACTGATAGTGAAGACACAGAATCTAATTGTATATATGGACATTCTCTTGTAATACGAGCCTCTTCAAACGCTTCCCGTTTTGCTGATTCAATAGGAATCTCACCGTCTTCTCCGCCACCAGCTATTCCTTGCCAATAACCATAATCACTTCGGTTAAAAATGGCATATTGAATAGAATCGGCAGTTTTTATATAAGGAAATATCAATACTTGATATGGCGCTCTCATTACTTAACCTCCTCTCGAAAATAAGTTTTAAATCAATATGAATAAAGAGCCGCCATCACAATTCTACATTATTAATGCAGGTTTATAATGTCGGCCCTCTATTTTTAAATAATTTCATTTTTCATAAACAGGCTTACTCTTAACAGAGGAAAAACTGATTATTTCTTGTCGAATTTGTTTAGCATGGTTTTTCCTAAATGTTAGCAGTACCCTATATTATTCAATTGCGCCAGCAACATCATAATCATTTAAATCTAATTCAATCGTTTGTCCGAGCGCTAGTTTAGCAAGTTCCGCTCCTAGATATGGACCAGCTGTTAAACCCGAAGCTCCTAATCCATTCGCAACGAGAATTCCTTCAAAGTTAGGTAGCGGTCCGATAACAGGTAAGAATCCTGGTGTAAATGGTCTGAATCCAACTCTCGTTTCAAGCATTGTAGCATTTTCTAAGCCAGGCGCAACTGTTAATGCCTTATGAAATACTTCATGTAAACCACCTGCTGTTACACGATGATCGAAACCAGTATCATTCTCATGTGTTGCACCAATTACGACATGCCCATTGTCAAACGTTAAAATATATTGATCGTTCGGTGGCATAACAACTGGCATATTTTCTGTTGCTGTATTTTCAATTTGCAGATGAACAATTTGTCCTTTTTGGAATGTAACTAAGAAATTAATTCCTAATGGGTTCAAGATTTCATTCGCCCATGCGCCTGCAGTTACAATAACCTTTTCCGCTAAAATTGTTTCATCGTTTACTGTAACTCCAGTAATATGATTTCCTTCACGGACTAATATGGCATCGCCTTTTATAAAAGTTGCACCATGTTTTTTCGCAGCACTTATTAATGCATTGCGTAATAATCTTCCATTTACTCGTGCAGCACCACTAATATGAACAGAACTATATTCGTCTGATAATGCTGGGAATAATTTTTTTGTTTCTTCAGCTGATAAGCGAGTTATTTCACCAATCTCCGGGGCATCTTCACGTCGTTTATAAGCTCGCTCTTCCATTTGATCTAACTTTTTCTCGTCAGTATGTAAACTAATTGCACCTACACGATTATATCCTGTGTCAGTTTCACCGTCTTCTTCTAATTGCTGAATTAACGAAGAATAGTAACGTGCACCACCTTTAACGATTTTATACCATGCTTTATTACGACGCTGTGATAGCCATGGACATACAATACCTGCTCCTGCATCAGTTGCTTGCCCTAATTGTTGGCGATCCACGATAGTAACATTCGCACCTGCCTTAGCAAGATGATAAGCAGTAGACGCTCCTAAAATTCCAGATCCAACTACAATATACGATTTCATTTCAAACACCTTTTCTCTTTTGCTAATTATATAAATATAAGAACATTCCTTAGTATAATGGAAGGAATGCTTTTTTCAATGTACTCATCACAATTAATTGTTGCAGCATTGTGACTTCCTTAATCATTATTTTTTCTTCTTACGGAATAATTCAATTGTTTTATAGCCTTGTGAAAGGATTTCTATCATTTTCTCTAGACGTTTTTCACGTGTTTTTTCTTGTTTCACAGAAAAAAGATTACGTGCCCAATCTTTTTGGTATCCAGGCGTTAAACTTTGATAAAACTTAAGTTCATTCGGATGATTAGCTAATAATGCTTCAACATCTTTAATTCGATCTGCATAATCGGCAACACATTGACTCATAGCAGATGTTTTTGTTGTTTTTTTCTTTTCACGTTTTAAACCAACAACAGTAAAGACTTCATCCATACTTACCATTCGTGCAAATTTAATATCGCTTTCTCCCACATAACCATCTTCTCCAACGTTTAATGCCGGAAACATTTCATCACGGTGAATAAACGTACTATAACGCGCATTACCTTTTTTCGGATATGCGAAGAATACGTAACCTTTTTCAATTAGTAATTCTTCATTACTAATAATAAAATTCGTTTGTTTCACCATTTCATCAAGCGTTTCTACAAATATAAAGATAGCATCGTGTTCTTTTGAGAATGCAGTTTCTTTACCTGTAAAAATGTCATAATCACTTGGTTCGTTAATAACGACCATATTTGTATACTTATTAAGTTTCAATTTATCAATAACTGACATAATAATCTTCCTTTACATTCAAAATTCATTGTACATACTTTTTCGTACTGTTCTAGTGTATTATATGTATTAAGAAAATCAAACTTTAAATCGTATTATTCTGCTGCAAAAGAACATAATTCTTTACTAGATGGGGTGGTTTTATGCCATATGTAATCCGAGATGAAGGGCTAGTTTTACAAGGGGATGATGGAAAAGAACCAATTTTTCATACATATGAAGAAGCTGAGGAAACATTAAAAACATTAACTATACCGCAGTTTCCGAAACATATTAGAAGAAAATCATTTACACCAAAAATAATAAAGATAGCCGCTTCTGAATAAGAACCGGCTATCTTTATTATTCATAACTTAATAGCAAATAAAGTATATAAAAACTCTTTATATTGATCTTCTGTAATTTCACGCTTAGTTTTTTCCCCATGAATAATTTCGGTTAAACTTGTATTCGTTAATGAAATATGGCCAGAGTTCGTCAACTTTACTGCAATTGGTCCTTTATTAAAAATAGACTTCTCATCTTCTATCACTCTTCTTTGAACATCATTTACTACTATCTCATCAATAATATGTTTATAAAAAGCATGACAAACTTTCCATTCTCCAGCAGCATCTATTCTTTCTAAAACATAATTTCCTTTATTCGTATCTTTCCGTCTCACCCGGTACGAACCATTTTTTGAAGAAACCGACTCGCCAGTAAAAGGTACAGGAACAAGAGGTACTAACGAAGCTATACCTATATCAATTAAATACTGTACATTATCATAAGTTAAAATAATTGTTATATGGCCATCCTCAAGTGCCCATGCATTTATATCGTTTTTATACACCGTACCTAATGCCAGTTGTACATCATAGCCACAGTCTCTTAAGAAATAGTAAAAAAGAGTATTTAATTCGTAGCAAAGTCCACCACGGGAACTAGTTAAAATTTTCTCTCGTAAGTTTTCCAGAGAGATTTGATTCGTATTTCGTGCTATAACATCTAAATTCTCAAATGGTATAGTATGCGCAAACGAAAAGAGTATGGTAGGTAATTCTTCAAACGTTACATCATTACGTTTTTTAAGATTTAATCTTGTGAAAAGCTGATCTTGTAAACTTGTCATATTTAGCACCCCTTAAAAATTTATAAGTTTAAATAATATATGCTGATTGTAAATTTTAAGGGGCACTGTAACAATGTACATTTCATTTAACTGTACCGGTACAAAAATTACGATTCACATAGGAGGTGTCATTACACATGTTTTTTGTAATCACTTCTTTTTGGGGCAAATCAAAAGCTACGAATATAAATTTAATAGTTTATCTATAGGCAAATTATTACTATCACTTAAATCAACAAAATATTGAAGTTGCCACGTTTGGCTCTTTTTAGCTTGATTACTAACAGTGGTATCCCAAACAGGATAAATTCTCATTGCCATTTTCCCTGTTTGACTTTGTGTTCTCAATATTTTTTCTTTAAGAAGAATCTCTTTAGGAAAAATAAATTGCCCTAGTTTATTATCAGCAATACAAGTGATTACTAATAAATCAGGAGCAGCTTCATAAGAGAAAGCTCTATTTCGCATATTTTCATCTTTCTCCCAAAAAGAAACAAATTGACCAATTTTATTAGGTGTAACTTTTGATTTTCTAAAACGAATGGTTTTGTTATTTAAGTGGAATAAACATCCGGCATATTCTGCGTTTTGCTTTTCTTCTTTTAGATTCGTAATCATTAAGTTGTTAGGTTTGTAAACTATATTATTTAAATTTTGGATTATATTATTAAAATTGTTCAAAAAAACTCCCCCTTTATTCATCTCTTAGTTTACCACAAACATCAGTTCTTCTATATTGTATATAATTATGAACTAAGTGAAATGGGGGAATTTAGCAGGATATAATTATTACTTTAATGTACTTAGTTTTTCAATTGCTTGTTGTTCAGTTGCTAAGTAAAAAATGTCATTTCCTTTATTACATTCATAAATAAAATCTTTTAAGCTTTTACTAGTATACATAGAGAAATCTCCAACAATAGCAATCTTTACCTTATAGTTTATAAACTTTTGAAGGATATCACCCGCAAACCGTGTTTTTAGGTCAAAGAAATCTTCACTTATTAAAGATGTATGGATAATAATATGTTTCGCATCTACCTCATTTTGAACTGTTGCCATAGTATCTAATGCAGACTGAACATCCGATATTAATACCTTATCGTTTCTAATGACCGCAATATTGATTCCATCGATTACTACTTTCTTTATTTCCATAGTCCCACCTGTACAGAGATAATAAAGTTGTTTAATTTACAATAAAGTCATTTAAAAAATAATATAGTAGTTTAAAAATTCTTCTTCTACTAACGAGGCAGGTTAGTAGAAGAAATAGCAAGTGGGTTTAACTAGGAGAAGTGTCTTCTGTTTTTTTAATTAAGGATATCGATAAATTAAGATTTATTTACTTAACATTGTACTTATTTTCGGACCGAGGCATCTAATCGGTGAGTATATACAAACCAAGTAATGCTTGCTATTAATAATGTTGACGAAATTAAAGCTGTAAGAACACTATATGTTTGCCAAATAAGTATCGTTGACCAATCGAAGGCAAAAAACATTATACACTGGGCAATCGTAGCGATTAGGAAAATAATTGTTACGATTGTTCTCTTTTTTGTCATTGGCTGCTGCTCATTCGTTTTCCTTTTTCTTAATCCTAAGAAAAATAACAGAACAGCTAATAGGCAAAGAATAATTGTGGTAGACGACAAAATGATGTCCAAAAGCTGTGTGCCACTTATCTCATATGACTGAGTTAGATTGCCGTTTAATATATTTTTAACTTGTAGTACCAGGTTTATATTGGTATTTGCGCCGTTGCTCAGTAAGCAGATGGCTGTTCTTTCATTTGGCAGTATGGCTACTTTGGTACTAAAATTTGGATTACCCCCAGTGTGTTCTATAAACGTTTGTTCGGCGTTTACCGACCAACCTGCCGCATAATACATATCATTGACAGCCGAAACAGACATATCACCTCTATGTGATTTTTCGATGGCCCTGTGAAATATTTCGGGTATGTCCTGCACGATACCCATCTGTATGCCCATCCAACGCGCCATATCTTTTGTATTAGAAATGATATAGCCGGCAGGTTTATTCCCGGTATAATACGGAGCGTTAAATGGAGTTGTTATAAAAAAGGAAGAACGGTAACCCTGTGCTAACTGTCCAGTGGCTTGAGCATCTTCTTTATAAACATACGTCTGGTGAAGACCTAAGGGTAGAAATACTTGCTCCTTCATAAAGTCTTCATAGCTTTGTCGTGATACAATCTCAATAACCAAACCCAATACGTCATAATTAACGGTTCCATAGTTATATTGTTCACCAGGAGAGAACGCCAATTCTGCATCTACCAGCGTTTCCACAGTCTTTTGCAACATATCAGGCGTATTACCTTGTGGAATATTTTGAAGATGTCTAATATTTGTTAGGCCGCTGGTATGGTGAAGAAAGTTATTTAGTGTAAGGTTTTGCATATCAACAGGTTTACCTTGATACTTTAACGTAAACCAAGGTAAATATTTTTGGATAGGGTCAGTCATTGATAGCAGCCCTTGCTCTTCCAATAGCAAAATCCCCATACCAGTAAAAGCTTTACTCACCGAGGCCAACTCATAGAGTGTATTTTCACTTGCAGACAGTCCCTTTTCAAGATCTGCATACCCAGAAGAAAAGTAGAACACTTCACCATCAGCAAGTATTGAGAGTGACATTCCAGGCACACCTGACGTAC
Source organism: Bacillus cereus group sp. Bce019 (assembly GCF_051781745.1). Classification (NCBI taxonomy): domain Bacteria; kingdom Bacillati; phylum Bacillota; class Bacilli; order Caryophanales; family Bacillaceae; genus Bacillus; species Bacillus cereus group sp. Bce019. The sequence goes on from NZ_JBPWJX010000003.1 coordinate 190,941, forward strand.
GACAGGCATCATCTAGCAATGCTTGTATTGCCACAGATTTCGAATCTGACAACGCATAACTTTGTGTTGCGAATCCTGAGAATAATATAAATATCGTTAATACAAAAACAATAGTCTTTTTCATACACTCTCCTTTCTGAAGAATTATAAGGGTATAAATAACTTATTTTTATAACTATAAACTAAATTCTGATTTATATTTCTATTTATCTATATAATATCAAATAATTGTGAAGAGTTACACTTAAACTAACGGGGGCGTTAGTTTAATAAGAAGTAAACAACTTTATTATTCATTTTTTAAACATTACATAAGCAGATGGATATAATTTGAAACAACTTTAAAGAGCCTTGCTGCATATAGAATGTAGTAAGGCTCTTATCTTTTTTAATCAAAATTCAATAACTTTATTATCACTATACACTACCCCTTTATAATTTACACAGTATGAGTAAAATTGTTTTACAAAACTTCGTATTAATCATAGATTAAATTAGCCACAGCTATTAAAATCGCCTCTATTTTTTATTACTAATACGGTCAATGAAATTAATGATAGTTTCTCTTTTTTATATTTTTTAATATATATATGGGATTACTTTTACTTGTTATAAAAATATTGTGGAGTAACATAACTTAACAAACTATCCAAAGTGTTAATCTCGGCATATGGTTGTATTTTGGTAGTATTCTTGATTTTCTGAGGGTTAAACCACACACCTTTTATATTTGCATTTTGAGGACCAGCAATATCCTTTTCTAAGTCATCCCCAACAAATAAAGTATTTTCCGGTTGTAAATTTAACTTATTTAATGCTAGTTCGAATATACGTTTATCAGGTTTACTACATCCCACTTCTTCAGAAATAATGATTGTTTCAAAATACTTATTTAAATTCGTGTTAAATATTTTAGCTTTTTGCCTCTGAGTTGAGCCATTTGTTATAATTCCAACTTTACAGTGCTTCTTTATTTGATTTAAGAAATGAATAGTATTTTGGTCTATTGAAAAACATCTAGGGAAATTATTATTCCAAAAATCTTGGATGTAATTGCGTGGCAATCTATACCTTGGCGTGAATTCATCAAACAATGATTCTAAAACTGTCGTTTTATTACTTATGCCATATTCTCTTTTATCGTATTCTTTGAATTTCTGTAACATGTTGCTTTTAGCCGCACCATCTACATTTTCATAACACTTTTCTAAAACAATTAAAAATAATGCCTCTACTGCTTTATTCCTATCAAGTAATGTATCATCTAAATCAAACAGCATCGCTTTATAACCCATCAAATCATTTCACAACCTTTCTAGCATTATATAAATCTCTCCAAGTTTGTACCTTTAAACTTTTGGTTTAGCAAGAACATTGTTATGTAGTGATTAACGATTAAATAGAAAATAGATGAAAGAAATCCAAAGTTCTTGGCACACACTCTAGTATTACGGTAGCTTCTTCTATATTGAAATTCCTTTTCCTCTTTTGGTAAAGAAGCAAAAGTATATTTTCGCAAATTTTAAGAAACTACATACAATTCACGTTATTATACATTAGTTTTTCGTAAATATTAATCGTACATCAATTCATACGATAAGTTTTTTTAAGCAATTATTTCTCCATAAAAAAGGAATATAGCTAATAATACTTTTTGGTAGTAAACGTCCTATGAAGTTTACTACTGTATCTCCACATAAACTCCAGATTGTACGGCTATAATGACTACCAGAGGTGATATTATGAAAAATTATCATATCCTCGTGGTTGAGGACGATCAAGAAATTCAGGAATTAATTAAACAATTTTTAATGACACAGCATTATACAGTGGTAGTCGCTTCAGATGGACTAGAGGGTATGACACAATTTAATAAGCAATCCTTTGATTTAATTCTTCTAGATGTCATGATGCCCAATCTTAATGGATTTGAAGTTTCTAAAATGATCCGAAGTCAGTCAAACGTACCAATTATTATGCTAACTGCGTTGGAAGAAGAGGAAGATCAAATGAAAGGATTCGATCTTGGGATCGATGATTATATAACAAAACCCTTTTCATTTCATGTTTTGATTAGACGAGTCGAAGCTGTACTTAGAAGAAGTTATGATAAAAATGTAAATAATCATTTGATATTTAAAGAAGTTCGTATCGATGTGGATGCATATAGAGTGTATGTAAATGACGTTGAAATTATATTAACGACAAAAGAGTTTGAAATTCTACAACTACTATTTCAAAATGAGAGAAAAGTACTTACAAGAGAAAATATCGTAGAGAAAGTTTGGGGGTACGATTATTTTGGAGAAACACGAATAATTGATACACATATTAAAAACCTACGCAAAAAATTAGCTATCCCTTATATTAAAACAATAAAGGGTATTGGTTATAAAATTGATGAATAGTATTGTGAAACTCATGAAAATGAAGCAAATCACTTATAAACTCTTTATGACTACATCTCTCATTTTGTTATCCTTTGCAGTATTGATTTATTTAACTTTATACTTCTTTCTTCCTACATTTTATGAGCAATATAAAACAGATCAACTTCAAACAGGGATAAACGAAATCATTGATAAGTCTAAAAATCTTACGTTTCAAGATGCGATACCACTTTTTGATGAATACGCAAAAAAAAATAATGCGATGCTTTACCTTCAAAATAAAGAAGGAGTAATTATTTACTCTCCTTCATTTTCTTTTATTCAAAGTGGTACGCAAAAAACAGTAGTTACTAAAGCAACACGATTCGAGAATGCAAGTACCCTTAGCAATTCATATAACGTTACGAAACCAATTCAATTCCAAGATGGTAGTTTAACGCTTATAGTCTTTGCTACATTTCAACCGATTGATGAAGCTTCACAGGTTTTAGTACGCTTTCTCCCCTATATTAGTATCATTGTACTTGTAATTGGTATAGGGAGTGCTTATTTTTATTCCAGGTTTATTACAAAGCCACTTATTTATATTAATGAAGGTGCACAAAAGATGGCAAATTTAGATTTCTCCGAAAAAATTGAGGTTCGCTCTACAGATGAGTTAGGAGAATTGTCTAATAGTTTGAATGACATGTCTATTAACTTACAACAAGCTATGTTTGATTTAAAAAAAGCAAATGAACAATTAAAAAATGATATTGAAAAAGAAAGAGAAATAGAAACAAAACGCAGAGAGTTTTTTGCGATTGTAGCACATGAATTAAAGTCCCCTCTTACTGTAATGAAAGGCTACTTAGAAGGGATGATTTATAATATTGGCCCTTATCAAAATCGCGATCAATATTTAAAGAAAAATCATCAAATTATTGAAAGTATGGAACAATTAGTTCGTGAAATTTTAAGCGTATCGAAATTAGAACAACACACCTTCAAACTAAAAGTAGAGAAAGTTAATCCTTCAAAGTTAATAGGTACAATCACAAAAGATCTCGAATTTTTTGCTTCTCAAAAGAGCATCGAAATAATAAAAGAAATTGATTCTGATCTTTCTATTTATACAGATTGTGCTCTTTTAGAAAAAGCATGTAAAAATATTATTCACAATGCGGTTATGTATTCACCACATAATGAAAAAGTCTATATAAAGTTAAGTGAGGATTCGAAACAAGGTCAAATCGAAATGCAAATTATAAATACAGGTGTCAATATTAAAGATGAAGATTTACAACAAATTTTCAAACCATTTTATCGAATTGAAAAATCAAGAAATCGAAATACTGGAGGAAGTGGTTTGGGGTTATATATTGTTAAACAAATTCTTGAAACGCTAGATATAAAGTATTCAATAAAAAATATGGAACATAGTGTGCAATTTCGCATGAGTATTCCATTATCTAAACACAAAAACAAACAAACTCTCCTTTAAATAGGACGAGTTTGTTTGTTTTTGTAGTAAATATAAACTTATTAACAGGTTTTTCACTTAATGGACAAATGCTGCTTCTTAAATGGCGATTATCATAAGTAGTGACAAACTGTATTCAATTTACATATTTATCTTCTACTATAACAGCAAAAAAACGAAATTCCGCATAGCGCAAATTAGATTCTCTTATTTGAGATGCATTTCATCTATGAAACTAAAAAGGAGGATGAAAAATGCATATTTGCCTCCATTTTTCAGATTAATTTGGAATTCTTTTATGATAAGCTATATGTAAAGATTAAACATAAAACAAAAAGGATGATTCGTATGCAAATAAGACCAAAGGTAAGTGAATATAACTCCTATTATGCAACGTATACCAACTTAGTATCAGACGGAAATATCATACATATTCTAGAACAACAAATGAAGGAAACGAATCTTTTATTAAAGGGAATTTCTAATAGTGAGGGACTTTTCCGGTATGCTCCTACTAAATGGAGTATAAAAGAAGTAATGGGTCATATAGCAGATACAGAACGGATTATGGCGTATCGATTGCTATCTATCGCTCGAGGCGAGACAGCAGAACTTCCAGGCTATAATGATGATATGTATGTTCTTAGAGCTGCTTTTGATAAGCAATCTATGCAAGATCTTCTTGAGAATTTAATAGTTGTTCGCCAATCTACCCTGTATTTACTTAGAAGCTTAGATAAAGAAGCTTGGTCACAAAGAGGAAATGCGAATAATTCTGAAGTTACAGTTCATGCATTAGCATACATCATTGCTGGTCATGAGCTTCATCATCTTCAAATTATAAAAGAACGTTACCTTGGTTCTGATGTATATCCAGCAACTTAATATTTGAAGAAAAAGAGTCCTATTTATGTAGGGCTCTTTTTCAGAATTTATAACGGATTAGCGCTTAGAACCATGGCAATTAAATGTCTTTATTTATAAAATTCACCACATAATATATATGTTATCCCCTCTTATTCTGTACATAATTTTATTTAGGCTGATATACTATAAACACAATAGTTCTGGAAAGGTGATGATATTATGTATGAACAACAAAATAATAGAGATAGAGATCAAAAAATGATGTTTTCTATGCAAGGAGTTCCCACAAATAAAATTAACATGAATCAATTACCTAAATGGATTAGTATTTTTGGCTATTGTGCCTTTGGTTGGATGATAGTATTTAGTTTAATTATGATTGTAGGTTTGATTCTACAATAACTATACAGATACACAGGTAAATGGGACAGCATTTAGATTATATATCTAGGTATTGTCCCGTTTTTTATGTGTAATTATCCCATGATAGGTAACCAATTATAATAAAAAGAACTTGTAGAATATCCTACAAGTTCTTTTAAAAATATTATTAAAACGGGAACGACAAACTATTTTAACATTCAGTACAGGGAGACCATTTTGATTATGGCTTGATTTTATTATAAATCAAATATAAGCTTTTTAAAGGTCTAGTTTTTGAAAAATATGTGAATTAAACAGCTACGATGTTTATATTAGATTTCATTTATGACTAACTTCTTCTTACTTAAATACACTGCACGATCTGATTTTTTAGCAACCTCCTGTGAGTGAGTCACAACAATAATGCATTTATTCTCTTTATGTGCAAGTTCTTGAAACAGTTCTATTATATCCATTGCGGTTTCCTCGTCGAGGTTTCCTGTCGGCTCATCTGCAATCAGTAAATCAACATTACAAGATAGTGCTCGAGCAATTGCTACACGCTGTTGTTGTCCACCGCTTAGTTGCAATACGTTTCGTTTCGCTTCAAGTTCTGTGAGTCCTACCCTCTTTAATAATTCTAATGCTCTTGCTGTTTTATTTTGCACTTTAACACCTGTAATTTCCATTGCTGTTAAGACATTTTGAAGAGCGGTCATATAGGTAATTAAGTTATAAGATTGGAAAATTACAGATACATTTTGATTACGGTATCGATCCAAACCAATTTTTCTAATATCTTTGCCATTATACAGTACATAACCATTTTTAGGGACATCCAGTCCACAACCTAAGCTCAGAGTTGTGGTTTTACCAGATCCAGATGGTCCTAAAATCGTGTAGAAATGTCCTTTTTGAAAAGAAAAGTTAACATTATCTAGTATCGCTACATTTTTCCCATTACTTTCATAATAATAATCCAAATTTTTAAACTGTAAAATCGTCTCCATATCGAGCCTCCTCATTCATCTTTTAAAAGAATTTGTTTTGGGTTTAAACGTAGAATAGATAATGCTGGAAGAAGCGTTGCTATTATAGCAATACCTAGTCCAATCCCCCCCATTTTCCCTACATCTTCTCCTGTTACACTTACATCAATTTTATCAATTGGATCTTCTTTTTGATTTTGTAGAGTACCACCAGGTCGAGCCATCATTACAGTACCATGTTGCGAGGTATCTGTTTCTTCGCTCGCAGTAGCAATTTCATTCGAAAGTAAATTATCCCCGATATATTGAGAAACTTTAGCTCCTGTTGTTATGGATAATCCAAATGCTAAAATAGCGACACACACTACTTCTACTACGAATTGCGCCATCAGTTTCCACTTTTTCTCTCCAATAGACAATAGAATTCCCATTTCTTTACGACGCCCTTTAATTGATAGCATAATGATTAATCCTAAAATGATCGCACCTGCAATCGATACAATATAAATGATCATTTGAGAAGTCGAAGAGATATTTTCAATAGGACCAATCATTTGCTTGTACAATGAATCATGCGCATCTAATTTATAATAATTAAAATCAATATTAGATTTTTTTGCTTCTTTTTTAAATGCATCAATATATTGTGGATCATTCAAGAAATACACGACTTGAACACTACTTATACCTTGGTCTACTTCTAATTTTTTCATAGTTGAATGCGGCATATATAGTTTATTAGCCGGATCCATAATAGGAGGAGCCTGTTGACCCATTGCTTGCTCATTTGTTTCGTAAATACCGATAATTTCAACCTCAAGGGTTTCCTTCTTATCCCCTGATTGCACTTTAACTTTGTCTCCTACTTTCAAATTGTTTAATTCCGCTAATCGTTTTTCCATTAAAGCTACATTCTGATTCTTCATTTGCTCTGTAATTGGTTTTCCATCAATGATTTTACTTTTTCCGTTTTTAAAGCTTTCTTGTAATGCAGTCTTGCGGACTCCCTCAATCATAAAAGAAGCATTCATATCTATTTCTGTACCAGAGCTTGAACCGCCTCGCACAGCCGCTACTCCCGCTTTACCTTTACCTTTACCTTCTTCTCCTTCTGAAGCTCCTACTAGTTTAAGTCCATCAGAAATACCGAAAGTGTTAGCTATGTAATTATAGTCTTTTACATACTTGGACTTCGCTAATTGTTCTGTTTCTTTTGTATCGAGCTGCTGCGGACTTGGCATTTCTCCAGTTTCCTTAGCTTTTTGACCTAATTTGTCGAAATCAAGACCTAAAGTAACATCTGCACCAAGTTTTTTTCTCGCAGCATCCGCTGCTTTTTTTGACGCATTTTGGATTGTAAAACCTGAAAGAACCAAATTTGTAACAATCAGAAAAACTGCCATCAAAATTAATGATGTTCCTATCCTTTTTTTCATACTGAGAATTGCTCGTTTCATAAAATTCATTTTTCTTACCTCCTTGATAACTTGTATTCTATATAGGTTATCTAGAGTTTATATGGAGCTAATCGGTAGTTTAACTAGAGATATAAGGAGTTTATGTGTAGTTATTTACCTGTTTCAGAAAAGCTAGAACACAAATTCAAAAACGCAGCCGTTTTTGAATATTGGTAAGGAGTTATTCCGTTTAATAAATTTATATAAAAGAAAAGGTTAAGATTAATTTAATGTATGTAGCACAAAAAATATTTACTGTGTAATTTCTATACAATAAATATAGAGAAACCTATTTGGATATCTATAATAGGGATTTTAATATAGTTACTGTATCTCATACAAATCACGTCACTTTAAAAGGTGCATCTTTTAATACGAAAATAAGCAATTTAATATTCTCTTATATGAATAAGAATATTAAATTGCTTTTTAGATTTTAGTATAATTTATTTATAGTTTTATTTTATTGCAAGCTTTATAATATGATATGCAAATTTATCACCTACTATTAGGAAAAGAGAATATTTTATAATTAATTTACACCATAAATTTTGTCCATGTTTTAAACAATATGTATTTTGGAGGAGGTTAATTTGATTTTTTCAAAACTCATTGATCGGTACGCCTTATATGATTTACACAAAAAAAGAAGTGTAGCGTTTCAGTATACTTCCCTTTCTAACACTTCATTAAATATAAAGGACATAGAATCTTTTTATAAAGTAAAACCATCACATATTCATTTTGACATTAAGCATTCAAAACAGGAAAAGGAATACATGGCTGGGCAATTCAAATATAAAAGCTCAGTTCAATCCGGTGATTCACGCAACGACTCTGTAACTGGGGAATTATTCTTACATAAAAATGAAAATGCACCTCATATTATCTTTGTTCACGGTTGGAGAATGGATTCTAACGAACGTGTAAAAAAAATATTCCACGACCATATGACCAACCTGAAGTGGAATATGTATTATTTCACTCTACCCTATCATTTTGAAAGAAAACCCGATCAATCCTTATTCAGTGGAGAGTATATGGTAAGTGCAAATATTGAACGAACAGTACAAGCAACTAGACAAGCGATAGCTGATTTACGAGCTTTGATTAAATGGATTAAAGCAAATAAAAATGGTCCCCTGATTCTAATAGGGATTAGTTTAGGCGGATTTATTACTAACTTAACCTCTCTTGTTGAAGAAGAAATTGATGTGTTAGCATCCATTTTCTATGCAAATCGACTTTCTTATTCTATTTGGAATACAATTCCGGGTAAATTTATTAGAGAAGACTTGGAACATCATGGTGTTACGTATGATGATTTAATAGATTATTGGAAAATCACTGAACCGAGTCAAGCATTGCCAAAAGTAAAAAAAGAAAATATTTTATTAATTTCAGGTAAGCATGATCTATATGTGCATTCTGAGGATACAGACTACTTGTGGGAATCTTGGGAAAGACCTCCACGATATATTTATACATGCGGGCATGCCGGGATCGTTCTTAAACGTAAAAAAATTGCAACTGATACTATTGATTTTATTCAAAATCGATTGAACTCCCCACACTTATCAATGTCATGCCTTAAATCGCGAGATTACTAAGTACAAAATCTTATACTTGTATTGTTATATTTTTTACTAGTCACCTTTGTAAATCTTAGCCCCAAGCCTTACACGATTGAAAATAAAATAAAATAAAATAAAATAAATAACTAAGGAACTAATTTACCATATGGAAAAACATTGCTCAGCATTTTCACCAGTGGTCCCTGTATATGAAATATTACATACAAAAATCTTTATGTATTACGTTATTAATTTAAAAATAAATTATTCATCCATTAATCTATACCATCCATATTTACAGTTATGGATACCCTAATTACATATGAAAAAGAGAGAAGAACATTGGTTAGTTCTTCTCTCTTTGTTTATTTTTAAGATAACCATCTATAAAATTTTGCTTTTCATAATTCTTCATGAGTCTAGAAAAGAAATTTTTCTAATGTACATAATTACAACGACATTAAACCTCTTTGCTCTTAAATCCACTACTTGTATTATTGATTGCATGAAACTCCTCCTTGAGAAAGGTTTTAATTTCCGAATATTCTGTTGACCGTTATAACATATCCAATTTACAATTTAATTGTGGTGTTCTTTCACAATTAAACTACTTAGAATACACTTCATTTATTTGAAAACAATTACAAATAGAGGTGCTAAAATGAAAACTAGAGTAAATCCAGAATTATTACAAGGGTTAGAGATGTTTCCGGATCTCGATTTACGCCCAGAAAATTTGCAATCAATCAGAGAAGGAATAGCTCAAATGAGACCACCTACCGTTGTTGATGACTCCCTTTCTTTAATAGATAAAGTCATTGTTGGGCCTGATGATAATCCGTTACCATTACGAATTTATCGTCCAAAATCAAATCATGAATCTTTACCTGTCTTATTATGGATACATGGTGGAGGTTATATCTTAGGGTCTATAGATGATAACGATGATACTTGTATGAGGTTTGCAAAAGAAGCTAGCTGTGTGGTCGTGTCTGTAGACTACCGCTTAGCACCTGAACACCCTTACCCAGCACCAATTGAGGATTGTTATTCAGCTTTAAAATGGATTGCTGATAATGCAAAGTCATTAAACATTGATTCGAATCGAATTGGGGTTGCAGGAGTAAGCGCTGGCGGTGGACTAACAGCAGCATTATCATTATTAGCACGAGATCGAAAATATCCTTCAATTTGTTTACAAATGCCACTATATCCAATGATTGATGACAGAAATGATACACCTTCAGCGAATGAAATTAAAGAGGGATTTGTTTGGAACCAAAAGGCAAATGAAGCTGGCTGGAAAATGTATTTAGGAGAAATGTATGGAACGGATCAAATCCCTGCCTATGCAGCACCTTCTCGAGCTGAGGATTATAGTGACTTACCGTATACTTACACATTTGTTGGTCAATTAGATCCATTCCGCAGCGAAACATTAACCTATGTAAGCAAACTAGCACAAGCTGGTGTTGATGTGGAGTTTCATTTATATCCAAATGCCTATCACTGGTTTGAAGGGTTAAATCCAAATGCCGATGTATCTATTTATGCTGTGAACGAAATAGTACAAGCAATAAAAACTGGGTTCAAACGAGTATCTAAGGTTGAGGCTTAATCCCATTACAAGAGAAACACTCATAAATAGTATACATTTGTGAGTGTTATTATCATTTAAATATAATAGCCGATTCTCATTTGAAATCGGCTATTAATATGTAAAATCCGCCTAATATATCAAGGTTGAGAAACAGATATAAGATGTTTAGACGATGTGTTTATTTCCTCTGCCAATGCTTTTATGTTCATCATGATTTGAAGTATTTCTTCTTTTGTTGTCCTTGGGTTGATAGAGCAAAGTCGAATTACTACTTTTTCTTTTAATTTAGTCGTACTTAGCATAGCAAATCCTCTTTGATTAATTTCTTCCACCAATTTTTTGTTTACTTCATGAATTGTATCTGTAGATGTTAGCTCACATGGAATATAACGAAAAGTAACAATTCCTAATTGGGCAGGTGTTACTACTTCCCAATCTTTTTCTTTCCTTAAAAATTCTTCAACTTGTTCAGCTAGCATAATGCCATGATCAATTGCCTCACGAAAAGCTGTAACTCCGAATGTTTTAAAAGAAAGCCATACCTTTAATGCTCTAAATCTACGAGAAAGTTCAATTCCACGCTCCCCAAAGTTCACTTTTTCTTCTATATTAGTTTCCGTATCCCTAATATACTCTGGGATCATACGAAACGTTTCACTTAAATATTGACTATTTCGAATGAGTACACAACCAACATCATAAGGCTGAAAAAGCCATTTATGCGGATCTAACGTCAAAGAATCAACACGATGAATTCCTCTTAACAACTCTCTTCCTTTTTCGCTGAGAATTGCTGCAGCTCCATAAGCCCCATCCGCGTGTAGCCATATATCTTCATCACCACATACATCAGCCAATTCATCGAGGGAGTCCACCGCTCCGCAATTCGTTGTCCCTGCATTCGCAATAACACAAAATGGTTTTTTTCCTTTTAATCGATCTTCTTTTATTTGCTTTCTTAAAGTACTAACTGAAATTTTTAAATCTTCATCTGTCTCAATTCGACAAATTTGATGCTGTTTAAAACCTAATACTTTAAGCGCTCGATCTACAGAAAAATGAGTTTGGTTAGAAAAATAAACAATCGCATTTTCGATTTCATTATTCAACTTAACCTGTCTCGCTACAGTAAGTGCAGTCAAATTAGCCATGGAACCACCACTGACAAATAGTCCTTCAGCTGAATCAGGGAATCCTAGCATTGATTTTAACCAGTTAATTGTCGTTAATTCAATTTGTTCGGCACCTGCACCTACTATCCAAGCTGTAGGAAATACATTAAACCCACTTGCTAAAAAATCTGCTAATACACCAACATAATTATTAGGACCTGGTACAAAAGCCATAAAATGAGGATGATCCACATGAGTAATTTGATTAAACACATTGTTATTAAGAAAATGAAGTAATTCTTTTGGATTAGATCCGTTTTCCGGAATCGTTTCAATTAGCTTGTCTCTAAAAATATTACTATCAATCGTTTCTGAAACTGGTTTACTTTTTAAATGATTCATATGATCAACAATCAAGTCAACCGCTTGATATCCTAACTGACGCATCTCTTCGGCTGATAACTGCAAGTTTTTTGTCATTTGGTTTACTCCTATTCTATTTAAAAAGGCGAGTTCTTGCTCGCCTTTTCATTTTTTATAATTTGTAATCACCAATTGCTTGTATTGGATTTTGAAGAATCATGTTGATTAATCCATGGATGTGATTTAATATTCCCTGTATTTTCTCTGCTTCATATACGGTTTGATCAAATCCAAACTTTATTGTAAGGTTTTCTTCAGGGAAGCACATAATTCCATACCTTACATGTGGCTCATCAACAACTTCGTAATCCGTGATAGCAAAATGTCTGTTTTCATTTGAAGAAAAGATTGCTGGATTAGTTGGATAGTTTTCAAAAACCCAAAGATGGTCAGTCAACTCTGTTTTTAATTCACTTTGCTTTTGTATATCAACAAATGAATAGTATGCATACTCATTACATTTCAATGTCTCTAGTTGTACCTTTTGTAGGAAATCCACAAAAGATTGCGTTTCTGTCCATGCTAATCGGATAGGCAAAACATTTGTGAACAGACCGAACATATTTTCAATTCCTTCTACTTCGGGAGGTCTGACTGATACTAGATTAGGCAATACGACTTCTTTCGTTCCGTTGAATTTGCCAAGTAATATTCCCCATACAGCTAGTAGTGCTGTATTCATAGTTATATTGTTTTTAGTTACAAATGTCTGTAACTGATTAGTCAAATCCTTGTCTAATGTTAAATCCATAAAAGTGAAGTTTAACCCTTCACTTTTAGATGGGACTTTCTTTTTAGGAATACTAATTTTCTGATTGTATCCTGATAAATAATCTCGCCAAAAATGACGTGCTTTCTCATGATCTTGTGCCAAAGTCCAGTCTATGAATGTTTCAAAGGGTTTTACCATAGGTAACTCCACCATAGTTCCCGCATTTGTAGTTTCGTAGAGCTGGAATAATTCGTCTATCAAAATGCTGACGCTCCAACCATCACATAACAGATGATGGGAACTCCAAATTACCTTATGCTCGTTATTACCTAGTTGGAATATACAGAGACGTGTCATAAGTTCATCATTTTTAAATCCTCGACTTAAATTTTCATTCATCCACTGTTTTAGGAATTCTTGCTGTTCTTGTTTCGTCATCTCAATCAAGTTTTTTATTTCTGAATTTATTTGAACATCATATAGAACAGCTTGCCAAGGTTTTGCTTGTTCATCTTGCACAATTATTGTTCTTAAAGAATCATGACGATTAACCAATTGTTGGAAACACTGAATAAAGAGTTTAATATCCAGCTCCCCCTTAAGAGCCCAAATTGTTTGTTCAAAATATGCATTTGTATCAGGTTCATTCGTAGCATGTTCATAAATAACTTCTTGGAAAGGTGCTAACGGGTAAATATGTTCTATTTTTATATCCGGCATTTTTTCTTGTATTTTGGTAAGCGTTTGTTGATTAAGTTGTTTATCTTTAATATTTAGTAATGCAGCTTTATTATCGTTCATTATGTTTACATCATTTGTTTGTGAACTTGAAAAATGGTCTAGCTCTTTAACAAATTGAACCATGTCCCTTAATATAGGAAATGAAAATAGATTTTTTGGTTCAAGCTCAAATCCTTGTCGATACAGTCTGACGGACACTTGAATCGCTTTTATCGAATCTCCACCTAAGGCGAAGAAATGATCATTTACTCCAACTTGATCTATTTTGAGTACTTCTTGCCAAATACTAGTTAATATTTTTTCCATTTCAGTTTTTGGAGCAATAAATACTTCATTTTTTTGTTTCTCTGGAGTAGGGAGCGCTTTTCTATCTAATTTACCGTTTGGAGTCAAGGGTAATTGGTCCAAATAAACAAAATAAGAAGGAATCATGTAATCTGGCAAGTGATCTCGCAAATGTTTTCGTAGTTCTGTTGTACTAATATTTCGCTCAGTTACCACATATGCAACTAAAAATTTTATTCCGTTCTCATCTGTTTGATCAATTACGACAGCGTGTTCGACTTGTTTATAAGCTAGAAGACAATGAGAGATTTCTTCTAACTCTACTCGATATCCTTGAATTTTCACTTGGTAATCTTGGCGGCCTAAAAATTCAATATATCCCTCAGAATGCATTTTTCCACAATCTCCTGTTTTGTATATAAGACCAAAATCAGGATGTGACACAAACGCTTCATTTGTTTTCTTTTCATCATTTAAATATCCTTTAGCAAGGCCCACTCCCCCGATATATAAATCTCCAATTACACCAACAGGGCACATTTTCTTTTCATAGTTCAACACATAATACGTTTGGTTTGCCAAGGGCATCCCGTATGGAATACTATTCCAATGTGATTTCACTTGTTTGACCGGATAATAAATTGACCAAATCGATGCTTCTGTTGCCCCTCCTAGTGAAACTACTTCTGCAATCGGAAAATGTCGTTTTATTTTTTCTGGTAAAGAAAGCGGAATCCAATCTCCACTATGTAAAACTAAACGTAAAGAAGAATGTTCAAAATGAGAACCTACTTGATCCAATGCCAAATCCATGATTGCAGGCACTGTATTCCAAATTGTAATCCCTCTACGTTCGACAGTGCGGATTAATTCTTGCATGTCTCTTGGATCACGAATCATCACCAACATTGCACCTGTGCTTAAAGCTCCGAAAATATCGTATACAGATAGGTCAAAACACATGGAAGAGATACCAATAATACGATCATCTTCATTTACCTCATATTTTTGATTTATGTCTTGAATAGTATTTGTAACCGCTTGGTGAGTAATAATTACTCCTTTTGGTTTTCCTGTACTTCCTGAAGTGTATATAATATAGGCAATATCTTCTGGACCAGCAATAGCAGGCATATCTTCTGTTGTATAAAATGACAAATCATTTTCTTCATAAAGGCTAGGTTCTAATAAAAGTTTGCATGAGCTATTTTTTAAAATATATGTTTGGCGATCTAAAGGATGATCGGAATCAATCGGAACATAAGCGGCACCTGCTTTTAAAATACCTAACATATTAACAATTGTGTCAACTCGCCTTTTTGCTAAAAGCCCCACTTTATCACCTAGACCAATGCCTTGCTCTTTTAAGAAGTGGGCAATTTGATTGGAGCGTTTATGAAGTTCCGAGTATGTTAACCATTCTTGTTCAAATACCACTGCTACTTCATCCGGTGTACGTTTTACTTGGTCTGTAAATAATTGATACAGAGTTGTTGAAGGTATTTTTTCTGTTGTTTCATTGTATTGCTTAATTAAAGTTTGATCCGATTCTTTCATCTGCAAAGATGTTATATCGCTTTGTTTCACCAATTGTTCCAATAAGTCAACAAATTGGGAAAACATTGCTTCTATTACATCAACATCAAACAGCTCTTCAACATAGTTCCAGCTAATTAATAACTCTCCATTTTTTTCAATTACTACATTATCCAAATATACTTGTGGAGTCCGAGCATGAATATAGCGAAGAGAACCAAGTTGTTCCCAAGAGAAAGCACCTGCACCTGCTAACATCGAGGTGAAAACGATTGGCATAACTGCTTTTGGCGTCATTTGATGATATCGAGTGAAATCTCGAATAAAGTTAACTCCATCGTAATGACGATGTTCAAGGCCGTCTAATAAAGTAGATTGCGTTTCTTTTACTCTAGTAAAGAAATTTTGCTCTGGTTTTACATCAACATCCAGCAAAATAAGCGATGTGAAATCTCCAACAATCTTTTCTACTTCATCATGAACAGGATAACGGTTAAATACAGTCAAATTAATTGCTAATCGACGTTGATTACTCCAATATGCCAACACATCACCATATATTGTACAAAGTAGAGCGGAAGGGGTTACCTCTTTCTCTTGTGCTAACTTTCGTAGCTTTGTCCATTTTTCATTGTCCAGGATTTTTGTAAGTGATTGGAATTTAGGAGTAGCAATCTCTGCTGGATCCTTTTTTAACAGCAAAGAAGGTGCAAATGGAAAGTCAGGAAGCTTACTTGTCCAATAATCTTTTGCTGTTTTATATTCTTCGCTTTGTTCCATCTCATCATAGATAAACATATAATCTTGAAAATCAAAAGATAAAGATTCTAATTTTTGATTTGGTTTATAATAATAATGCAACAAATCCTGTCCAACAATGTTCATGCTTGCTCCGTCCATTAATAAAGCATCGTATCGAAAACATAATAAATACGTGTCTTCTTTTAAAAGAAAAGCTTTCAATTCAAACAAAGGCCATTGCCCCAAAGGGAATACATGGTTAGTCATTCGAGAACGCTCTTCTTGTAAGCGAGCATTTTGATTCCTATCATCTAAATCTATGAGACTCACTATTTCAATCTCGTAATCAGGAACGCTTTGTAATATTTGTTGTTTTCCCTCTGGTAAAATTACAGCTCGCAACATTGGATGACGATGGATTACCTTTTGAAAACTTTTTGAAAGACGATTGATATCCAATGCTGTTTCATATTCAAAATATGTTTGAGGTGAAATACCACTTAATTCAAACTGTGAATTCCTTCCTAACATATACGCTGTCTGAACTTCTGTTAAGGAAAATGGATTAGACAAATCTTTAACATGAGTTGGTCTACTTTCAAAGTTTTCCTCTTTATGCTCTAACTTTACACAAGAACTCAGTTGAGCGATTGTAGGGTGCTTAAAAAAATCTGTTGTACTTATTTTTAAGCAGTCTTTTCTTAATAAATTAATTACCTGAAGTGCTTTAATGGATTCTCCTTTTAATGCAAAAAAATTATCATGAATACCGATTCCCTCAATCTCCATAACTTTTTCCCACGCACACACTAATTTTTGTTCAATTTCATTGCGTGGGGCAACGTATGGAATTGATACATAATCCGTTTGTGTTATATCCAATAACCTTTTTCTATCCACTTTTCCATTTGGATTCAATGGAATCTCTTCTACCTGAATCATTTTTTCAGGAATCATAAACTCAGGTAGTTTATCACTTAAATATTTTCTGATTTCACCAAAAGACACCTTGTTATCCGATACATAGTAGGCAGCTAATAATTTCCTATTTCCATACACTTGATCAACAACGATAGCCTGATTTATTTCTGGATATTCCCTTAATTGAGTTTCGATTTCTCTTAATTCAATCCGATACCCCCGAATTTTCACTTGATGATCCATTCGACCTAAATATTCAAGTTCTCCATTAGGCAACCAACGAACGAGATCACCTGTATGATACATCATTTCCCCTGCCGCAAAAGGACTCGGTACAAACTTTTCATCTGTCAGTTTACTTTTACCAAGATACCCTCGTGCTACCGCTACGCCAGCAATGCAGAGTTCACCAGGAATTCCAAATGGTTTTAATTGGCCATACTTATTCAATATATAGGAATGATAATTCGGGTTAGGTTTGCCAATCGTAACTTCTTTGGAAGTGCTCAAGTCTTTTACTGTTGCGCAAATGGTTGTTTCTGTGGGACCATAAATATTTAAAATTGTTGCTTCACTGATACAACGAATTTTTTCAACCAAATCAATGGAAAATGCTTCTCCTGCTAATAAAATAGATTTTAAATCTTTTAGAAAATTTGCCCCTTCTGGATCACTCAAAATCACTTCCATTCGCGATGGCGTTGATTCCCATAAATCCACCTTATGTTTTTTGACTAAATGAGCCAATTCTTTTGTTGCAAACTGGTCCTCCGTAGCAATTACTACTTTTGAACCTTGCGTTAAAGGAAGACATATTTCTAACAAGGAAATATCAAAAGATACACTAGCAAGAAACAAGAATGATTGATTAGCTTTTACTTTTTCTCTCATTACATTTAAAAAATGAACTAGCGATTTTTGTTCGATCATTACCCCTTTTGGATTTCCTGTCGATCCTGATGTGTAAATAACATAAGCCAAATCATTAGGATTATGTTCTCGTACTAAATTACTTTCTTCACCTTGGAAAAGATATTCTTTATCAAGATACAGTACTTCACCCGCAAATTGCGGCAATACTTCCTCTTTTCGCTTACTAAGTAAATATTTTGCTTGACTATCTTGTAACATATATTCAATTCGTTCAGTTGGGTAGTTAGGGTCGATTGGTAAATACGCTGCTCCTGCTTTTAAAATCCCCATCATACCAATAATCATTTCTAATGACCGATCTACCATAACGCCAATAATACTTTCTTTTGAAACACCTTTACTTTGAAGAATAGAAGCCAATTGATTCGCTTTCTTATTCAATTCTCTATATGTCAAAGATTGATCATTACAAACAACAGCAATTTGATCTGGAGTTTTTAATACTTGCGCTTCAAACAAATCTTGAAATGATTGAAACAAGTCTATGCCCGTTTGAAAAGTATTCAATCCTTCTAGCAACTCTTTTTCTTCTTCTGCAATAATACAAATATCTTTCAATGCCAAATTCGGGTTTTGTGAAACTTGCTTTAAAACATAACAATACGAATTGGCAAACTGTTGCAAAGAAGAGAATGAACGGGACTTGTAAGAAATTTGAAATTCAAATTCATTATGTATTTCATTCCATTTTCTTCGTATCCATAGGACTAAATTATTCTCTGCGTATTCTTCTAGCGAATTTTCATTATGTAATCCTTCCATCCCGATTACAATTTGAAAAGGAGTTAAATTGTGTTTAACTAATAATTCAGAGAGCGGATACTCCTGATTTTCATACCCGAATAAAGTCGTTTGTTCAATCTCATTTACTAATTGTTTAAAGGTGTGATGCGGATGAATTTCACTTCCTAAAGGAATCAACTTATTAAGATTCTCACTTTGTTCAAGATTCTTTTCAATTATAGGAATACTAATAGTAATTCTTTCTTGATCTGTATAATGTGCCAAACAAACCCTTAAAGCGGCTTGAAACCAGCTAAATAATAATAAATCTTGAGACTTACATATTTTTTGTATATTTTTACTAAACTCTACATTCACTATGACTTGAACGAACTCACAAGGTGTTTCTTTATTTAGTTGGTTATCGCTATTAAATACAGAAAAATCGAGAACCTCGGAAGATAATTGCTCCTTCCAAAACGCTTCTACTTCTTGATTTTCATGAATTGAACTTCGATCTTTAATGTGCATTTTTATCTTTATCCCCCTAATATTCATTTCTTCTACTCGTTAATTTTCAAGCCAACTTCAAGCCCATGGAGAAACACTTGATGGTTATCCAAACATAAAAATTGCTGAATCTCTTCAAATTTCATATGACCAACTGAACAAACCCCTAAATTTAATGTCTCAGCAACCATATTTAAGGTAGCAGTGATAATGCCTGACTCGATACAAGCAAATAAATATCCATCTGAACCGTATTTCGGGATGGAAGCGTTCGCATTATAAACCAAATAAACTGAGAATGCAGATTGAGTAAATAAATCCTGATTAATTAACTCATGATCACTTTTGATCACTTGATCAATGTTGTTTACAATCACAAGACTATTTTTTGATGGGTTATAATAATAAAATCCAGCTTTCATACCCTCTATACGTTTTGGTTTTATATAAACAAAGATATCAATGGGATAGAGCCCGCCTGCACTTGCGTAATGATAGTATATTTTTTCTTCCCTAACCTGTCTTAGAGTTGATAAGAATTGGGAAAATTCCGAAAAACTAATGTATTTTTCCATTTCAAATTGACGACAAGACCTACGTTCCTTGATTATAGTGGGTAGCTCATCTGTTGTTTCAAGTTGAATTTCGGTTGACCGTGCAGCAACGTGCGTGCGATTTAATTGTTCACTCATATACTTATCTAACTCTTCTTTAGAAAAGCGAATCTGGTTGCTATATGGATTTGGAAAAATCTTTTCTTGTGAAGAAAATACTTCTCTTGGGTGTAATATGTTACTTACTAACACACGATTTTTTATCATGAGCTCTATGTTTTTTTGTGTCTCTTCTACATTTCCTAACGAAAAGCGCTCTACTAGTTCACTAATTTTCACACCTTTTTGAGCCATAAAATAAAAATCAGGAAACCACTCAGACAGAATACCTGTAAATCTCATTTCCCCTATCAAAACTTCATTATGCAACTTCTCCCAATGCTTAATCGGAGACCAGTAATAAATTTTCTCGCTCATATAACCCTCCATAAACGTTTAACTTATTTTTGAAATGCAATTTTCTAATTTACAAAATTTTTTTAGATTCTGCTCCTTGTCTCATAGTGATTATAAATACATGCACTTTAACGAAACTTGAAAATAATGAAATAACTTTTTCTTCATTAAAATTTTTTATTTCATCATAAAAAATGATTTTTTTTTTGATATTTCACATCCTTTCCCATAGTAATCCTATAAGGTATAAACCATTTATAACATTGAGAATATTCATGTATTTTCAATGTGAAATTATTGTAATAGATTGGAGAGCGGTTGAATATAGTTATTAAATCAAATAATGTTGAGAAAGTTTTATTTATTATATCGATAAAATTTTATGATGCAATTTATTACAAATAGATTAAGAAAAGAGTTTTAAATTTTTCTTAATCAGTTAGTGTGAAAATATCACATACTATTACATACAATCGAGTTACTTACATTTCATATTCAAAATAGAGAAAAGACACCTTGAATGGTGTCTTTTCTCTATTTTAATTCCATATACTTTTTACGCTTTTGTTATTTTTAAAAGATTTGTAGGAATTAATACAACTCGAACATCTAGTTCGTTATATGTTCGAATATTTAATAAAAATTATATGAATTACGAATGTATTTCATATAATTTTATAAATAAACTCAAAGATATCTTCTCTTTCTACTGTCACAAAAGAAATAATCTATTGCTTATTTTTTTTATTAAATTGTAATATAATTACAGTATGTGAAATTATATTACATTAACTTTAAAAACGAAGTGAGAATAATCTTCACTTCGCTTTTTTCATTTGCAATCCTTATTAACTTTGCTCAATTCAGTATTTATTTCCACACTCTTCGCTTTTATTTAATCGGTTTTTCTGATTTTAAAACAATGGAACTTAATGCAGGAACTTTAATTTTATTGTCATGGACAACATAAAGTGGTTTACTTCCCGCCTGCTTGCCATCTACTAGTACTTTCCAAGGCCCTTTCGATGGAAGTGTTATTTCAACAGCTTCTCTATTTGCATTGTGAGCCACTGTAAAGTATTCATGTTTATTCCCCTCTATTATATAAGCTACAGTATTTTTTGGAGCATCAATAAATGATACGTGTTTTTTTATTTGCTCTGCAGATGTCATTCGAAAAGCTGAGTACTTTTTGCGTAATTCTATTAAACCCTTCATATAATCTACTTCATTATTAAACGTTGCACGGCGCAGCCAATCCATCTGGTTAATTGAGTCTGGAGATTTGTAACTATTATGATCACCGTATTTCGTCCGCATAAACTCTTGCCCTGCATGTAAAAATGGAATTCCTTGTGATGTTAATAAAATCGAAGAAGACAATTTGTGCATTTGTGTTCGCACTTCATCGCTGTCACCTGGATTAGTTAACTCAAGTTTATCCCATAATGTATGATTGTCATGTGCTTCCACATAAGTTAGCACCTGCTCTGGATCTTGATAGGTAGACGAATTTGTATCGTATTCAATACCTGCCGTAATACCTTTTTTAATACGATCTTCCATGTTTTCCTTTCCATTTATAAAACCATTTTCTTTCTCCTCAAATACACTACCTTTTAACCCATCACGTATATTATCGTTAAAATGAGCAATCCCTTTCATTTTCTCTGCGTTTTTTTGATTTGCTTTTAGCTCAGCTGCAAGAGGTGTATTTAAATCCCATCCTTCTCCGTGTAGTATAATAGAAGGGTCAATTTGATTAACAGCTTTACGTATTTCATTCATCGTTTCATAATCATGAATACCCATTAAATCAAAACGGAATCCATCTAAATTGTATTCTTTTGCCCAATATGTGACGGAATCTATCATAAATTTCCTCATCATTTTTCTTTCTGAAGCAGTATCATTTCCTACTCCAGTTCCATTTGCAAATGTTCCATCTTCATTGTAACGATAATAATAACCTGGAACTAACTTATGGAAATTAGATTCAGCAGCGTTATACATATGGTTATATACTACATCCATCACCACTCGAAGATTATTATCATGTAGTGTTTGAACCATTTGCTTTAATTCAGTTATTCGCACAGTCGGCTCATAAGGATTTGTAGAATAGGAGCCTTCTGGAACGTTGAAATTTTTAGGATCATATCCCCAGTTATATTGCGGTTCATTTAAAGTCTCTTCATTTACAGAAGCATAATCAAATATCGGTAAAAACTGAACGTGAGTAACACCGAGATCCTTTATATAATCAAGTCCTGTTTTTACACCTTCTGGCCCTTTTGTTCCTTTTTCTGTTACACCTAAATACTTCCCTTTCTGTTTAATACCACTTTCAGGTTGAATGGAAAGATCGCGTACATGTAACTCATAAATAATAGCATCTTCCGGATTTTTAAATTTTGGCTTTTTGTTTGCTTTCCATTTTTTTGGATTTGTTTCTTCTAAATTAACGACTGCACCTTTATCCCCATTTACAGAAGCAGCACGCACATATGGATCAACCGCTTCAGTCCACTTATCACCAATTTTGACCTTATACGTATAAAAGAGCCCTTTTTGGTTCCCCTTTAGTTCTGCTGTCCAAGTTCCCTTTTCATCTTGTTGCATGTTTATTTCAGCACCTATTTTATCGCTCCATTTTTTATATGTAACTAACTTCGCTTCGCTTGCAGTAGGAGCCCATAAACGGAACTTTGTATGTTGCGGAGTATATGTATTTCCTAAATCGTTACCACCATAATAAAATAAATTATCAAATTCTTCGCTACGAATGACTTTACCAATTTCAGTATTCGTATCAGCTAAGTTTTCTATTTTAACTTTGTATGTTTGTTTTAAATCAATTTTCTGTTCCGTAATTATTTTGACCTTATTAGTAATATCGCCACTGTTTATATCATAAGGAGTAATATTCTTAATTTTAATGCCTTCAATTTCAATTTTCTTTTCCTTAATATGAAACGGGACATTAGTCGTTACAGTAATTTCATGGAAACTATCAATAGTTGCTTTTTGAATTGAGAGATCCGATGAAGGCTTAGAATTATATACTTTTTCATCACCCGAAAGGATCCATACTTCAGCACGACCGTCCTTTATATTTTCAATCCAACGATCCCCACCATCTTTTTCCCATTCATTTGTTCGAACTATAAATCCTACACGATTATAGTCACCGTCTATTTTTATCTTAGCGTATTTTCCAAATTCATCTTCACCAGTAAATTCATAAGATGTACCATTTGCATTTTCTCCCCATAACCAAAGATTCCAGTCTTTTGTATTTCCAAGCTTTTCTTTGTAATGAATGATAATTTCAGTTGTTTTCGAATTTGAAACTGCCTTCACACTCTGAAAGGAGAAAACAGATGATAACATAACGATTAAAGTAAGTAATAAAACTGTTTTGTTAATTAATCTTTTTATAATTTGCATCACATACACCCTTTCTTCAAATATTACTAACGATTTATTATGCTTACACTGAATAACACTGCTTAAATTAATCTAGAAATCTCTTTTACTTCACCTCCATATCGGCTATTTTCACGTATGTATTTCAATGACCTTTTAATACGAAAACGTTTGCATTAGTACTTAAAAAAATAGATTTGTTTATGCCTTCATATATTTGTAAATACTAAAAGATCAGGGAAAACATTTTAAAGCAATCGTTTGTTATCGCTTTCATTTTATAGACTTTCTATCAAGAGGTCAATATATTATTAATTTTCTGTTTTTATATATTTTAAACCTTATTTATTTGTCACAACTTCTTACAGGTAAAGTGCCTCATTATTGCTTAGTCAGTTTATTTTCAATAATACATTGCTACGTAAAAAACAGCTAATATCCTTAAAATGACATTAGCTGTTTTTTATAATGTATTAATATATGAATGATAACTATATTTCTAAATTACTTAATTTTTGCTGCATCAAATGCTTTTTGAACTGCTTGAACTTCAGCTGTATTCGCACCATATTTATTAGTTGCCACTCGAATACATGCTGATCTCAATTCTTTGAAATTAGAAGTCATGTTTAACTCATCTGTATTTGCATAATAGAAAATATCAAACATTTTATCTTCACCAATTCCTTTAACTGTTACTCCGTTATGAGTTCCGCCTTTTGCAATCAGATACGCAACTTTATTAATAATACTTGAATTAAAATGAACACCGCCTTGATCCCATCCATTAAAATCGTTAAATTCACTGTAATCATCTGGATAAGGCACTCCAAGTGAAGATGGCACAGAAGCTGGGTTTTCCATATCACGGAAAACAGATCCCGTTTGTTCTCCCATTGTCCAGTTAAAGTTTCCATTATTTACGTATTTCTCAATAGATGTTCCCATAATATCAGATAGCGCCTCATTAATCGCACCGGATTCCCCGTAATATTCAAGATTAGATTCGCTAGAAGTAACAGCATGTGTAAATTCATGTCCAGCTACGTCATATGCTTTAACAATAGGATCGCCATATACAAGCATACTTCCATTATTAGCACTTAATGCATTCTGCCAATTTTTCGGATCATTCGTCTCTTCAGAATCCCAAGCGTGTACAACTGAAACTACCTTTTGTCCCTTATTATCAAAGCTATTACGCTTGTATTTATCTTTATAAAAATCAAATACTTTTGTTGCTAAGTAATGAGCACTTACTGCTTTTGGATCGTTAAATGTTGCCGAAGTACTTGTCGCTAATGTACCAGGATAATAGCTTTCTTCTTTAGTAATATCTCTGTAATTCACATCATATGTTTCAATGCCTTGCCCTCTTGTATAATCAGCAAGAGCATATTTGCCATTACTTTGTTTAGAGATACCAAATGAACGATTAATACCTAAATCATCTTTTCCTGTTCCGGTTAATGATGTAAGACTGCTTTGTTTACTTTTCTTTAAAGCTCCAACTAGTTTTTCACTTGCTTTTAAGTTAGATTCTTTTACCATATTTTTTAACATATCACCATTTTGTGCATTTACTAAATAAGTACCAGAAACATAGTTTGGTGTTGCAGCTTCGAAGGTAACTTGGTATGCATTGCTAGCTTGTCCATTATTTTCATCAACAAAAATAACCTCTTTAACTTCTGGCTCAGAAATAAACTTGATATCGTTCCCGTATTTCGTATAAATATATTGTTTTGCTTCATCTTTTGATAGATTAATAGGTTTTTTCAATTCTTCTTGTTTTAAATTTTGCGCGCTATCGCCTGAAACACTTTTAATAACACCCTTATTATCTACGTGTGCAGTTAATTGATGTCCATATACTTCTTTTCCTTCGTATGTTTGCTGCATACGCACAAGTGTAGTTCCATCATACGAACCACGTTTTTGAAGGACTTTATAATCTACTCCTGCTTCTCCATTGACTTGTTTTTGGGACAGAGCTTGTTCTGTTTTCTCCTTAAGTGCATCCTTTACTACATTTTCTGGTGCCTTTTGTGACGGCTGTGTAAGTTCACCCGAACGGAACGATTCCTCCTGAATTTGAACTTGTAGTTGATCTGTTTCCTCTGCATGACCTACCCCATATGGTGCCACAGCTGTTAAAGCTAATCCTGTTGTTAATGCTACCTTAGTTAATGTCTTTTTGTTTTTCATTATTTCACCTCGTATAATTTTTGAAATAGAAAGCTTGTACAAAGTATACTGTCTATTAATGTCTAAAAAAAGAGAAAATACACAATTTATGTAACATTATGCAAAATTACATAAATTGTGGTCAATATTATAAATAATGAACGGAACACATATGTACATTAATTTGAATAAAAGAGAGTCCTTATAGGTGCTCACCCAATTGGTTAGTTATTAATTATCTATATTCATTGTAATAAAAGTATACTTACCTCTAAATAACAACATAAAAACCCACTCTTTACTATTGTAAGAGTGGGTTTAATGTTATTAAAATAACAATTACTATAAGAAATTTTATAATTTATATTTTTTTAGTAATCCTACTAAGTTTTTTGTAAAATTCACCTTTTGTCTTTACATGATTAAACTGATTTGGATTAATATTTGCTTTTTGTGAGAGTAATATAATCTCTTCTTTTGAAATTGAGTCTTTCGTATTTATAGATGCTATATTTGTGTATTTTCCGTCTTCTGTTTTTGGAATTTCTAAAATCCCTTTATTCACAAGATCAACTACCGCCTTATGCTCTGAAGAATGTAAATCTACACCAGTAATTTTCCAATTATGCATAACTTTTGGTGTGTATACACCGTTCTTTACCTCTTTTAAATATGTAATAGCAAGGTTACGAATGGTTCCGCCTGTTTCTCCAAATGCATTCTCTTGTTTAGATGACCAAATTTGTTCAAACTTACGCCCCTCTAAAGCTCCACCTTTTGCCTGAAGAGCCTCCATTCTATATGCATTCATTCCCAACGTCATAACATCGCTCATTTTGATTGGTTTGTTTGTACGAATAGAGCGTAAATTTGTAATTCTGCTTCCATATGGTTTTGTTAAGTCAATTTCGTATTTTACGCCTCCAAAGAAATCGTTCGTACTGTATTTAGATGCACGGCGGGTTTTATCAAAGCTAACGGTTACATCTCCGGCACGAGATGAGTTAAAATATCCTGCTGCCCATTCCATATAGTCTTTTAAATCTTTTCCAGAAATCTTATATACTGTAATTTCTCCCAAGGCATATTGGTAATTGTACGCAATATCTTTTTTCTTAATAGGGCCTGTATCTAAACGGGCATAATCATTATCAATTTGATGGGCTACTACATCTGCTTTACTGTAGTAGAGCATAACTTCATGAAAGAAATCTGATAAAGGTGTTTCTTGAATCTGAACACTTGGAATACCCTTTATTTCATTTTCAGGAACAAGATTTCTACCCTTTAATTGAGCGACTACAACATTTGCATCTCCTCTCGCATATTCGTGAAAAGGTGTTAATGTTTCTTCAAGTGTAGGATCGGATAATATCGTTGTCCCATCAGCATTTTTTACAGGTATAGCGGTAGCAGTTTTATTTTTTAAAGCCAACTTCCCATCTTGCTTTGTAAAAGTAAGGTCAATACGTGAAATATGTGTTCCATATTTATCTGGTTCTGTAATAATTACGCCATTTACAACTTCTTTTTTTACAAGTTTATGCATATGAGCCGCAAAAATAGCACTTAGTTCTGGACAAGCATTTGCAATATCTTGAACACCAGTACCAGGGATACCATTCTCATTTTCTAGTCCCATATGCATAACTCCTACCATTACATCTACTTTACCTTCTAATTCCTTAATTGCCTTTTTCGTCTCTTCTACCGGATTTTTCACCACTAAACCATTTAAGTGATCTGTCCCTTTTTCAAAATCACTAATCATTGGTGTATTCATACCAATAA
The DNA here is from genome assembly GCF_051781745.1 of Bacillus cereus group sp. Bce019. Taxonomy (NCBI): domain Bacteria; kingdom Bacillati; phylum Bacillota; class Bacilli; order Caryophanales; family Bacillaceae; genus Bacillus; species Bacillus cereus group sp. Bce019. The sequence continues at coordinate 218,697 of NZ_JBPWJX010000003.1, forward strand.
TCCCAACTTTAATTCCACCTTTTTCTACAATTGTATATGCAGGAAGAAAGCGCTCTCCATTTTCCTTATAAATATTTCCTGCTAACGTTTTTCCCTTATATTGCTCACTAACTTTTTTCAATGTATCTAATCCAAAGTTGAATTCATGATTTCCAAATGCCCAGGCATCATATCCCATTGTATTCATCGCTACCATCATTGGCGATTGTGGCTTATCGTTGAATAATTCTACTGAGTTTCCTTGAATTGTATCCCCGGCATCTACTAATATGGTATTTGGATTTTCTTGACGGACCTTCTTTATAACCGTATAAAGCTGCGTCAAACTTCCACTCATATTTGCTCCATCAAGCGCATAATCCCAAGGCATAAATCTACCATGAATATCTGCAGTACCTAACAATGTAATATTAACTTCAGATTCCTCAGCCTTAGAGATAGATGGTTTGACTATTACTGCCGTTCCAAGCAGTAATAAAATTACAAAGTAACATACATAGTTCTTCCATTTCATTTTTTGCATAATAATAATATTTCTCCCCTTTTTGTACTTTCATAAAGTTGCTTGAACTTTAAAAATGTAACTTATTATTCAGGAAACTTCAACTACAAAAGATAATTTTGAAGGTGGTTCTGTTGCAAAAATAAAGAGAATAAATTGCATACATCCCCTAACAGAATTGTATTTTATCGTTTTCTGACAGAATACTCCTTCCTTAAGCGTGTGAAGTGTACTTTCAAAAAAATAACCCCGCTCTTCATTTAAGACGGGGTTACACTTATACAGAAAATCGGATAGTTTCATATTTTCTTAAGCTTATTGGTCACTTTTAACTAATTTCATTCTATTTTTGTTTTCTTCTGAATCAATATGAATCAACCGTTTCCCCTGTTTATAATACGTATCAATAAATAGGGAATAATTTTTACTTTTCAATTTCACAAAGCAATTTTATCTCTTTTATTTGTGAAATATGACGCTGTTCATGTAAATAGATCAATTCTATCCACTGATCAAGGGATAATTCTCCAAGAGCTGGATGCATCACTGATTTTTTCGCTAATATAGACTCATCTTCTATTGTACTCAGGAAACGCATCAATTCTTTTCTTGATTCGTTTAGCATATTGAGCATTTGCTCCACTTCAAATGGTTCTATACTTGGTTCAATCATTTCTGGAGCTATAAACTTTTTCGTTCTATCTAATAAAATAGTGTGAATTTCTTTACGCTCATTTTGGGTACTATCTAACTTTTTTAACCCTGAGGAAATAACTGTTATCACTCTCTCATCTAATAAAACTAAATGATGACAAACTTGTGCAATACTCCATTTATCCTTATCTGGTTTCCTATTAAATTGAGCATCACTCAACAAAGTAATTTCCTCAAATAATTGATCTCTCGTTTCATAAAACTTGTCATTTACAAATGTATCCATGTGGATTCTCCTTTCATTGCAACCTACATACTTAAATTTCTACGCTAGAGATATTATCTTCAAAAAAAGTTTTTCTTTCACTACTATTCCAATTTTATTTTAAAGCCACAAATGAACTTATTTGTTTTTTTTTATCTTTTTAATTGGCACAAATAAATCAACCTTTAACTTTCCGTCTAGATCTTCAGCAACATTATTTAAGCAAAACTCTAAATTATCTCTATCATAATCTGCATCATACTCACTATTTGGTAGCCACTCTACATACATGTATTGATACGCTTCACTTAATTTATGAGGTTCATCATAGAACTGGTATAGACCATATGTACCTCCATCTAATTTTTTAAATTGCACATCATGATACTTTTCTTTATCGAAGTTTTCAGGAATCGTAACACATGCATCATGCCGGCACTTATGACTTGCAACAAGTTCAGGATTATCCAATGATATTCCGATAAAGGATTGCTCTGGTGGATACAGTTTATTTTCAATTGACCAATTCAGTAACTTTCCCCAGTGATCTTGCGGTTCAAAGTAGCTACCAGTTCGTCTTATATACGCTACTTCTAATGGTGGTAATTTTTTTATAACAACTTTCATTTATATCTTCTCCCCTATAAATATGTACACTGTTTAATTAGCTTTCTTTAACATTTATTCCTTCTTAAATAAAAAGAATTCTCTAATCATATAAAGTGAAACTTTAATCAGCGGGAGATGAATTTGAATTGAAATATAATTGATTACTATTACTACTAAAGTAGTATGTACTTTCATACTTTTATTTGATTTTACATTCTTTTTAAATCGATATATTAATTGTAAGAAAATAAAAAGGTGGAGGATTTTAATTGATTAAAGGAATATACGAAGCGCATTTACCAGTATAATGTCCTATCAATTTATCATTAAATAAATGTAAAAAATGACCCTATTTATTCATTTTTAATGCGTATGTATGTACATTTGCTAATTTATTCGATATATTATGGGTATTGAATGATTACGTGAAGTGTATAGGTCGCTTATATAACACCTTATATTTTTATATCCGTGAAAACTACAAAGTGTATGAAAATCCATTTGTCAAATGAATTTAGTGCGGAAGGAGGTTTGTGGTTACTTCATAGGGTATAATAATCAGTTTTTTACTGATAAAAATATAGGAGGCGACATAATGTTTCGTACGATTTCAAATTTCATGAGAGTAGCTGAGATAAGAAGGAAAATCCTTTTTACACTAGCGATGTTAATCGTTTTTCGAATTGGCACGTTTATTCCAGTTCCTCATACTAACGCAGAGGTATTAAAAGTACAAGATCAAGCTAACGTTCTAGGTATGTTAAACGTATTTGGTGGAGGAGCATTGCAACACTTCTCAATCTTTGCTGTAGGTATTACACCATATATTACAGCTTCCATCATAGTACAGTTACTACAAATGGATGTTATACCTAAATTTTCGGAATGGGCAAAGCAAGGAGAAATGGGCCGTAAGAAATCAGCTCAATTCACTCGATACTTTACAATCATTCTCGCATTCATACAGGCCATCGGAATGTCTTATGGCTTTAATAATATAGCAGGTGGACAATTAATAACAGATCAAAGCTGGACTACATACTTATTTATTGCGACAGTTTTAACTGCAGGTACTGCATTTTTACTTTGGTTAGGCGAACAAATTACCGCTAACGGAGTTGGTAATGGTATTTCGATGATTATCTTCGCAGGTCTCGTTGCCGCGATTCCAAATGTTGCAAATCAAATTTATTTACAACAATTCCAAAATGCTGGCGATCAGCTATTTATGCACATAATAAAAATTGTTTTAATTGGACTCGTAATTTTAGCGATAGTTGTTGGTGTTATTTACATTCAACAAGCTGTACGTAAAATACCGATCCAATATGCAAAAGCTGTTTCAGGAAACAATCAATATCAAGGAGCAAAAAACACTCATTTACCGCTTAAAGTAAATAGTGCTGGTGTTATACCAGTTATCTTTGCTTCTGCATTTTTAATGACGCCGCGTACAATTGCGCAGCTCTTCCCTGATTCAAGCGTATCAAAATGGTTAGTTGCAAATCTTGATTTCGCACATCCAATTGGAATGACACTTTATGTCGGTCTTATCGTTGCTTTCACATACTTCTACGCATTTATTCAAGTAAATCCTGAACAAATGGCTGAGAATTTGAAAAAGCAAAATGGATATGTTCCTGGTATTCGTCCTGGTAAAGCAACTGAACAATATGTAACTAAAATTCTATACCGTTTAACATTTATCGGTGCAATTTTCTTAGGTGCTATTTCTATATTACCACTCGTATTCACGAAAATTGCTACGTTACCACCTTCTGCTCAAATTGGTGGTACAAGCTTACTTATCATTGTCGGTGTAGCACTAGAAACTATGAAGACGTTAGAAAGCCAGCTTGTAAAACGTCATTATAAAGGCTTTATTAAAAAAGTGAATTAATTATCAAAAACACAGTTGGTTATTTTTCCAACTGTGTTTTTGATTTTATCAGTCCTGTAATATACAGGGCTGTTGCTTTATTAAACTACATCTCCTTCTCTAATAACCGCCCTTTTTTGAAATAAGTCCGTAGTGTTGAACGATTGGCCAAAAATACACCAATCAATATAAGACAAGCCCCCATTCCCATTGTAGGATTTAAAGGCTCTCCTAAAATGATATATCCCACAATTATTGCAATTAATGGTGATACATATAACCACGTCGATGGAAATACTGGATTTGTTTTTGATAAGAGCCAGTAATATAATCCGTGTCCACCAATCGATCCGATAAATATGAGATATAAAATAGGCCATTGCACACTCCATGAAGTTAATACGGTTACATTTGGTTGTTCTACAATAATAGATGCGATGAGTAGTAAAATCCCTCCATAAAACATTTGAATACCGTTAATAAGAAATGGTGATACAGTTGATAAATCTGACAGTATTTCTTTCGAACGAATAGAGCCTATTCCGTAAAATAGCTCCCCTATAACTAAAACAATACAAGCAATACTCCATATGAAACTTACTTGTTGATGCATTCCTGGTAAAGAAACAAATATAACACCTACTAGTGCAATAACTAAAGCAACGAGTTGTTCCTTTTGTAATTTCTCCCTATTCCTCTTTGCTTGTATTAATAAAATCATCATTGGTCCCGTAGCAGAAAGAACAGCAGCTAATCCCGAAGAAATATATTGTTCTGACCAATATAAACTTGCGAATGTCATAAATGTTAAACAAAATCCAGCATACATAATACGTTTTGAAAATATATGTGGCATAATTTCTTTTCGCTTTAATTTAAAAAGAATCATAAGGATTATACCCGCTAAAAAGAAGCGAATTCCTGCTGAAAACAACGGTGGCGCCCCTGCTTCAATTCCAATTTTTATCGTTAAAAATGTTGTCCCGAAAATAATACATACTAAAATGTAATTAAAAATGACCATTTTTCTTCCTCCTTTTTACTCTTAAAATGAGTATAGAGGGTATGGTGTATAACAGTGTATCGGTACATATAACAGTTACTTCAAGTTGTAGTTGATTCCCTATATATTTTTCGCTTTAATTAAATTAAAAAGAAAAATAGGTGAACCTATGAAGATTGTATTGCGTAAAGAATCAAACATACCGTATTACAAGCAAATATATATGCAAATTGTTGACAGAATACAAAGTGGTATGCTTTCACATGGTGAATCTCTTCCTTCTTTACGTTGTATGGCCACAGATTTACAAATCAATGTATTAACAGTTCGTAAAGCGTATAAACAATTAGAAACGAAAGGGTATATACGCATCGAACAAGGAAAAGGTGCTTACATATATAAACGGGTAAAGAAAGATTTCGAACCAATTCCGTATAAATGGCAACAAACGAAAACGATTAATGTTATGCGTTCTCAATATGCAATGAATAAGCACCGTAAATATTATAATTTTTCACAAGCAATTCTGTATCCTCGTCTGTTACCAAATCCATTTTTGGCAGATGAAATGCATAAATTGCTGGATAAAAATCCGATGTTGTTAGCAACTTATGGGCCAGTTCAAGGCGATTATGAATTGCGAGTTGAAATAGTAAATTACTTATATGAACACCAGAATTTAGTGACAGACCCATCTCAATTATTAATTACAAGCGGAGCACAACAAGGAATTGATTTAATTGCTCAAACATTATTAAAACCTGGAGATATCGTATTAGTAGAAAGTCCATGTTACAGTGCCGCGCTTGATGTTTTCATCAATAAAGGTGTTCAAATCATTCCCGTTTCTCTTGATAATCATGGAGTTCGCTCCGACTTAATTGATGATATTTGTCAAAGTAAAAATCCCGTTTTATTGTATACGAATCCCACCTTTCAGAATCCGACAGGTACAGTAATGAGTAAAGAACGAAGAATGGAACTTATAGAACTAGCGGGGCTATATCAATTTTTTATTATTGAAGATGATTCTTTCGGAGAAATATATTTTGAGGATGCTATAGTCCCGCCCCCAATCAAAAGTTTTGATAAGGATGGCCACGTAATATATATAAAAGGATTTAGTAAAACGTTAGCACCAGGACTGCGTATCGCGGCACTTATTGCCGATGGTCCTATTTTTGAATGGCTATATGCAGTAAAAGGTTCAATGGATATCGGTAGTCCTTTATTAACACAAAAGGCACTTCTACCGTTTTTACGTGCAGAACGTATGAAAAACCATTTAGAAAAATTACGTATAGCTTTACAAATGAGACGTGATTTAACAATTGATATATTATCGCCATTAAAAGAACTACACTTTGAAATACCAAATGGAGGTTTTAATTTATGGGTGACACTGCCTGATTCGATAGATCCCTTTACCTTATTACAAAAAGCAAATGAAGTAGATGTCTCTTTTTTACCAGGAACAGCTTGTCTATTAAACTACGAAACAAATGATAACCAATTAAGAATTAGCTATTCAATGTTAAACGAGAAAGATATGGAAATTGGATTAGAGAAATTACATGATACAATACGAAAAAGTATTTGTTAGAAGCAATATCACATTAGCCAACAATAGATAATATCCCATACTATAGTATGGGATATTATCTATTGTTGAGCTTTTTCGTTATTCTTAACAATCGGTTTTAAAACTTGTCTTTCTTTTAATTCTTCAACACTACCATATCGATCAATAACGATTGCTTTCATTTCCTCTCCTCCTTGCTGTTTATTTTAATAACATACAATTATTTCTCAAAATTTTTTGCCTTGAATTACCATATACTTATTTTTGGGGGTAATTATGCAAAAAGCATTATAAAGTGAAACTTTAATCATTCCTCACCAATCGGGCTCTTACTGCCCGGCAAATAGCGGGATGAATTTCAAAAAGAATCTTACACACATCTTAGAATTATTCAAAACTGTATTATTAATTAAATTCAAAAGAAATGGGGCTAACTTTATGAGTGAAAAGATATTTAAAATAAACGGTATTGATATATGTACAGAAAGCTTCGGTAACTCTAATGATCCCGCTATTTTATTAATTATGGGAGCTACTTGTTCAATGATATATTGGGATGAAGAATTTTGTGAACAGTTGGCGAACACAGGAAAATTTGTTATTCGCTTTGATAATCGCGATGTTGGACGCTCTGTTACATATGAACCTGGCACTTCAAATTATTCAGTAGCAGATATGGCTGAAGATGCAATCGGAGTATTAGACGCTTATCATATTGATAAAGCCCATCTTTTTGGTATGTCATTAGGTGGTATGATTGCTCAAATTGCCGCTGTAAAACATCCCGAAAGAATTTTGACGCTAACTTTACTAGCGACTAGTGTAATAGGATCTGATAATAATACTCGCGATTTACCCCCAATGGATGAAAGGATTTTAACACATCATGTAAAGAGCGCAAGTATAGATTGGACAAATAAAAATGATGTGGCAGAATATTTAGTTTCAGGATCTCGTCTATTATGTGGATCAGAACGAATATTTAATGAAAATAGAGTTTATACACAAGTGAAACAAGAAATAGAACGCGCAAACAATTTATTAAGTATGTTTAATCACGCTTTACTTCAAGGTGATGATGCATATGAAGGTGTACTTCACTCCATACAAGCACCAACATTGGTTATTCACGGAACAGACGATACAGCACTCCCATTTGAACATGGCCTCGCACTAATTGATGAAATTCCAAACTCAGTACTATTAACTCTTAAAGGGGCAGGCCATGAAAACCATCCAGATGACTGGGAAAGCATAATTAACGCTGTTTCTAAACATACATCTAAAATTTAGATAAATAACTAATGGAAGGGGGCACAAATTGTGCCCCCTTCTAGTTACAAACAAAAACCCATCACTGTATTCGTATGTATAGTGATGGGGACTTTTTATATTTTTCTATGTTTAAAAAAATGGACAATCTAATTGATCAACAGATTCCCATAATTTTTTTTTTGCATTTTCGGTGGATGTATTTGTGTCTAGTGTCATGTTTTTAAAAGGGTTTACTTCGACTTTTAATAAGGATGAAGGCTCCACATATAATGAGAAAACATGGCTGCTTGGTAAAGCTTTTGAAACGTCAATATCTCCAACTTGTTTAAATAGTTGCTGCGCAGCAAAAAAGAAGAAATTAGTTGGATTTGATTGTTTATTCAGCCACGCAAGCATTTCAGGTGATACCGATTTATGAATATTGATTTTTACTCGATCACCACGTTTATATCGCCTAGATCGCATACTTCCACCAACTAACTTATCGTTAAGTTTGTAAATCCTAACTCTTTTTGCTTATGCTCTCTATATTTTGGCGAACAAGTATAAACTAATAATCCTCGTGCATTTGTAAATAACGGATTATCTACAAAGATTACATTTTTGAGTCGTCCTTTTTGCTTTAAAATCATTTTTAAACTATTTTTAATAATTACTGCACCCCCGCCATAAATAAACACGTATGGATCGTCTTTCATATCATCAATTTTATTTATAATATCTGTTGCAACACGTGCTGCTAAACCTAATAGCGCTGGCTGTGATTCCTCAACTAATAAGGTATTTCTCGGATGCTTATCATTTAAATAAATTTGATTGAATTCTGTAATACTATCAATCGTTTTAGTTGGATACTTCCGGTTCCATCTCGTAATGATTTGTAGTAACGTCTCTTTTACACCATAAGATAAACCTTTACTTAGTTGCGGACGGAAATTCACCCCTAATGAAACGACTTCTTCTGTCGTCCCTGCACCAATATCAAAAGAGAGTAGAGTTTTATCTACAAAATCAATTTCAGAAACTTGATTTTGCTCACATTCTATTTTATGTTTCACAACATTTCCTTCTTCATCGTATACAATGCCCCACGTACCAGAAGCGCCCTCAGGCAGGCATTTACAATACTCAATTGAAACATTAATTGTCACATCGCGTCCGTTCGGATAATGGAAAATAACCTTATGATTTCCCATATAACGTTTTGCATTTTCAGCAGCTATTTCTTGTGTAATAAGCTGCATAGGAAGAGCGACAGATAAATCATAACGAATATTAATATGGCTAGAAGTTGGACTTTGACGCATAGCGCTTACCGCCAAACCTGATAGTATTGTAATAACCATTAACTCATCCGTTGACTTATTCGATTTCTTCTCTACCTCAGTACCTTTTAATTGATCTTGAATAACTTTTTCTCCAACGATGTATCGTACATTATTTAGCATTAACGATGGCGAACTTATAGTCACATCAATGTGGTTTTCTAATTCAGATAATGAAACATCTACCTCATCTAAGAGTCCTGTAGGCTCACCTATATATAAAGAATAAATACTCGGAATAAAAATAGGGTCTTGCCCTTTCACCATTAACTTCAAACCGTTGTTTCCTGCATCTGCACCAGCTTTTAAAAGTATAGACATAACTACCCCCTAAATTAATCTGACATCCCTTCCAAATATATGCGAGCCCATTCTTTTACATTCAAATGTATTGTAATTTTTTATTTATCATAAAAACAAAATATTGCATACTTACATATTGTGTGTAAAAAGTATTTGACATGATACTTTTCCAATTTTATACTTATATTTGTAAAGAGTTTTTTACAATCGAGGGGGCAATTATTTATTGAATACTAAAAAAACTATTTTTATAATCATTGTTTTAGCATTAATTGCAATACTAGTACATGGCACATATAAATACATAACTGAAGGTTCTATTTTAGGTGGTACGATTTTTGCTATTTCGTTAATACTTAGTAATTTAATTAATCACATTACTTGGGGAGATCCCCACGGTGTGTCAGAAGAAAGTCAAGATGAGATGGGACAACAAATTACATATAAAAGCTTTAAAATTGCGTATTTTGTGCTTGTAGTTGTAATGTTCCTTTTATTAATCTTCTCCGAAGGATTTTCTATGGGGGCTAATTTAGATGGAGTAAAAAACCTCCCCCTGTTCATCGCAATTTGCTCTTCATTCTTTATTTATCCTATTGTCGAACTCATAGTTGCAAAACAATATAAGTAAAAAGATGAGGTTTTCTACATGTAGAAAACCTCATCTTTTTATATTTACATACTCTCTACAATTGCTTTTAATTTATTCACAGTCCGCCAATTCCTAACTGTAGCTGGTGTATGTAACTTCTGAAACTGGTTCATTAATTTAGAATTTCGAATGCTATTTTTGAAAAATAAATAAACGACCTTCTCATCTATATAGCAATCTTCAAGTTCACTTTTAAATGTAAGCAATTGACTACTCTCTTCTTCAGAAAGTACATTAGCTAAAAAAGCAATATGAACACTTTCTCCTTCTAACAATGAATGAACTTCATATGGACATTGTTTAATAATATTTATAAATTCATCATGTGTTCTTAGCATGACTGGAACATCGAAATCAAATTCTTTTTTTATTTCAGATTGTATTTGGTCCTTTAGAAAGTTTATACCTTCCTCAGATTCGAACACAATATTACCACTTTGTATATATGTTTTCACTTGTTTTAACCCTATTGATTCAAACACTCGTTTTAAATCAGCCATTTTGATTACTTTATGGCCACCGACATTGATTCCTCTTAGTAATGCAATATAAAATGTCATATTATCCCCCCACAGTAAAATGAACTTATCAATTGAATCGGTTTTCCCACTCATATTTCTCGGATATTTGTTTTAATTCTTCTAACATATCATGAATAGATAATACCTCAAATAAAATAATAGATTCACTTGAAAAATGGTGATGATAATGATTTGGTTTATAATCTTTTAAATCATTTTTATAACTCCAAAATTGCTTGTCTAATTCAGCAATAAGTTTGAAATGTTCCTCATCAATTTCATTACAACGGTTTCTCAATATAGCAATTATAGAATGAATTGTTCGTTGTAATATTTCTCTTTCACTTTGTGACCAGTCACAAGTCTCAATTGATACCCGAGCTAAATTATCTATATGGTAAATGATTTGCTGTAATATATGAAGTTGCTTCTGCATCGTTAAAAAGCTTCTCATTTCCTTCTTTGTATGTTGATGATATTTCCAATCTTTCTGCTCATATTGAACAAATTGTATCGCCTTATGCAATAATAAAGTCAATTTAGATAAATCCTGAGCAGTCTCCTTTTTCACACCTTTTCCTGCAACTAATGCAGTAATCCATTCTTCCATAATATTTGCTGTTTTAGCAAATAGATCCTCTGTACATCCAAAAATCATTTTCGTGTAGTGGGGTGGAAAAATGAAAAAATTCACTAAAGTAGATACTATAATACCAGTAGATGTAGTAGCTAAACGAATTAAAAATGCAGTAAAATAATGATTTGCCGTAATTGGAATCATTGCTACGGCAGTTAAAGTTGCAACTAAAGTTCCCGCATGTAACCTTAGTTTTTGACATGTAACGATCGTAAACATTGCAGCTAATGCATAAGAAATTGCTTGGTGGCCTAGGAAAAATGTGAAAGTCATGGCATATGCCGATCCAATTGTTGAGGCCGGAAAGCGAATAAGTCCTTTTTTTATTGAGTCTGTTGCAGTTGGTTCAATTGTAACAATTGCTGTTATTACAGCAAAAATAGTTGGGATGTTAAAAAAATCACAAACTAACACTGTAAGAAAAACTGCAATCCCAGTTTTAATCACTCTTCCTCCAACGATATTCCATTTTCTATCTTGATTCATTTTTTATATCCTTCATTCCTGTTTCATTTTATATACATATATTATATATTGTTAAAATAAAAAAACCTACTACTTGAATATTCAAGAGTAAGTTTTCTATCTCATTATTTCATTATAGGTAAATGCATTATTATTTGTTGGCCAATTGGTCCCATTCTTCTAAAACCTTTATCTTGGAAACCAACTTTTGCATATAAATTTTGTGCAGGAATATTTCTTTCATTCACAGCAAGTACAACTTCATTTTTTATTGGAAAATAACGTTTTACAAACTCTTCTAATAATAACAATGACTTTTTAGCGAATCCTTTTCTTTGTCTATTGTGATTAATAGAAAATGACGTTAAAAGTAAAGCATCCTCATTATCTGTGAACTCCTTTACTCTATCTCCCGTTTCCAATGCGAAAAGACCCACCGGTACCCCATTGTGATCTAAAATAACAATCACATTTTTTGTATAATCACTTTTTGCTTTCTCCAGTAATGCGCTTGGATCTGATGTAAACTGAACTTGTTCACTTGGTAAAGTAAATGTTTGTATAACTTCTTTATATTTCTCCTTATACGGAGCTAATTGAATTTCCCCTGTGTGTATGTTCATGCTAAACTCTCCCATTTTTCAGCTTATTAACTTATACCTTGCTGTGCTTTTGAATGCACTCTTCCATCTAAAAAGGTAATTTCAACAAATGAATTTGGATCGTTCCCTTTCCAAGCAAAAATTTGTTTAATTTGTGTAGAATGCTCTACCCCTTCTTCTATAAGTAAATCTCCTTCAAAACCAATTAAATCTTTCACTTCTGTATAAGTCATTCCTTCATTTATACTCGAGAAATGATTTATATTGATAGACTCTTTCTGTTGCCTTTCCATCACAGTAGAAGAAGTTGCTGTTTGGTTTTTCACTTCTTTTCTCTGTTCACACGCTGTCATACTGAAACCTAAGCATAAACTAAACAATATACATGCGCTTTTTTTCATCATAACAGTTGTCCCTCCCATGATAATTAAACCATATATTCCCTTAAAAATAAACTGAATATTTAATATTATATTTAAAAACCTCGTACAATTAAGTACGAGGCTAATTTCATTTATTCAAATGATTATTTGATTGATCATCCTGTTCTTTTCTTAACTCTTGTTCTTCATCTTTTGGTAATTGTTTATCATTATCTTTAATTGGATTCGTTTCTCTATTTTCTATCATATCATTTGGAACTTGTGGCATTACTCGGCCCACAATAGCGGCTAATTCATCTAGTATACCTTCACCTGTTTTTCCTTTTTTAATTTGCTTTCCGATTTGTTTGAGGCGTTCATACGTATCAACATCTGCTACAACGACTGCATTAGCACCGTCAGGGTCATTTTTTAAACTTTCTGCAACAGAGTATTTAATTGATTCAACTCGAGTTCGATCAAGTTTTGCTTTTACATCAATACCTACAATAGCATATTTTCCAACAACGACCGCTGTTGCATCATTCACACCTGGCACACTTGCTGCTAAAGATGCTAAATGATCTGCTGCTTTTTCATTTGGCTTATTTGATTTATTCGTATAATTAACATTTTTCATTGAAACATTTTTTTGTTCCGGCTTTTCGTTTGGATTGTCTTTTTTTCCAATACTGCATCCAGTTATAACGAAGCAAAGCATCAATATATATATTAGAGTTTTCATTATTTTCACCACTTCACTATTAAGGTTTAATCATAAATTTTTTCAACAGCTTGCATTTTCTTTACCTTTTCCTCGGCCCCGCTATTAGCATTAATGAATATTTGGTACGTATCTTTTCCTAAAGTGCCTACAAATTCATAGCAAAGCACTTCATTATGCAAATCATTGACTACTAAAGCTTTACGTTCTTCCATGACTTTTACATCCGGATTGATTTTCTTTCTTGCTTCTGCTGCAGTTAGCTTTGCCGATGGAACTGTTCGCTTTTGATGTGACGCTAAGTATTCTTTTGCGGAGAACCCAACGATAGAACCATCATCTAAAGCAATTTTCATTTGGATTGCTTCTGGATAAATTCGTACTCCATTTTCATTTACTACATACGTAAATACACCAACATTATCATATTGAGAGCTATCATAAAGCTCCATATTATTAAACTTATGGTCCTTTAAAAATTTCAAACCTTTACTACCTGCATCGTTTAAACTAACTTTCTGTTCTTTAATTTCGCGGTTATTCATAACCCAAATTGGATATCCGCCTTTTCCGGTAATATCCATATAGAACTCATTGTTCGTTGCCTCATCTTTAATTTTCACACTATAGAAGGATTCTTTCGCACCTTTTCCGCTTTTCTCAACATCTACTTTTTCATTTCCTTTTAAATTCAAAAACGATTTGGCAATTTTCGCCGCTTCATCTTTAGAAATTGCCTTTCCTTCCGCTTCAAATCCACCTTTTTTATTTTTTTGCGCACTTGTAAAGGTCGGTCCGAAGTTTGTAGAAGAATATGATGTTACGTTTTTCTCTACAGTTTTCAATCCATCAATAATTGTGTTATCTGCTGGATCGCGATTTGATGCAAGTGCCATTTCTACATCCATCCAGCGTAAATTATTTTTCAAAACAAGATGTTGTACTTTTCTTAGTTCATCTTGTATATTTCCTGCATTTGAATATAAAGTTTGTAGCGTTTTATATTCTTGCTCATTTAACGGCTCTTTTTCTAAATCACGAATGGCTGCACGGTAACTGAAATCACCGATATTCGCTAAAAATTCTTCCGTTTTATTAAATGGCATTAATGTTAAAGGTAGTTGTCCTACATCTGAGCGAGCTTCAGATGTTAAACGCCATACATCCGCTAATGCAGGTGATAAAGATGATCGTGAATTCATCGCAAGTGTTGTGCCAATTTTATCGTGTAATAAATCGACTTCGTATGCTAAATCATGGAATGCACGTTGATAGCTATTTTCCGCTCGAATTAAAACCGCATTTTTCTCTTGGTGCTCTTTATAGCCCCAATAGCCTGTTCCTACTACACCGACTGTTAATAATACAATGATAATACCTCGTAACATTGTCCCACCTCCGCTCTATTTACAGAAAATATGTTTACCGATTTTTTTAATTTGTGGACGAGTCCAAATCCATTTACTAGTCGCAGTATCTGGATTGAAATAATATAAAGCATTTCCTGTTGGATCCCATCCGTTAATCGCATCTAAAACTGCTTTTTTTGCTGTTTCATTTGGTGTTAAATATATTTGTCCATCGGCTACCGCTGTAAATGCTCTAGGTTCAAAGATTACACCTGAAACAGTATTTGGGAATGACGCACTTGTAACACGGTTCAAAATAACAGCAGCTACTGCAACTTGTCCTAAATATGGTTCACCGCGTGATTCTCCGTATACTGCGTTTGCCATAAGCTGAATATCATTTTGAGAATAACCATTCGGAACATTTGTCCCTTTATTTTGAGGTGGTTTATTCTCTTGTGCAGTGCCACCACTATTTCCTTTATTCGTTGTCGTCCCTTTATTAGCAGTTGACTTGTCATACTTCGTTGCTTTCACGAGCATTTGCTTCGTTTTAGCTCCAGCTAAACCATCAACGGGTAATCCAAATTTCTCTTGAAAATTCCGAAGTGCCCAATATGTACCCCATCCGAAAACACCATCTACTTTTCCCGTATAAAATCCGTTATATTTTAAACGAGATTGCAGTTCAATGACATCTTCGCCCGAGGCTCCTCTTTGAATGACTTGATTAGAAAATGCTTCTACATTCTTTAGTTGTATACTACTGACCATTAAAGACAGTCCTATGAACGCAAGTAAAACCGCTATTTTAAAAATAGCTTTTTGGCGCATAATTTTCCCTCCTTAATTATGTAAATGATTTCTTGGTTATGTTTTGTAAAAGCCTCGCTTTTATGTAAAGAAGACAAAAAAATCCAAACTAATATCGTAGAAAGAAAATGTAAACAATATAAAAAAAGGATAAAAGGAGTTCATCATGAAGAATTTGTTAAAGCGTGTCGCACTCGTCCTTCTGTTCCTAACAACATGTTCAAATGTATATACAGGCTCATCAATTGTTCATGCGCAGCCGCCGTATGCAAAATGGGGTAAGCTTGCTGTAGAGAAAACGAAAGAACAGTACCCAAAAGCAGAGATTATTGATTACCTTCATATAGGTAGAAAACCAAAAACCGTTCAAATAACAGTTGAAAAATTCAAATTGTGGCTACGTGAAGACGGAAAAGAATATGGTGTTTTTGTTGATGTGGAATTTGAAACGAAGACGGAGAAATTTATTAAAATGTCGTTTCAGAAGACGAGTAGATAAAATGAAAGAAACCCGGCTATTTAGATTCATAACAGCCGGGTTTCTTTCATTTCTAAAATTCTTTTCTAAAGTTTCGATTCCCTAAAAATCTTACCAATATACAAATAGTGCCAATTACAACTGCTATCCCTATACTGTATAAAAGTACTCTACCATATCCACCTATTCTCGGATCTAAAAATGGATAAGGATACCAATTCACGATTGGACCACGAATTAAGCTATATACAACGTAAAAAAACGGGAATAAGAGCCAACTTGAAGCTTTTTTCCAAGTGATTTTCTTATTTGGTGGATTTAATATCCAATCTAAAAGCATAGCAATTGGCATGATATAATGTAACACCGTATTTACCCATGGTATTGCCGTTTGAAGTGATTCTTCTAACCCTCTTAATAATAAAAAATAAATGAGTCCAGTCGTAAGTATATATACCGTTGCTGCACCACGAAGTATACTAAACTGTTCTGAGCGACCAAATGTAGCTGTTCCGATACTGCTTAAAAGGAGAATACATGCAACCAAAATGTTACTTTCGATCGTAAAGAAACTAAAAAAGTTAACTGGATTAAACGGTTTCACTTGTGCCCTGATTATGAATTGCGTAATAATGGCGCTACATACTAGAAGACTTAAACAGAATCTAAATAAAGATAAAATTTTTTCATCCTTCATACATTCCCTCCTTTTCTTATATATAATTAGAATTTCCCTGTACATGCTCAATAAATAATTTTAACGGAACGAGCCCACGTTTTGGCATATGACTACTTATAATAGATACTACTTCTAATTGAGGAATGATAACGATGTATTGTCCGCCGTATCCCATAGCGAAATATATACAATACGGTATGTGAAATCTTTCGTTATGTAATACCCACCAGTGATATCCATATGCGCCGACATGTTCATATGTTTCAAATTGCGCCCTACTTGACTCTTCTAACCATTTCGCTGATACAATTTCTTTTTCATTCCAATATCCATTTTGCAAACATAATTTTCCTAACTTTAATAAATCGGTAGATTTCATTTTCATACCGAAGCCACCTACATATATACCCTGCGGATCTTGTTGCCACTCGTATTCGTTAATTTCTAATGGATTAAATAAATATTTCTTTGCAAACCGCTCTGTCGACATTCCAGTAGCTTCTTGAATAATATAGCTCAGTAAATGAGAAGAACCTGAATTATAATTCATTTTTGTAGCAGGTTCTTCAATTATTGGCTTTTCTAATATGTACTGTACCCAGTTCTCTGATTCTACAAAGTCATTTGGGAATACTACTCCATTCCCAAACTCTTTCCAGTCCTCACCAGTAGTCATTGTTAATAAGTGATATAGCGTTAAATCATGTTTTTCCCCAGGTACATTTTCAATCCACTCTGTAATTGATGTATGTATATCATTTATATAGCCCTTATCAATTGCAATACCAATTAATAAAGATACGATACTTTTTGTAATCGAATTTATTTTATATAAGTTATTTGCACATTCGGGTGTTTTATAATACTCAGTTGTTAATTCCCCTTTTTGATAAACAAGAAATGTATTCACTTTTTTCTTTTCGAATTTATTTTCTAGTTGCTTGAAATCCAAAAACTTTACCTCCATTTAAATAGTTACTCCATTTATTATATCTTGTTCCTTCATTTTAAACATAATTGTGCTCAAATAAAAATAAACCTGTCAGCCATAATGAACTGACAGGTTTATTTTTATAATTTCGTACGAACATTCCAAAGCTCTGGGAAGAATTGTTGATCAAGTACTCGCTTTAAATAAGAAACACCGGAGGATCCACCTGTACCCATTTTATGTCCAATAATTCTTTCTACTGTTTTCATATGACGGAAACGCCATTGTTGTAGCCAGTCTTCAATATCAATCAATTTTTCAGCAAGCTGATATAAATTCCAATATTTTTTCACATCCGCATACACTTCAAGCCATGCCGCTTCTACTGTTGCATCTTCTTCATAAGGCTGCGTAATATCACGGTTTAATACATCTTTATGAATAGGGAATCCTTCTTTTACTAATGCTTGAATCGCGACATCATATAGACTTGGTGCATGTAGCGCTTTATGAAGTCGTGCATGTAATTCTGGATCCTTTTCATAAATTTTTAATGCGTGTGGCGTTTTATAGCCAAGTGCATACTCAATCATACGATATTGATACGATTGAAAACCTGAAGCTTGACCGAGTGAATCACGAAACTCAATATATTCTGATGGTGTTAATGTCGCAAGAATATCCCAAGATTGAATAATTTGAGACTGAATTTTTGATACACGTGCTAACATTTTAAAAGCTGGTTGTAATTTATCTTGTTTAATATATTCAATCGCCGCATTTAGCTCATGTAAAATGAGCTTCATCCAAAGCTCACTTGCTTGGTGAATAACGATAAATAACATTTCATCATGATGGTCCGATAATCTTTTTTGAGAAGATAGTAAACTATCTAATTGTAAATACTCCCCATACGTCATATTCTCTTTAAAATCCGTATGAATCCCTTTTTCCATAATTACTTTTTCATTTTCTTTCATATTAGCCAAACGCCCCTTTTATATGATTCTACTTATATTGGTCTAATAACGGCTCGAACTGGACTTCCATCTGCATCAGTTAATGCAAGTGGTAATGCAATAAGTTCATAATCACCGTCTGCTACATGATCTAGTACGACATTTTCTAAAATATGAATTCCATGTTTAAATAATTGATGATGCGCTGCTAATTCTTTATCATCTAGCGGATCAACTGATGGTACATCTACTCCGATTAAACGAATACCTTTCTCTGAAAGAAACGACGCTATGTCTGCACGTAAATGAGGGATCACCTCTGGAAATTCTTCAGCTTTTCCATGTGAAGATGTACGTAATAATAATCGTTCTACACCTTCTAAATGAAAGCTTTCTAATTCCTTTTTCCCGATGCTTTCAAGATTAGAAACGTCAATAATCCGTGCGGAGCCAACATAAACTTGAACATCTAAATCCAATACTTTCTTTCCATCATTATCAAAATGAAATGGTGCATCAATATGAGTGCCTGTATGAATACTCATCGTTAACTTTCCGACATTTACTGAGCCACTTTCTTCTTTTGACCATGAAACTTCATACGAGAACGGTGTGTCTCCTGGCCACGTTGCAATATTATTATTTAGCGGTTGTGAAATATCAATCCACTCTGATGTTTTCATATTTATGCCACAACCTCTCGCTTATTTTCAAACTGCTTATACTCTTCATTTTTCATAATTTTCTTTAATATTTGTACAGATTTCCACACTTCTTCGTATGTGTTATATAAAGCGACCGGCGCAAGTCTCACCCCATTTGGCGCTCTAAAATCTGGAATTACTCCATTTGCTTTTAGTGCTTTACATATACGTGCTGCTTCTGCATGCTCTAAATAAATGTGCCCGCCTCGTTTTTCATCCTCTAATGGATTTCCAATTGTAAATTCGAAATCTTTTAATTCATGTCCAATTAAATTCAGCATGTACCTCGTAATATGTAAAGATTTCTCACGTAAACGTTCAATACCAGCATCTTTGAAAATTTCAAGTGAACCAATTAATGGTGCTGTACTTAAAACGTGAGGTGTACCAATTTGATAAGCACCTGCATGATCAGCGGCTGTTAATGTATGCTCCATATCAAACTGCTTATCTTTTCTAGAACTAAACCATCCAGACAATCCTGGCAGTCTATTAAAATGTTTACTATTTACATAAAGGCCTGCAACACTACCCGGTCCTGCATTTAAATATTTATAATTGCACCAAACAGCAAAATCAACATCCCATTCTTTAAAATGATGCGGAATAGAACCGATTGAGTGACATAAATCGAATCCGATATGAATACCACGTTTATGAGCTTCCGCTGTTAAACGTTTCATATCCAGAATTTGACCACTTCTATATAAAACAGAAGGTAATAAAATTAAAGCGATATCATCTTCCATCGCATAAATAATATCTTCTTCAGAAAGTGTTCTACCATCTCGGCTTTTCACTCTTACTAAATGCTCCTCTGGATCTAATCCTTTTAAACGAATTTGACTTTGAAGTGCATAAATATCTGATGGGAAAGTTAATTCATCCGCAAGTATTTTTGTACGTATTCCTTTTGGTTCGTAAAACGTCGCAATAACTTGATGTATATTTGTAGTTGTAGAACCGGTTACAATAGTTTCTTCCGGTAAAGCACCAATAAGAGGGGCTGTAAGTTTACCTAATTTCTCTGAAAGGAAAAACCACGGGTGCTCACCTTCTGTCCAGCCGTCAATGCCATACTCTTTCCACGAATCTAGCAACGTAAGTAACGATTTCTCTGCTCTTTTTGAAAGTAGCCCTAATGAGTTTCCATCTAAATATATAGTACCTTCGTTTTTATAGAATTCAGTTTGAAAATCTTTCAGTTCATCATGTTTATCACATTCAAGCGCATACTCATAAGTTGGTTGAAATGGCTCTTTATACATGGTGTCACCTTCTCTTAATTTTCTTTTTATTCTAACTAATTGAAATATATCACCTTAATTGATACAACGTCAATGATATTATGTCAGTTGACTTTATATATGAACTTCTTTTACAATACACTTATATTTTCAGATATTTCAGTATAAAGAGGTGATTCTTTGAAAAATTCTACTCTTTCATCAAGAAAACACCGCTCCTTAGAAACGAAGAAGAAACTATTACACTCTGGTTACACTATTTTTATAAATAATGGATTTCAAAAAACGACAATTACACAAATTATTAAACATGCAGAAACTGGTTATGGAACAGCATATGTATACTTCAAAAACAAAGATGATCTCCTAATTAGTTTAATGGAAGATGTTATGAATCAATTTTATAATATTGCTGAGCGCTCTTTTTCTCCACAAACAAAAGAGGAAGCACGTATAATGATCCAAAATCAAGTTAGAGCATTCCTGCAATTAGCAGATGAAGAACGCGCTATTTTGCAAGTTGTAGAGGAAGCGATAGGATTATCAAGAGAAATACGGCAAAAATGGGATGAGATTCGGGAACGTTTTATAACAAGTATTAAACAAGATATTACTTACTCTCAAGAAAGTGGATTAGCACAACCTAATTTAAATAAAGAGATTGTAGCACGCGGTTGGTTCGCGATGAATGAATCGTTTCTTTGGACTATTACGCAAAATGATAAAAAGATTAACTTAGAGGAAATTGTGTATACGTTAACGGAGATGTATACAACCGGGTTATATAAATAGCACACCTTCAATAAGTAAGGTGTGTTATTTTACATCTATAAAAATATATTATCTGGGTATGGTAGTGCTAAAGTAGGCTTTTCAGAAAATGAGAAATATTGTAGTTTTAAAGATTCACCATCTATCGATTTCAGTTTTCCACTAGTAATTTCACATTCATACACAACAATAATATATTCTACCTTATCTCCATTTGCATATGTATAATGAAACTCTTCCCCTCCAAATACCCCTTTTTGTTTTTTTACTTGTACTTTCAATCCTGTTTCTTCCCATACTTCCCGAATTACTGCTTCTTCTGGAGTTTCCCCAGGTTCAATTGCTCCAGCTGGCAAACTCCAGTATTCTCCACCAGGATATTGAAATAAGATTTTCCCTTGCTCATTTTTAATAACAGCAGCTACACTCGGTATTAGAATTAGTTCATGGCCTAATTGCTCACGGATTTTTTTATAATATAGCGACATCGACATATAATTCTCTCCCACTCCAATAATAAACAACTGTATTTTCTGACACCTATTGTATAATAATACCAATAGCAATTTCTATATAGAAAGGATAAGAAAATGACCCAAGTACAACTAGTAAATAGCTTTCTATCATTTTTAGGTACGACAAAACAGCCTACTAGCTTAAAGTTTTTAAATGAGCTTATTAAAGCTCATCAAGAAAAAATAAAATGGGAAACCCTTACTAAAATAATTGACTGGGAAAAGGGTAATGAAACAGGTAATTATTTTCCTTCCATTGAGATATACATAAACCGTATTACAACAAAAGGTCTCGGGGGTACTTGTTGGACGCACTCAATTGGATTCCATTGGTTATTATCAAATCTTGGTTTTAATGTTCATTATATGTATATGGATCCCGGACATTTATGCTTACGGGTTAACTTAGACCAACCTTATTATGTTGATGTTGGTTATTGTGCACCTTTATTCCAAGCTTACCCACTTTATGAATCATTTCAAGTAAGTAATGTAAGAGAAACTTTCACTTATGAAGTCTCAAATAATCGGATTAAAATTGCTAGAAATCCAGGTCCAGCAAAAATCTTACATACAGATCCAATACATTTATCAAGTATGAAAGAACTCATTAAAAAGTCTAACGATTGGCATACATCTCCTGTATTAAAGAAAATTCAGATTTTCGGTTATATCGATGGTATTCCAACTTCTATTAATGATAATGTTTTAAAACGATATTTCCAAGGTAAGAAAAGAGAACAAATCATTACATCTTCTGAACTTAATTATTGGATAACAGAAAGATTTTGTGTTGATAAAGAAATATATGAAAGAGCTATTGAGATTTTCAATGAAAAATCTTCAAACAGTAAAAGCGTTACTCATGAGATTGAGTAACGCTTTTACCTTAATATATTTTTAATATTAATCTTCTTTATGATAAGCAGCTTCTACACATTCTGCTAGACGTTCCATTTGTTCCATAGTTAAACCTCGTGAAATCCAACCTGTTAACTTATACATCATTTTATAATAAAAATTACTAGGTTCATATTCTGAAATTAATGTTAGTGCTGTACCTTCCTCATCTTCTTCTAACATATAAGTCATTGCTGAATATCCTTGCTTCATTTCACTACCAAGTGAAATAATATGCGGTGCATCGTATTCAAGGATTTCTACTTCAGCCTCGAATATTTTCTTACCGACTTTTTGAACAGTAATATATTTATCTCCTACACGTGGATTCTCTTTATCCATATTTGAAGGATAGCGATTTTCTATTATAAACGTATTCCATTCTTTTATTTTTTCATCTTCTAATATGTAGTCACATACAACATCCAATGGTGCTTTTATTACTATTTCAATTGCAAAACTCATTATACTGCCCCTCTCAAATACCCTATCCATTTCTATTTTAACTAAATCATTATGCCATATTTTATATAGTGAAATACAAGTAGAATTTTAACTTTTTATTGTGAGGGGGATTCAATAAATAATCATTTTTTATTAATTTAAAAACTTATTCATACAAAATATTTTATTAAAGATACAACAATTAAAAAAAGCCACGAGTAGTAAAGCAATCCCTATACTTCTATTTTCTTTTTCGTTATTTTTTAAATTTTGCACGCCTAAGCTAACTAACATAAACCCTAAAAGCGTTTGTAAAATTAGCATACTCAGTTCCGAAGTATCATTCCAACTATAAATGGAATACCCCATTACAATAATTGCAAGTACAATCGTTAAGATCCTATTCATATGAAAATCCTTCCTATAAAAAAAGAAGCCACTAAGTTTCCTTAGCGGTTTTATTAACAATTTATATTTAGTAAATGTGCTTTTCATGAATTTGATATAAGTCAAAAGAATTTCCTGTCCAATATAACTACGCATGTTAGCCCACTTCTTCTTTATCCAGTCTACTTACAATTCCAACTATAAATTTATATTCAATCCTCCTCTTCTTAACCTTTTTAAACCTTTCTTTCGTATCAAAAATTAAACACGTTTTCCGAAACCACACTCGTACATATAAAGACTCAAAATAAATAGGTTTTATAATTCCTCGTTCTTCAAATTCAGTTCCATCTTTATTTTCAGTTTCTGTTCGAACGAACCACCTATTTCCGAAGCCAATTTCAATATACTTCACACACTAACCCCCATTAGGAAATTTCCCTTCTAACAATTCTATTATTTCCCCGGTAAGCGCACATTCCGACAGAACATGAGCCCACAAAGAAAAAGTAGATTACAAAAATCTACTTTATAACTTATATTTTTGCATTCGTTTATAAAATGTACTACGGGGTACATCTAATAGTTTTGCAGCTAATGAAACATTTCCATTTGTCTTTTGTAATGCTTCAATCATGCTATCACGCTGTATTTTTTCGCGAAAATTCAATGTATGTTCGGTTTTATTTTCAACTTGTAACTCAAGTTGTTGTTGATTTCCCATCAATGTTTGTATCAAAAGAGCGACTTGTTTTTCGCATATTTCCCGTCCTTGCGACAAAATGTAAATGCGTTCTAATGCATTTACTAGTTCTCGAATATTTCCGGGCCATGTATGTTGTAAAAATTGATTGCAAATACTCTTCGGAAATACAACATTCCAATTCTTCTGTTCGCAAAAGTGTTGTATAAAATATGGGATATCCTCTTTTCTTTCTATTAACGATGGAACATATAACGGATAAACGTGCAAACGATAATATAAATCTTGACGGAATTTCCCTTCTTCTACTAACCGTAGTAAATCTTTATGTGTGGCAGTAATAATACGAATATTTACTGGTACCTCTTTTGAACTTCCTATTGGAGTTATTGTACGTTCTTGTAAAACACGCAATAATGCTACTTGCATCTCTGGTGGTACTTCACCAATTTCATCTAAAAATAATGTTCCTCCATTCGCTTGTTCAAATTTCCCTTTATATCCTTGACGTCGCGCACCTGTAAATGCACCTTCAGCATAACCGAACAATTCACTTTCTATTAATTCTTTAGGCAAAGAACCGCAGTTAACAGCTATAAAGGGCCCGTCTTTTCTTGGACTATTTTCATGAATCGCTCTCGCGACATATTCCTTTCCCACTCCTGTCTCACCACATACATACACACTAGCATCAGTCGGTGAAACAAGCTTAATTTCTTCTAGTGTGTGTTGAAATGCTTTGCTTGTCCCAGTAACTCCTGGAAAAGTAATTCCTTTTATAAATGTGAGAGCAGAATATGTATTCATTTGTTCGTTTTCCTTTAAATACATACATTTCCCAATCATTCTTTCATTACTATATACTGGTATCTCTAATTTAGTTTCTAATCCATGGTGCATTAACTCTTCAAGTTTCATTCTTGACCAATTATTTATTCGCTCACGAACGCTCTTACTCGCAGAAACGATAACATCACGATGATTACAAATAACTACTTGTTCATCACTATCAATGACATCTAAAAAACGATGAATTAAGTGTAATTCATTTTGATGAACTCTTATGCTACATTCACGTTCAATCGCATGTGCAATTGAAGTTACCATACCGAGCATATATGGATGTGAAAATTCAATTGGACAGGAGAAATCTAGAATACCAATTAATTTCCCGTCATCGTTATGAATGGGAGCAGCCGCACAACTCCAGCTATGAGATGCCACGGAGTAATGTTCAGTACCACTTATCATAATAGCTTCTTCAATTTCTAGCGCTGTTCCTATTGCGTTTGTCCCCACAGCTGCTTCCGTCCATTTTACACCTTCAATAAAATTAATATGTTTCGCTCGCTTTAACGTTTGTTTATTTCCACTTAAGGATAGAACATAACCATCTGGATCGATTAATAATGCCATCATTTGTAGTTCATCAATGGTTTTTCTCAAATTTTGTATTTGGGGTAATGCTATATCAAGGAAAATTTCACTCTTTTTCTTTTGTTCTCGAAAAACATGAGAAGACAAAATTTTCTGACCTTTATTCATGTGAGGATTCACATTTGCTTGTTTACATCGATGCCATGACTCTGAAATTCTTTCGTTTATACGGTTCGAATCAAGGACTCCTTCATCAATAAACTTTTTCCATGTATGTAAGTAAAAAGGTGAAGCTAACATTGTATCATCTCCCTTTTAATTATTTTGGAGATTTATAAAACATACTTTTATTATAAAACTGAATAAAAGCGTTTTCAATATAACTAGCAAGACGACACAAATATGTTAATAATTTGAATATCCTAATGCACTTCTTTATTCTTTTTTAGTAGTACTATATTTTGTATAATGAACGCAAAGAAAATACATAACCAAAACCACTTTTGTGGATTGCCGTTTATAAAGAAAACAATCACGGCTATTGCAAATAAAATAGCGGATGCTAAACTAAAATATAATTTTGTTTTCATTCCTATTATCCCTCACCCCTCTGTTACTTTACAGTACATACTAACTCTTCATTTTTCATCTCTACTATGTACTCCTGTAAAACATATTCTTTCCCGCCATGGTTTTCATACCATTCATGTATTCCTTTAATATGCCTCTCGTCACTTCTAATTTTCGATTCTATTTCATTATACTGTTCATAACTATCATATTCCCATATGGCAAATACTTCAGACGTACCATTCTTATTATCTTTCATCCAGCGTCCTATTAGCCTAGAACCATGCTTTAATTGATTAGGTAAGTTCGTGTTATTGAAATGATCATTAAATACTTCTATGAATTCATTTTTCACTACATAGTACTTCCTTCTGTAAAACATACTTCTTCACCTCTTTTATGAAAAGTATCAGTAAACCTTCCCATCACTACCGTATTATAATACTTTCCGTCCGATAGTCTTTTGTCATTTTTCAAAACGCCTTCTACTTCAAAACCTAATTTTTTATAAAGATGAATAGCTTTCTCGTTTGTCTCTAATACTTGTAAAGATATTTTATTTACTGCATTTTCGTCAGCCCATTTAATAGATTGTTGTAATAGGCTCTTCCCCATTCTATATCCCCAAAACTCTTTTAAAATGCAAACGCCAAACTCCACTTTATGAGATAATCTCTTAAAATTTGATCCTTCACATCTTGAAAATCCAACGATTCGATTGTGCACTTCTGCAACTAAAAAGAGATTCTTAGTCTCTTCACTATCTGTTTTTATTATTTTTTGAAACCCTAGGTCATCTATAAATCCCTCTCCAGCATCTCTATCCATATTTTCAGTTTCTCCATCAATCTGAACTCTAATTTTTGATAACTGCTCAGCATCTTTCTCAGCTGCAGAACGAATTGCATAAGTTAATCCATTTATATAAAACTCTTGCTCTTTTACAATCATGTCAAACTCCTTTCAAATAAATATAATGGTGCTATTACAACTTGTTTACCTTGGTTCTCAAAGTCCTGAACAGTTTCTTTACTAGCCTCTTCGTCAGTTATAATAATGTCAATTTCTTTTAGAGACTCTCCTCTTATAAAACAATCTATTCCAAGTTTATTATGCGGAACTAAACAAATATTTCTTCTAGCAATTTCACTTACTCTTTTACTAAAATAAGCAACTTCAGGTGTTGCAGTACTAATACCTTGTAATGAAATGCCTCCACCTGTGGAGAAATAAAGATCAATAGAAAATCTACTTATCAATTCAGAGGCAAGTGTATCAGTAATATTCCCTGAAGGTTTTACTTTTCCGCCAATTAAATACGTATCAATATTCTTATATTCTCGTAGATAACCAGCTATTTCTATAGAATTCGTAATAACCGTAAATGATACTTCCGGTAAATATTTCAGCATCGCATTATGAACGGGAGCCCCGCCAATAAAAATTGAATCACCTTCTTGTATATAAGATACCGCAACTCTTGCAATTGTGTCCTCATATATTGAGCTATCACTATAACGTTTAGTTGGTTCCGCAGCTAAGTTTCTCACTCGCGTAAGTTCAATTGCACCTCCGTGCGTTCTTTTTAATAAACCATCCTTTTCCATAATAGACAAATCTCTTCTTATAGAATCAATAGACATATCAAATCTTTCCGCAAGATCCTTTGCTATTACTCTTCCATCTGTATTAAGTCGTTCTAAAATTTTCTCTCGACGTTCTTCAGTAAACATGTTATCACCACCGTTATTGAAAGTTCAGAAACTTAAACTTTATTTTAATTATATGCATGCCTCTTCCGTTTTACAATATTTTCAATTCTTATTTATTCCGTTTTATACAGTCTTCTTCCTCTTTCTATCCTGTTAACTTGACAACCAAATAAATGTATATCTGTATATTACGCAAAAACACTTCTATTTACCTTCCTATTGATGTAAAATTATTCCTATGTTTTACTTTTTAATACAGAAAGGGATTACTATGAAATCATTAATCAAAACGACATGTACAGCATTATTATTTACTGGAATATTAACAGGATGTAATAGCAATACTACATCAAAACAAGAAAAGAGCGCTCTCGAAAAGAATGCAATGCACTATGGAGAAATAGTTAAAAACGAATACTATAGAGCGACAGTTGAGAATGCAAAGTTTGAAAAAATAGACAAAGAGCGGCGCCTTACTACTCGTGTTATGATTAATAATGTTCGAGACGATGGACAAACTATTGATCTTTCGGAAATAAAATATTTCATACAAGATGAAAAAACTGGTGAGAAATATGAAGGTGAAGCTCATCCGATAGATGACGAGCACTATAAAAATGTTCCACACGAGTTCTCTTTAACTACTGACGTTGTATTTGAACTGAAAACTTCACCAAAAGATTTAAATAATATGTATTTATACATAGATAGCAAAGCAGCGCCGTTAACAGATACATATTGGAAGCTTGATAATTTAGTATCTAAATAGAAAGACCAGTCTTACATGACTGGTCTTTTACATTCATACATTTAACTTTCATTAACACTTATATTCATTTTCTAATAACAACTTGAATAACATCAGCTAAACCAGTGTGCCCTTTCCCTTCAATTCGCTCTTGTTCGCCATTAAAGAAATGAATTACCTTATGTTCTTCACACCAAGTAAGGATATCAATTGGATCATACAGCATATCAACATCTTTTGGTCCACCAGTACCATAGTTTATTTGTTTTTTTGAGTAAACTTCAAACATAATTAAACCACCAGGCTTTATTGTTTGTATCATTTTACCTAATATCATTTTTTTATAATCATCATGAAAATGTCCAAATACCATAATTGCTGCATCATATTCATTTTCTGGCAAACTATCAGCTAATAAATCTACTTTTTTTGTATGCACGTTTACGTTATGCTTCTCTGCCAATTTTTTTGTCTTCTCTAATCCATCTTCCGAATAATCAATAGCTGTTACTTCGTTCCCTTGTCTTGCTAGAAATACAGCATTTCTACCTTCTCCCTCCGCGAAAGCTATTACTTTATCGTGATTTGCTAAACGAAATGCTTGTTCTTTAATAAATGTATTAGGTTCTTCCCCGTAAAAATATTCATCTGATTTATATCGATCATTCCAAAATTTAGTCATCATCTTCTCTCCTTCTTCATATCATTTTCTAACTACAATTAAAGATATTAAAGAGCCTTTTTATCCTTAATTAATTTAAAAATAAAAGCAGATTAAAAATCCACTTTTATTTTTTTCGCAAGATCTACGATTTTTTGATTTCGTAACTCTTCTTCCATTTTCTCTTCTGCTGCAAGCATTACTTCATTAATTAAACATCCCGGTTTGTCATGTAAACAACATTCAAACAATGATGTTTTACCTTCAATTGCATGTATAATATCTAAAAATGAAATATCTTCCCAATTCTTACTAAGCGAGTAACCTCCCTTTGGACCAGATGATGAATGTATCATCCCTTCCTTCGTCAACTTAGTTAGTATTTTAGACAAGTACGTTGGTGAAACATTTTGCATTTCTGCTAATTGGTGAACACTAACTAACTTATTTGGTGTAGCCTTTGCCAGAAAAAGCATTGTATGAAGAGCATAATTTGTAGCTTTAGAATATTTCATAGTACAGCCCCTATTGTAGACTTCATGTATCTACAATAACTTTATTTTTTTATTATGTCAAACGTTTGTAATGCTCCATAAAAAATTATTTCTTCACAAGTAATACATCTGTCGCACAAATCGTCACTTCTCTAAATGGACAGTCGAATAAAACACCTAGTTCAAAACCATCTTCAGTAAGAGCTATTTCATGATATAACCACCAAGCATTTTCAAAGTTTTCCGGCATAGAACACTTTGTTACTCCTATAAAGGTTACTTCAAGTTTATCAAATTCACTAAAAGTACCACTGCAATCTAATACGATAGACAAAGTATCTTCTGACTTTCTCTTTACTACTTTAATTACACTGTCGTGTAATGATGTCTTGTGTAACTGAACGACATTTGACGGAAGTTTTTTCTCAATGGAATTAAAATATTCTACGTATGATTGATCTAATTGTGCCACTCTTTTCTCATAATCTGTTGACCACTTTCGCATACGTTTTTTCAGTTCACCTGATGGGTATTCTGAATTAGTTGTGATGTTTTGTATAATTGAGTATATCGATTCAGGAAGGAACTTTAATAAATCTATTTTCCTTTTCTCAATTTCCTCCTTTAAACTTTCTATATCCATTTCCGACCATTCTTTTATAGAATCTATAAAACTTACAAATTCTAAAACTTGCATTTCTTTATACCAATCTCTTGTAAAATATTTCAATGACACCTCTCCTAAAACATCTTTACATCCAGTAAAAACAATATATCCACTTATTATATCATTCCAATAACCATTCTTTCTAAAGAAAAAATGTAAAACTGTAAATATTCCGCCTATTATTTCTAAAACTTCAGAATATTTACAAAAGTATAAAATTAGAATACATTTTAGCTGTACAAGATTCACCTGTACAAAAATTCAAACAAAAAGGAATGGTTATATGTTGAAGAAATTAGTAGCAGGGACATTAGTAGCGGGTTTTGCACTAACTGGAGGACTAGGTGCGGTAAGTGCTGAAGAAAAAAGTAACACAATTAAGTCATTTGATTATTTAAAAGTGGATGAACAAAATGTTAATTCATTTGCAAAATTAAGTGAGCAGGATAAGAAAGATATCCAAATTACTATGGTATTACCAGAGCAAAATGAAAATGGAGATTGGCTAGCTTATGGTTTTACTAGCCGTGAAACATTAGATGCGTATATTGAAAAGGATAAAAAAGCAATTAAAAATAAAATTAATCCTTTAGGTAGCGGTGCTGGTAGTACTGATTTTTATGAACATAAAGATAAAGGTGGACAATATATTTACTGGAGTAGCGGCTTTAAAAACTTACCATCTAGCTGGAATGACAGAATTTCTTCTGTAAGTACAGCGTCACCTTCTGCAAGTTATTCAACTACACTTTGGGAGCACACTTCAACACAAGGATATGGAAAAGGCGTTTTATTTAAACATGCTGATTGGTACGGTAAAACTGCTAATTTAGCTGCTGATTGGAACGATATTACTTCAGCGATTGAAATTAAATAGTAATAAGATATTTAATTTCTTCTATAAAAATTCAAACCACTATTCTCTCTTTCATTTAGAGAATAGTGGTTTATCATATTTCTATTTAAGCATGTACAGCATGTCCTACTGCTTGCATTAACGCTTCATGAATCGCCTCAGATAAAGTTGGATGTGCTGCAATATAATCTCTCATTATATCAGCGGTAACTTCTGTATGAATCATTACGGTTCCTTGACCAATAAGTTCAGTTGCATGAGGACCGATAATAGAAATCCCTACAATTTCTTGGTATTTAGGTTCTACAATGACTTTTACTTTACCTACTTGTTCTCCTAAAATAAGAGCTTTTCCGTTCGCTGTAAAAGGAAATTCTCCGATGAGAATATCACCATATTGTTCTCTTGCACCTTTTTCACTTAACCCGACACTAGCTATTTCTGGAGCTGTGTATATACAACGGGGCACAGCGTGATAATTTACTTTCACGTCTTCTCCGCTTGCGTGTAATGCTGCTGTCGTTCCTTCATGGAAGGCAACGTGAGCAAGCTGAATTCCACCGATTACATCACCAGCTGCGTAAATATGCGATACGTTCGTTTGCATATGTTCATTCACAGCAATCCCTTTATTTGAAAACAGAACCCCTGCCTTTTCTAATCCTAATTGTTGCACTCGTGGTTTTCTTCCTACAGAAACAAGAACAAATTCTGGAGTTACTTCGTGAGTAATTCCCTCGTACTCAAATGAAGCTTGCTTCTTATAGTTATTTAATCCTTTTAAAACTGCTCCCGTAAAAATTTTCACACCATCTTTTTCTAATTTCTCTCTTAAAGTATTCGCGATATCTTCATCTTCACCAGGTAGTAATTGCGGTGCCATTTCAACTATCGATACTTTTGTGCCAAGTCTACTATAAATACTTGCAAACTCACATCCTATTACACCACCGCCAACGATTAACAATGAAGATGGTACACTCTCAAGAGACATGGCATGGCTACTATTTAAAATCCATTTTCCATCGAACGGAGCGAATGGTAATTCTGTAGGTTCGGAACCAGATGCGATAATAAAGCTCTCTCCATCAACTACTTCTTCTTTATTTCCTTGTACAACTCGCACACGATGATCCGTTTCGAATTTCGCTTTTCCTTTTACAACTTTAATTTTATTTTTCTTCATTAAATATTGTATTCCTTGGACGAGTTGCATTACGATTTGTGATTTTCTCGCCTGTATTTGATCCCAATCAATTGATATACTTCCTGTATTAAGCATAACTCCATAATCATTCGCTTTTCTCACAATGTCATGTACTTCAGCACTTTCTAACAGTGATTTCGTCGGCATACACCCAACATTTAAACATGTTCCGCCAAGGTCAGCTTCATCAATAAGAGTGACATCTTTGCCATTTTGAGCCGCGGTAATTGCTGCTACATAGCCAGCTGGTCCGCCTCCAATTACAACTAGTTTACTCATTCTCTCACCTTCTCTTTATAAAAGAATTGTTATAGGTTCTTCTAAATAATGTTTAATTGTGCGTAAAAATGCAGCTGCTGGTGCACCGTCTAGTACACGATGATCGAATGTTAAACTTAAAGGTAACATACTACCTTTTTTTAATTTTTTCCCTTTATATACAGGAACATGTTCAATTGCGCCAATACCTAAAATGCCAGTCTCAGGTGTATTTAATACCGGTGTGAAATATTCAATACCAAAGCTACCTAAATTACTAATTGTAAATGTCGTTCCGTGCATATCATCACTACTTAAGCTACCTGCTCGCGCCTTTTGTGCCACATTCTTAATCTCTTTAGACAATTCTACTAAAGATAAATTATTTGCAAAGCGAATAGCTGGAACGATTAACCCTTTTTCTAATGCGACTGCCATGCCTAAATGCACATGTTCAAATTGATGAATTGCATCATCTATATAAGCGCTGTTCATTTCTTTATGCTCTCCAAGTGCTAATACAGCAGCACGCGAGACAAAATCCGTAATGGTTAATTTATTATCATCTCTTTTTTGTACAACTTTCGCTATTTCTTTATGTAAAGCAACTAAATCTGTTACATCTACTTTCATCGTTAACGTTAATTGTGCGCTATTTTGTAAGCTTGCGTGCATACGATTTGCGATCGCTTTACGCATACCAGTAACAGGAATCACGTTACTTTCTTCTTGTTCAGATATTTCCGGAACGTTTACTCTTACCTCAAGTGCTTTTAATACATCTGCCTTTGTAATCCTTCCGCCAGGACCTGTACCAACTAATGCCTTGATATCCAGATTTTCAGACTTTGCAATTTTCTTGGCTACAGGTGAAATTTTAATTCTTTGCTTCGATACTTCTTTCCCATTTGCTTCTTGATTTTGTACATTTTGTACTTCTATATTAGATGTTTTTTCTTCTACAACATGTGTGCTTTCCTGCATTTCTACCTTTTCATTCGGTTTACCGATGTAGCAAATTACAGTACCAGGCGGCACTCCTTCATCTTCACTTACAGCTATATCAAGTACTGTACCATCAGCTGGCGCTTCAATTTCCGTTTCAATTTTTTCTGAATTAATACTAGCAATTAGTTCTCCTTTTGCTACATTATCGCCTGCTTTAATATTCCAGCTCGTAATAATACCTTCTTTCATCGCCATACCTAACTTCGGCATTACAACTTCTACAGCCATGTCTCTCTCTCCCTTCTCATCGTTTTATTACACATGTAATAAAGATTGGTCTCCGATCATCTCTGATACAGTTTCAATTACTTTTTCTGGTGTTGGCAAATACAACTTTTCAAGTGGTGGTGAGAACGGAACGGGTGTATGTGGTGCTGTAATTCGTTTAATAGGTGCATCTAACAAATCAAAACCTTTATCCGCTACAATTGCCGCAATATCTGTTGCAATACTACATCTAGGATTCGCTTCGTCAATGACGATAAGACGATTTGTTTTTTCAACAGATGATAAAATAGTATCTTCATCAAGTGGTGATAAAGATCGTGGATCAATTACTTCTACTTCAAGCCCCTTTTTCGATAATTGCTTTGCAGCTGCAAGCGCTGTATGAACTTGCTTTCCGATTGCGACAATTGTTACATCAGAACCTTCCCGTTTAATATCTGCTTTTCCTAATGGAATTGTATAGTATCCTTCTGGCACTTCACCTTTCATATTGTAAAGTGTTTTATCCTCAAAGAAGATTACTGGATCATCATCTTCAATTGCCGCTAATAATAAGCCTTTTGCATCATACGGTGTGGAAGGAACAACAACTTTAATACCTGGTATGCTCGTAAATAATGCGTACAAACTTTGTGAATGTTGAGCTGCTGCACTAAAACCAGCGCCATGCATCGTACGTACTGTAACGGGTACTTTTGCTTTACCTCCAAACATATAACGGAATTTCGCACCTTGGTTTAATACTTGGTCAAGACAACTACCGATAAAATCATTAAACATTAACTCAGCTATCGGACGTAACCCAGTTGCAGCAGCTGCCATCGCAGCTCCCATATAACCCGCTTCAGAAATTGGTGTATCCAATATACGATTTCGGCCAAACTCTTGTACAAGTCCTTTCGTAACACCAAGAACACCACCCCAAGCTTCATCATCTTGCAGGTGATCAACTTGTGCACCGCCTGCAACATCTTCACCTATTAAAATTACATTTTCATCACGACGCATTGAGATTTTCATCGCTTCATTAATTGCAGTTGACATACTTACTGTTCTAGTCATAATTTTTCACCCTCCTCTTATTTGTAAGAAACGTATACATCTTTTAATAATTCTTCATCGTCTGGGTATGGACTATTTTCACTAAATTCAATGGATCTTTGTACTGCATCATCTACTGCTTTTTCCATATCAACAAGTTCAGATTCTGTTAATAAACCTTCATGAATTAAATGCTTACGGAAATTCACAATTGCATCTTTTTCGTTTAAATGTTCTTCTTTTTCTTCTGATGTTTTATATGTTTGCGCTTCACCTTCGAAATGACCATAATTACGATATGTCATACATTCAATAATTGTTGGACCATCACCATTACGCGCACGTTCAACTGCTTCTGCAGCAGCTTTATATACAGCTAGAAGATCTTTTCCATCTACTTGAACACCTGGAATATTATAAGCTTTTGCGCGATCAGCGATAGAATCACAACTTGAAGCATATTCAAATGTAGTTGCTTCACCGTAACCGTTATTTTCTGCAATAAAAATAACTGGTAACTTCCAAATCGCCGCTAAATTAACCCCTTCATGGAATGTTCCTTCATTATTTGCTCCGTCACCGAAGAAGCAAACACTTACATCTTTTGTTCCTCTATATTTAGCTGTTAATGCTGAACCGCAAGCAAGTGGGAAACCCCCGCCTACAATGCCATTCGCACCAAGCATTCCTTTATCTAAATCGGCAATATGCATGGAACCGCCTTTACCTTTACATAATCCTGTCGCTTTCCCGAAAAGTTCAGCCATCATACCATTTAAATCACAACCTTTTGCGATACAATGTCCATGACCTCTATGTGTACTTGTAATACTGTCACTATCTGTTAAGTGGGCACATACACCAACTGCTACCGCTTCTTCACCTGCGTATAAATGAACGAAACCTGGCAAAACGCCTTGCGCGAACAATTCATGCACCTTATCTTCAAACTTACGAATTTCTAACATTTTTTCGTACATCCAACGAGCTTGTTCTTTCGTAATTTCATTCCCTTTACTTTCAGTTGTTTTTAACATGTCCAGCCCTCCTATTTTCTTGTTCGCCTTTTATATTGCAAGTATTGTGCCAATTTCGAATCCTTGTTTTAATAGGTTTTCTCTATCTTTTAACAATAAAAAAGTGGACAAAATGAGACGTTTGTCTCGTTTTGTCCACTTTTGTTCCCTTAATAAGAGAATTGTTACTTTATTCATTATCAAAGCTCTTCTGTAATTTTCGGATGTAAATAATTTGACCAATATGATATGCATTATGAGTTGTTACATTCGCTAGCACTTCCCACCACTTTGCAGAAACAGGAAATCCCACTACATCACTTTCAACCTTTTCTTCATTTATGAGATTTTGCCATTGTAACAGTTTTTCTAGTAGTTTTTCCCGTAATTCATCGAAAGTTTGATTATCTGAGAGCATAAAACTTTTGTTATTATCTCCTATAGCGGGTACTGCATTCACATTTGATTCTTTATACCTAGTTTGCCACGTAGAGTTCCAATACAGTAAATGTTGTACGATTTCAGCTATACTATTACTCTCTTCATTCGGTTTCCAGAAAGCTTCCCTCTCAGATAAATCCTTAACTGCATCTGAAAATGGCATATACCAACTGGGATCATTTGCATTCGCTAATAGCTGATCTGCTAATACAGCTTTTACATGGACCATTTTTCTTCCCTCATTTCATTATCATATTAATATACACTACTCTATATACGCTGATTCCCTATAATCCCCTTTTTTTACATACAAATTGATTTCATAATGAATGTAAGAATAATAGATTTTCTTATCATAACTCGTTATGATAAAAGAAAAAGAAAGCTGGCGAAAAATGAATAAAAAAATCGCAATAATTACTGGAGCCTCAAGTGGATTTGGACTATTAACTACACTCGAACTCGCAAAAAAAGATTATTTAGTTATCGCTACAATGCGAAACCTTGAAAAACAAGGAACCTTACTATCCCAAGTTACTCAACTTAACTTACAACAAAATATAAAAGTTCAACAATTAGATGTAACAGATCAAAATTCTATACATAATTTCCAATTATTTTTAAAAGAAATACAAAAAGTAGACCTTCTTGTTAATAATGCAGGATATGCAAATGGCGGCTTTGTAGAAGAAATTCCAGTAGAGGAATACCGTAAACAATTTGAAACGAACCTATTTGGAGCTATATCAATTACCCAGCTTGTCTTACCGTATATGAGAAAACAAAGAAGTGGAAAAATCATTAATATAAGCAGCATTAGCGGCCAAGTTGGATTCCCTGGTTTATCTCCTTATGTATCTTCAAAATATGCATTAGAAGGCTGGAGTGAATCGCTTCGCTTAGAAGTAAAACCTTTCGAAATAGATGTCGCTTTAATTGAACCTGGTTCTTACAACACAAATATATGGGAGGTTGGTAAACAACTAGCTGAAAACCAATCTGATACAACATCTCCTTACAAAGAATATATGGATAAAATACAAAAACATATTAATAGCGGTAGTGATACATTTGGTAATCCGATAGATGTTGCTAAAAAAGTCGTTGATATTGCTGAAGCTAAGCGCACAACATTACGATACCCAATTGGAAAAGGTGTAAAATTTATGATCTTAGCAAGAAAAATTCTTCCTTGGAGATTGTGGGAATATCTTGTTTTGAGAAGCTTTAAGAAAATATAATTACCTTTATTGAAAACCATTTTGAAAGAGGTGCTAAACAAATGCTAGGTTTACCGTACGGGAAAGTATTTTTAGTTCCGTGGACTGAGGAATGGGAATTTGAGTTTATGAAAGAGAAACAATTCATTGAGAAACAAATTGGCGAACATATTTTAGCCATACACCATATTGGCAGTACTGCTATTCCGCATTTAAGTGCAAAGCCAATTATTGATATTGCAATCGAACTAGAAGATTATAAAGACGGTTTAAAATGTATTCAAAAGTTAGAACTATTAAATTATAAATATAGAAAGGATGTATTACCCGAAAGATATTATTTTAATAAAGGTGAACCAAGAACTCATCAAATTCATATGTATGAACAAAGGAATAAACATTTAATAGAACAATTACAATTTCGAGATTACTTAATAGACAATAAGACTGCTCGTATACAGTATGAACAGTTGAAGATTCAACTTTCAAAAGCTAATCCTAATGATAAACATCAATATGCAGAGGATAAAACAAATTTCATTAAATCCGTATTAGCGAAATTAAATGTTTAAATTAAATAAGAAACCATTTAGCAGTAAATGGTTTCTTATTTATTAGTTATCTCATTATTTATAATCAAATTTTTAATTATACAGCAGGTGGAACGAAATAAAATAGTATCGAGAGCATCAATATAAAAGAAACCATTCCCGTTATCGAAAGTATATATTCTTTTGATTTTCTATCATATTTCCATTCCATCCATGCTCTTAAAGTCCATGATATCCCTAAATAAGTGAACATGACATGAGCCATTTTAGCGTTTTCAAATTTAAACATATAATAACAACTACTTATTACATAAATAATAATAAGACCTATTTCTAATTTTACATGTAAACTATTCACATGCTTATATCCAAAGAAGCCTCTTTTCTCCATATTTAATTTTCTTCTTAAAAACTGTTCTAAAAAGTAACCACCTATACCCAGTCCAATAATAATAATTAAAATTGTAGAGGTATCCATTGTTATCCCTCCAATTACTTTATATATTTTTAGAAACAAAGTGGACTATATTATGGTTATTCTCTTCTAAATAACTTACAATTCCTTCAGGATATGTTGGCTTCTCCTTTAATTCCTCTATGCTCATCCATATTAATATAATATTCTCATGTTCTTTAT
Organism: Bacillus cereus group sp. Bce019; assembly: GCF_051781745.1. Lineage (NCBI taxonomy): Bacteria > Bacillati > Bacillota > Bacilli > Caryophanales > Bacillaceae > Bacillus > Bacillus cereus group sp. Bce019. The sequence goes on from NZ_JBPWJX010000003.1 coordinate 257,629, forward strand.
GCCTTATTTCATTTGTAACCATCTCTTGAACAGTTCCCCAATGTATCAATGTACAATGATGTCCTTTTTCGTTGTTCCACTCGAAAATACGCTCATTTACAACAGCTAGCTCTTGGACATCAATTTTCAAATCGTATTCTTCCATTAATTCTCGTATTATCGCTTCTTTTGCTGGTTCCCCAAATTCAATAGAGCCTCCTGGAAAACGATAAAATGTTTCACTTAAATCACATTGTACTAGTACTTTAGAATGATCTTTATTTACAATCATTGCTTCAGCACGTAATTTAGGCATTTTCATTTTGTCTCCCCATTCATTCCATATATACTTAAATCCAATATCTATAAAAGAAAAGATTAAGCATAATTCCTGTTATTATTAATAACGGAACCGTTCCTAAAGAAATGACATATTCCCTCGATTCTTTATCAAATTTCCATTCCATATATGATTGAAAGCAGTATAAGGTTATTAAAAATAAAATGGGTAAATTACTAATATAAATAGGATTTAAAGTAGCACATATCAGCGTAACAATTATATAAGAAACGATAAGAGCCCTAGTGCCCCATTTATGAGCGTTGTTTACATATTTACTATTCCAGTCTGTTTGTTTCGGTATATTTAATTTTTTTCTCACTACTTTTTCCAAAACAACTAAGAATATGATCCATACTATTAATAAAATTCCTTTAACTAAAAACAGTGATGTCTCCTCCTTTACTTTTTATCTGGCTGATCACTCGGATAAGTAGCTTTTCCTTTATTATCAATGTCCCAACTAATAATCGTCGCACTATCTCTTCCTAATTGCAGGTGAACGTGTTCTAAAACATTATGGATATTTACTTTAAGTACGTTATTATTTCTATTCATATCACTATACAGATTTACAGGAGTTTCATACCGACGTTCCCCGCATTCTAATACTCCATCTGTCACCATTACAATTCGATTCTTTCCATTACGTAATTCACGAATGCCTGTTGAATAACAAGGAACAGGTAAATCAAATGTGTTTACATTTCCAATCCATTCGTAAAAATGACGTTGATTTAATGCATATTGTCCTAACTTATGTAACTCTTCATGAAATACATAAACTAAACAGTCTCCAATAGATAGCCACCATATATAATTTTCTTTTCTTACACATAGTAAGCAAGCTGTTTCACCTTTAATTTTTTTGCACTTTTCCTTAAATGAAGATGACTGAAAAATTGTAAGTATATGATTTTCAACAGACTGAAATACTGAATTAATTGGTTCATTCAAAATTACTTTTATATTTTCATATTCTTTTTCGATTGTATTCACTACTAACTCAACACTTTCTGCACTATTATGTCCATCTAATATAGCTGCAAATTCCCACTCACCATTTGACCAAACTAATGCACCATCTTCATTCTTTTTCGCTCCGGCACTAATATTCCCACCATATGCACCGAGCACGATATCACCATATTGCTTTACCGAAATTTCGTCTAAACACATTTCTCTACTTCCAACCCATGAATGTTGTCTATTATTTTTTGTATGCATATTCACTCACCATATACTCTCGTATTCTTTCGCATAGTTTTTTGATTTTCGCTGCGTCACCATATGGTGCGCCAGTCCATTTCGCTACTTCGGTTGGTGACCAAAATTCTTTTGGTGTATTGGGATAACGTGGAATAATGTGCATATGCATATGTGGTACACCATTTCCTGAAACAAAAGTGTAAATATGTTCCGCACCTTCACTTGCTTTTAGCGCTTTACTTACTCTACTTGTTATAAGTCCGAACGCTTTCGCTTCTTCATCTGTTAGTTCAGCGAGGCCAGGTACATGCCTTTTTATATCTATCATTACATAACCCAAGTATGTTTCTTCACTATCCCAGTGGACATGTCCAACGTAAACCAGTTCATCTTCGTAAATAGCTCCACCTGGAACTATAATATTTCCTTTATGCTTTTCACAAATAAAACAGTTTAGTTTTACTTGATCGTTTGTTGACATATTCATCACCATCCTTTTCATATATAATATCATAAAAAAAGGAAAAACAGGATTTATATTCCGAAGATTCACTCTTTTGATACAGCAATTTTTGAAATGAATTTAAACCTCATTATTTCTTCAAAACCACAACTCCAATTACAATCCCAATCACAATTCCGATTACTAAATTATTTGTAAAATAACCTTGGACTACACCGATTACAACCCCTATACCGACGCCTATTGCCAAGGCATCATTGCTTTTTTTCTTTTTAGACAAAATAGCATCTCCTCTCATAATTTCTTCTAAAATAATATCTATTTACATGACTTCACTGTCTCCTAATATATTCGCTATTCCACTTAATATTTTCCAAAAAATGTACTTTATTACTTATACTTTTCCAGCGCATAATCCTCTTCTTAAGAAGAGATTTTCAAGTCGCTATTAAACAAACATATCGTTATTCATCGAAGAGTTAAATCAATGAAATAAAAAACCAAGTTTGCGCACCAGCTGGAGGTTCTGTTATCGTTCGTATGTGATCTGGATGCAATAAAAAACACACTTTGTATTATAAAAGTGTGTCTTTTGGTCATTATTTTCTTTTCGTATGGAACCCTTGTGTAATACGGTCTAATATAATTGCGATTACTACGATAGCTAATCCAGCTTCAAAGCCCATTCCGATATTAACTTGTGTTACAGAGCGATATACATCAACTCCAAGTCCTGGAGCTCCTACAAGTGACGCTGTTACAACCATCGATAACGAAAGCATAATACTTTGGTTCACACCAGCCATAATCGTTCCGGTTGCAAGTGGTAATTGTACTTTAAATAGTTTTTGTGATGCAGTGGATCCAAATGCATTCGCTGCTTCAATTAAATCTTCTGGAACTTGTCTAATTCCTAAGTCAGTAAAACGAATTGTCGGTGGCATTGCAAAGATTACTGATGCAATAATTCCAGGTACTACACCGACTCCGAAAAATGTGATCGCTGGAATAAGGTATACGAATGCAGGCATTGTTTGCATAAAATCTAATGTTGGTTTTAAAAATTTTGAGAAACGTTCATTTTGAGATGCTAATATACCAATTGGAATTCCGACAATAATTGAAATAATAACAGACGTAAGTACGAGTGCTAATGTTTGCATCGTTTGTGCCCAGTAGTTAATATTCAAAATGAATAATAATCCAATAAGCGTAAAAATGACTAAAGATAATTTCCTCGTTGTGTACCAAATGAAGAAACACAAGATAATAATCATCAATATGGCAGGTATTATTATTAAAAAATTAGTGAGTAAATCAACGAATCCACCAATAATATAAGAGAATCCTCGGAATAAGCCTTCAAAGTGCTCATATAAACTTGCAACAAATGAGTCGACCCATTCCCCTAATGGAATACGTGGTATACTATTCATCGTCTTTCACCTCTTCCTCAATGTTTCCTGCAAGAGCTTGAATGACACTTTCACGTTTAATAATTCCTCTTAGCCTTTTCTTCTCATCGATTACTGGTAACGGATATTTCATCTCTGCCATTTTTGCATATGTCTCTTCCAGTAAAGTATCCAAATACACATGCGGAATATCATTAAGTAATAAATCAGCAATCGGCCACTGTTTTTGTACTGCTTTACTCGCATCATCCGCAGTTAATATACCTAAAAACTCATACTTTTTGTTTACAACATATACAGTTGAGACGCCTGCATTCCTCATAATTTGAAGAGCCACACGAGGTCCACGATCAATTAATAAAGTTTCTGGTCGTTTTAAAATAGACTCAGCCGTAATTACTTTTCCTAAATTCACGTCCGCAACAAACTTTTCTACAAATTCATTTGCGGGGCTCATCATAATTTCTTCTGGCGTTCCAATTTGGACGATTTCTCCATCTTTCATTAATGCAATACGATCTCCAATTCGAAGCGCTTCATCTAAATCATGCGTAATAAATATAATCGTTTTTTCCATTTTATCTTGTAACTCTAACAATTCATCTTGCATTTCTTTTCGAATAAGTGGATCTAATGCACTAAATGACTCGTCCATTAGTAATACATCTGGATTATTCGTTAGTGCCCTTGCGATTCCAACGCGCTGCTGCATACCACCACTAAGTTGACTTGGATAATTATCTTTATGATGATCGAGTCCTACTAACTGCAGCGATTCTAACGCTTTTTTCTCTCGCTCTTCAACCGGAACTCCTTGTATTTCTAAACCATATGCAACATTTTGTATAACTGTACGATGCGGAAATAGAGCAAATTTCTGAAATACCATACTCATTTTCGTTCTTCTTACTCTCCGTAACTCTTCTTTTCCCATCGTTGCGATGTCTTCACCATCTATGTATATATGACCTGCAGTTGGTTTAATCAATTGATTTAACATACGAACTAGCGTAGATTTCCCGCTACCAGACAAACCCATAATAACGAAAATCTCTCCAGAGTAAACTTCAAACGTTGCTTTTTTCACCCCAACGTTCATTCCTGTCTCTTTTAAAATTTCCGATTTACTTTTTCCTTCTTTTAATAAGGAAAGGGCTCTTTGCGGATGTTTCCCGAATACTTTTGTTACGTTTTCAACACGCACCTTTGTATTATCCATGTCACTACTCCTTTTCTACCCATCTATTCATATAGTGTTGCGATTTTACAAAGAAATATTACATAAAAATGACATTCATAAGATTTCTTTAAAATTCTCGTTTCCGTTCATAATAAGAATGCTTACTTATACATTTATTTTATAAGGCAAACGTTACTTAGGAGGTTTTCGATGCGAAAGAAAATTTGGTTTATATGCCTTGCATTATTTATTACTATGATTTTCACTTCATGTAATGCAACAAATGCAAATTCGAAAGGAAAAATTAAACTTGGTGTAACAAGTTGGAAAGAAAATATTGCAACTGCAAACATGTGGAAAGTTTTATTAGAAGAAAAAGGCTACAAAGTTGAGCTCATGTATTTAGAAAAAGCCGCAATTTGGACTGGTGTCGCTCGTGGCGATGTTGATGCGAATTTAGAAGTATGGCTACCAGTTACAGATAAACCGCTAAACGATCGTTATAAAGATGATATTGTCTTAAAATCAAAATGGTACGAAGGTACTGGACTAGGTTTAGTCGTCCCTTCTTATATGAAAAACATAAACAGTATCGAAGATTTAAATGCTCATAAAGATGAACTAGATAATAAAATTGTCGGTATCGAACCCGGTAGTAGTCTTATGAATTTAACGAATAAAGCAATGAAAGAATATGATATAAAACTAAAACTTGTCCAATCTTCTGAAGCTGCGATGATGAGTGAACTAAAGAAAGCATATACAAAAAAGAAACCAATCGCTGTTACGCTTTGGAATCCGCATTGGGGTTTTTCAGAATTTGACTTAAAATATTTAAAAGACCCTAAGAAAGTATATGGTGAAAAAGATGACATTTATTACTCCGTTCGTAAAGGTTTCGAAAAAGATCACCCGGATATCATAAAATACTTTGATAAATGGAAAATGAACGATGAGCAGCTTGGTACATTAATGGTCGAGTTAAATAAAACGAAAGATCCCGAAGAAGCGGCACGAAAATGGATTAAGAACAATCAAGCGCTAGTTGATGAATGGGTAAAGGATTAATAAAAAGGCTAGAGAATTAACATATCCTCTAGCCTTTTTCATCTTATTTTTTCGTAACAACATCATCTACAATCCCATATGCCTTTGCTTCTTCTGCGGTCATAAAATAATCTCTTTCTGTATCATGTGCTACTCTTTCAATCGGTTGCCCCGTTTTTTCTGCAATCATTTTATTAATATCATGCTTTAACTTTAATATTCTTTTCGCAGTTATTTCAATTTCTGTTGCTTGCCCTTGTGCACCACCAAGCGGCTGATGAATCATAATTTCACTGTTAGGAAGCGCAAACCGTTTTCCTTTTGCTCCTGATAATAATAACAATGCACCGAATGATGCCGCAAAGCCCATGCATAGCGTTTGCACATCTGGTTTAATTAAATTCATCGTATCTAATATTGCAAAACCTGCTGTCGTTGAACCTCCTGGGCTATTGATGTATAAATATATATCTTTTTCTGCATCTTCTGCCTCTAAAAATAATAATTGCGCTACGACACTACTCGCTACTTGATCGTTAATTTCTGAGCCGATAATAATAATGCGGTCTTTTAATAACCTTGAATATATATCATAGGAACGTTCTCCTAATTTTGTTTGTTCTACTACATATGGAATTGTATTCATTTTAAATTCCTCCAATACTTGTTATGCTGCGCAAAGCATACAACTGTAGGAAGAAGGGTTTTTCACATTAAATAATAACACTGGCTGTTTAGATGGTAACTTAGTAAAATCTATTGTCGGAAGAAGTTTCGTTAACAATTCTGGTCTTTCCTCACGAATAGATGTTACAACAACTTCAATATCCTCTGTGAATTCGACTATCTCAATCCCTTCTTCACTTACAGTTTTCAGCCTATTTCTACTCCGAAATAAAGAAGCCTTTACTGCACCTTCTGATACAGAACACACTTTAGCAATATCAGCGATACTATATTGAAAAACATCTTTTAATAATAAAATTGCGGATTGCTGTACATTTAATGAAGACAATACTTTCCCTACCATTTCATGCAAATCTGCAATGTTCTCATGTGGTTCTTCAAAAGTGATTTGTTCTCTTATTTTTTCATGAACAGACTTAGACTTTATCTGATCTAACCAACGATTTCTTGCTATTTTATAGACGAGTGTCATACAAATATCTTTATTTCTATATTTTTGAAGCACTTTACACACTGTTTCTTGGGCGAGATCTTCCCCATCCCATTTGTTTTTCGTTAAAAAAGTACAGTATCTTTTTAACTCTCCATATTGTTCAATTAAAAAGTTTATATTTGAATGATTCATATCGATATGGTTCTTTAAAACATGAGTTACTTTTGTGCACAAAATAACCACTCCTTTTCAGCGCTTACTTAATAAACGATTCAACATTAAAAAAAGTTACGGGGATATAAAAAAATAATGTTTATGTTCAATAATTCGCGGTCATAAATATGTTATGTACAATTTTACGTGAGGAGGAACAAATTTGCCAAAATTAACAATTGAAGGTGCGGGAACTTTTGATGTGAAAGAAGGAACAAAGTTAGTATTAGCAATTGAAGATAGCGGTGTCAACATTCTTCATCGTTGCGGCGGGAATGCACGTTGCACAACTTGTAGAGTAGAAATACTAGCAGGTGATTTCTGTGAAGCGAGTGCGAATGAGAAACATGCAATGACGGAAAAAGGGATTGAAGATCATTTACGATTATCTTGTCAAATGCGTGTACATAAAGATATAGTCGTTCGTCCGGTACTTACAGTTGAAAATTCAGGTCTTGATGCTGGACCGCGTCCAGCGGAGTAAAGCGATGAATTTAAAACAGCTCGCTGGCGAATATGCCGCTAACTTTGTAAATGATGGCATGAAGATTGGGCTTGGTACAGGTTCTACTGTATATTGGACAATACAAAAATTAGGTGAGCGTGTAAAAGAAGGATTATCATTTCAAGCTGTACCGACATCAAAGGAAACTGAAGCATTAGCACATCAACTAAATATCCCCCTAATTTCGTTAAACGACGTACAAAGTCTTGATCTTACAATTGATGGAGCGGATGAAATTGATTCAAATTTACAACTTATAAAAGGCGGTGGCGGTGCATTACTTCGTGAAAAAATCGTTGCCTCTTCCTCTAAAGAACTAATTATCATTGCTGATGAATCGAAACTTGTAACACATTTAGGTACTTTTCCATTACCTATTGAAATCATCCCTTTTTCATGGAAACAAACCGAAAATAAAATTCAGTCTTTAGGATGTCAAACAACATTACGTTTGAAAAACAATGAAACCTATATAACCGATAACAATAACATGATTATCGATTGTATATTCCCTAATCATATTTCTAATCCTGTTCATTTACACACCCAATTAAAAATGATTACTGGTGTAGTTGAAACAGGGTTGTTTATAAGTATGACGAGTACAGCAATTATTGGTACTAAAAATGGGATAAAGAAATTGTAATAAAAGCTAACTTTTTAAAGTTGGCTTTTTAGTATGTTCTTCTTCTCTTAATAGTGCTTTATTATGATATACTAGGAAAACGCAAACTGATTACACTAGAAAGGACTGAACATTTTGCAATCCAAACTTATAACAGAACTTACTGATTTAGAAACTGCCTTTCATATTCGAAAAGAAGTATTTGTAAAAGAACAAGGTGTTCCTCTTACAGATGAATTCGATACATTCGATGAAATCGGAGAGCAATGTAAACATATTTTAGTTTATTATCATGAGCTTCCTGTAGGTACAGGGCGTATACGATTTGTTGATGGCGTCGGAAAATTAGAACGTATTTGCATTTTAAAAGATTATCGTACATACGGATTAGGTAAAGTCATCATTCAAACGTTAGAAGAAATTGCTCGTAACGAACAAGCTACAAAAGTGAAACTACACGGGCAAACACAAGCTGAAGGATTTTATAAAAAATTAGGTTATGAAACTTCTTCTGATATATTTATGGAAGATGGCATTCCGCATATACTTATGACGAAAGTGTTATCATAATAAAAAGGGTAGTATATGAATCTTATGTATTCATACACTACCCTTTTTTATTAATAGAAAAGTGAATTCTCAAGATTCCCTTTTTCATCAAAGCCCATCATCTCTTAGTCCATACCTAGGTAAAGCTTACACTGTTTTCCATAATGATAATGCATAAATCCAGTTCGGATCACTATTTCCTTGATAACTCTGGACTGCTTCATATACTTTTCCTTCGTGTAGAACTCTATCTCCCTTTTTATATGCTTTTTTTGCATCCCACGCTTCATATGAAGCGCTTTCGGTTTTTGTAGTAATTGTGAATATATCACTCTGTACGGATTCATTTCCAGCTACATCAACAGCTTTTACTACATATTTATAAGTAGTATTAGCGAGCAGATTTTTATCCATATAAGAAGTTGTATTGGATGTTGCAATTTTTTTCATTGATCCTTCTGTTTCTCTATAAATATCGTAATGGTCTACACCAATATTATCGTCAGATGGACTCCACATTAAATCCACACTTGACGCTGTCGTTCCCATACTATGTAATCCTTTTGGTTGTGTTGGTGCTTCTGTATCAGGAGTCTCAACTGTCGTTTTTACTGTAAGCGCTGCACTTTCTTTCGATACATTTCCAGCTGCATCAATTGCTTTTACAGTATAAGAGTATTCTGTACTTGGTTGTAATTTCTTATCAATAAAATGAGTGCCTAGTACTGTATCAATCATCTCTCCGTTACGGAAGATTTGATATCCTTTTACCCCTACATTATCCGTAGAAGCGTTCCATGTTAGTTCTACACTATTCGCTGTTACTTTTTGCGTCTGAAGTCCATTTGGAATACTTGGCGCTTCTATGTCTGGTTTCACATCATTAATAAGATTAACATCAATTACATTATAGAATGCATTTGCTGTATCAGCTACATCCCATACTGCTAAAATCACATGATATCCACTACGATCAGTAGGTACATTGATTTTATGAGTTAAATTATTTGAAGCTGCAGAACCATCATGTTGTACTGTTCCAATTGGTTCAAAATCTGCTCTTGTTAGCGCTTTATTTGGATTCCATCCTTTTTTAGTAATATAGTAATGCCACTTACTCGTTAAGTGAGGCGCAGTATACTTCCAAGTAAATGTATTTTCCCCACCAGTGATTGTATTTTTAAACCAACGATTTGCTGTTTGTTGATCTAAAATACCACCAAATTTTCCGCCTGCTGAAGCAATTTGTCCATCTACTGGACCACCTTCTGGGAACCCTTTTGGAGCTTCTAAACTTTGTGGTTCATACATAACACTTCCACAGTTTACATTTAGCGCACCATAAGTTGAACTACATAAAGCGGATCGGCTACCGGGCTTTTCAACAAAACCGTGCGCATAAGCATTTTGAGGAATAAGTGTCGTACTAATAATTCCAGCTGTTAATGCTACAGCTCCTAAACTTTTTTTGTTCATTTTCATATTTTGTAGTTGTTTTAAAAATCGATTATTCATGTTCATGTCTCCTTCTTGTTATACTTTGTAGTGGAATGTGGGCTTTGATGTAAAAGAATAACAAGAGACAAACTTGTACCGATGTATGTGTTAATTATGCATACACCGCAGTGAAATTATATTTTTCTTGTGAAATATTTCACTTTATGAATATATCATGACATAGAAATTACCTGAGTATGTGCAGAAGTTGTGCAGAAACAGTGAAATTATTACTAACATGTAAAACTAAGTCCTAACATTTTAAAATAAAATTCGAATATATTTATCTATCATCTTTACTTCATAATTGACAATACATTTAACTGGTTAACTTTTATTCTTATACTTATATCTCTCAGTGCCTTAGTTTTAACCATACTAGATATTAAAAATAAGAATTATAAAGTTAAATAAAAAGCATCCTATTTAGATGCTTTTCTAATGTATAATTTCATTTTTTCACTGACCTACAAATATAAAAATTTCATCAACAGCTTCCTTATATCCACCTGATTTTTGGAAAGATTTCTTCAAATTCAAAGCAACTTCTTTAAATGACGGATTATTTAATACCATTTCTACACTTTCACTTAGTTGATCCGCAGTTAATCCTTGCATTTGTAATTTTATTCCTGCTCCAAGACTCTCCACTTGCTTTGCGACTACTGGCTGATCTGCACTTTGCGGTATTACAACGAGCGGAATCCCGTTATACAGTCCTTCATGCGCACTGTTCATCCCGCCGTGTGTAATAAATAGTTTCGTATATGTAAGCAGCTCAGTTTGGGGTACATAGTTTTTCACAATGAAGTTTTTAGGAATTTCGCCTAGATCACTTATTTTTGTTTTACTACCAATAGACATAACAATTGTATGCTCACTATTCTCAAAGGCCTTCATACACAGTTTATAAAAGTCAATCGCTTCATTAAAAACAGTACCTAATGAAATATAAATCGGACTTTTTTCTTCAATTGAAGTAAAATCAACGTCTCTGTTTTTCATTTGTGCAGAGATAGATGGTCCTACAAATTTATATGTTTCATCAAACGTATCACCAAAAGGCTGGAACTCCTTAATTGTATATACAATAGTAAGGGGTGCAGGATTACAGAAAACTTCATACGATGATTTTATTTCAACACCATATTTTTCAGCAATTCCCTTCGTTAAGTTTTGAAAATCATTCTGTATTTTATCATAAATTTCTACTGGGATATTTTTTGATAGATGACCTAACATTTGCTCAAAGGATTTTTCATCCTGCGCAAAAGATGTGCATGAATTTATGGCTGGAAGTTTAAGGATTTAAGCAATTAAATGGCCACAGCCAAACATAGAATCATGAATTATGTAATCAAAATGTTCACCTTCAATTTGTTCTAAAACGCTAGGTATTACAATATCCGCTGTATGTAGAAGGCCATTTATTCTTTCCTGCAAATAATTTCTGCCTCCAGATAGAAACGTTTTTATAAATTTTTGATCATCAATCGTTCGTACAGTAGCACCTGTCTTCTCAATCCGCTCCCTGAAAGCTTCTATTGAAAAATAAACGACCTCTTCACCACGAGAAATCAATTCATCTACAACTTGTAAAGTTGGATTTATATGTCCTTCTGATCCAGCATTAATAAATAAAACACGCGCCATAATAAACACTCCTTACGTTAAATCATTTCTATGTTGGCAAGAGTACGGATTCTTTCCATACTCTTTTCCTAGCTGTTCGTATCATGTTCCTACTAAATTGACCTAGCGAGTCTAAAACCGAGATCATCTATATGAAATGTAGGATGGCTTCGACGACGACAAGTAGCGCCGCACCCTCTCGCTGTTTCAGCCCAACTACCACCACGAAAAATACGGTATGATCCGTACACTGTTTCATCATACAAATCATAACACCATTCCCAAACGTTCCCTAGCATATCATAAAGTCCCCATGCATTCGGTTCTTTTTGGCCAACGTCATGAATCTCTCCATTTGAATTTTCATTATACCACGCTATATCATGAAGTTTCCCGTATGTATATCCGGTTGTACTTGCTTTACATGCATATTGCCACTCCGCCTCAGATGGTAATCGGTAGCCATTTGAATCTAAATTACATTTCACAATTTGACCACCATCACTAATAGAATAATATTCTTTTAATCCCGCTTTTTTTGAAAGTACATTACAAAACGCAATGGCATCGTTCCATGAAATATTGACAACTGGTTTATGATTTTTATCAAAATTATTTAATGTACTATTTGTAATAGCATCATATAGTTCCATTGTTACAGCATACTTTGCAAGAAGAAATGGTTGAATTTGTACTAGCCATTCTTTTTTTATTCGATCATCTGTTAATACTACCTCTCCAGCTGGAATATTGACCATTAATGAATCGATTAGTTGAATTAAATCGTTAGTCATTTTCTATTCCTCCAAACGTTCATTTTATATGAACTTAAAGTCATATACTCATTACAAAATACAATTTTCAAAAAGCGTTAAATTTTTCATAATAAAAACCGATTAGTTTAATTAAACTAATCGGTAAGATCCAAAAAGAATTGTTGTGTCACATTCTATTATTATATGTGCTCTAAAAATTTCCGAACCTCATTTGGAGATTTTAAAACAATAACCTTTTTCTCTTCCGGCAATTGCTCTAACCCTTTTAAAATTGTAGGTCGTTTAGCATTAGGATATTCCCATATCCATTTAAAAAATTGCAAATCAAATCTTTCTTCACATCCCGCGCCCATATCTGGTCTTATTTTATTCCGGTATTTTACAATTCTTTTAAAAGCACGATAAATACAAATTGTTCTATGAATATCAAGGAAGATAATTGTATCAGCTGCATTCAGTCTTATACCCATCGTCCCACCATAATTCCCATCAATAATCCACTTCTCATCTTTAATTAAGTTATTTTGAACTGCTATTTGTTCTTCTCTCGGAACACCTTCCCAATTCGGTTTCCAAAATAATGCATCAAGATGATGCACCTTAATATTTAATTTATTCCCTAACTGCCTTGGTAATGTAGATTTTCCTGAACCACCAGAACCAATTAATATTATTTTTTTCATACCTTTACGATACCTTCTATAACTTCTTCAATAGCTTCCTTATTAGCGAAAATCCAGGAGAACATTTCTTCATTTAACTTTAATAAATCTGGTAACTGGACAAAATAAGCAATAAAGATAATTTGAATTGAAAGCATAACATACCAAATGGCTTTTAGTTCTTCTTTCGTTAAATCATTTTGTTTATAATAACCTTCAAAGACTTTGCTAACGATATGTAACCATTTCCCTCTTAATCTTTCATCACTAAATAGCTCGCTTAATATACTTGTACAACAATAACATAAATCAAATATTTTTACATTATTTTCTAAAATCTCAAAATCTATAAACCCTTCCAGTTTATCATCTTTAAAGATTACATTTGATAGATGCATATCACGATGAATAATTTGTCTCGGTAATGGATGGACTGTTTCCTTGAAAGCTGCGTGCATTCGCTCCATCTTTTGAATTACCTCTCGATGAACATACTCATTCTTTTCTAAAATCGGTATAGCCCATTCAAATACCATCCTATATAAATCTCTTTTTATTAACTCATGGTCACTATTCACCGAATGTAATGCTTTGTGCAGATTAGCTATTTCTTCTCCAATTGTACTTGCTAGCCTTTCCAGCTTATTCGTATCTTTTATTTCTAAAACACTTCCGGCAACATACTCATATAAGCAATAATATTTTTCTTTATATAATACATATTGTTCATCATTTTCTGTCTTTACTACTCTCTGTACTTTAATTCCCTTTTCATACAGTTGCTTCAAAACATCGAATTCAACTAGAAGTTGCTTTATTGATCCTGTTTTCTTTAAAATATACTCTTTATTCTTGCATATAACCTTCGCTACTTTTTGTTGAATTACAGTAGCTGTGACATGTTCATTTTGAAACCAAAACTTTGCAATTTCCAGTGCTTGTTCCATTTACAAATACCCCTTTTACAATTCTTATGTCTTCCGAAAAATAACCTCACACAGTACTCCCACTCCAACACCAATTGTATAAGCAACTAAATCACTCCACAAAAATCCGTACCCTAACACAAGTCCACCTAAAGTCGTTGCACGAATATTATCTATCCATTCCGCATGATACAATTGGCTCACTTCAATCCCGTAGCAAAACATTAGACTAATAAAAGCCAACTTCTTCGTCTCTGTTTTAGGAAACAAAAATCCAAAGCCAGTGAAAATCATTAATGCCCATAAAGCATCGCCTAAGTAATCATTTAATAGATGTGGTAGTGCAAAAGCAAACTTTCTTAAGCTAAGACCTAAAATAATAATAACTATAGTAAATAGTGCATATACTACTCTATTTCGTTTCGTATTCATTTTAAAGTCCCCTAATATGTAATGTAAAACTGTAAATAGCTAGTAAAACAAAGTTATTTTACTAGCTATTTATTAGTTGCTTTAATGATAAGAAAATGTGGATTCGTATTTAGATAATAATATGATTTTTCGTCTACTTCTTTCATTTTTTCAATTGCCTTCGGTTCTACTATCTCTTCTAATACAAAATAATTTGTAGTTTCATTTAGTATGTCTTGTAATGATCTTCTAAAAAACTTGACTTCAATAGTAATATTCGGTTTAACCCAAGTATCTATTAATAACTGTTTTTCAAAATAATTTTCACATGGAAACTTTGTGAAATCCATAAAAGGATGATGAATAGAATAAATAAGTTCCCCACCTGGCTTCAATACACGACGAAATTCTTGAAATACTTGATTCCAATTTTCTAAGTAATGAAGAGTTAACGAACTTACAATCACATCATACGTATTATCTTCAAATGGCAATGTTTCTTGCAGATCATGACAAAGGAACGTTGCTTCTTCTCCTATATTTTCTTTTGCTGCTTTTACCATTTCAGGACTTACATCAATTGCTGTAACATTTGCTCCTCTTTTTATGAATTGAGAAGTATACCATCCAGCTGCACATCCAGCATCTAGTATCTTTTTTCCTTCTAGTTCCTTTGGAATAAGCTCCATCATCGCCGGTCTTTCATAATAACTGTTATATGGATTTGCGAAATCTAGATTTTCTTTATATGTACTCGCTAATTTATCATACGTATCTTTAATCGAATCTTTCATTACACACACTCCTAATACATATTAATCCATTAACTCCTGCTGCTTTTTCTTTGAAAATGATTGTAGTACTAAATCATACGACCAATCAATCATTTTATTAATTTGCTCCTTCTCTATATCCTTATGAATATAAACAGTATTCCAATGTTTTTTATTCATATGATACCCTGGAATAATGGTTTCTGGATAATCTTCTCTTATTCTTAATGCGACTTCTGGATCACACTTCAATGTAATCGCAGCTTTTTCGCCTTCTTCATGATTTACTATCGCAAATATTTTATTATTAAGCCTCATACATGTTGCACTCCAACCATCTGGAGAATCTTCTGTCGCTTTTCTTTTCGATAAACAGTACGCTCTTGTTGCATTCATTTTAATTGGCACCTCTTATTCTTTCCCTGTTTGATTACGATGCATCACAATTTGCTTCGTTGCTTGAAATTGCTGCTCACCGTAAAACTTTATTAGCTTCTCTCCGCAAAATAGACTAACAATATGAATATGAGATATTTCTCGAAGTAATATTGTAAGCATCTTCTCTCCAATACCTTTATTTCTTACACTCTCATGTACGACAACATCTTCAATGTATGCTCGAAAAACACCATCAGAAACGACTCTAGCAAATCCAACTAATTCATTTTCTTCCCATACTCCAATGGCTATACTATTCTTTAACATTTTTTCAATATCGACTTCTTTTCTTTCTGGCCACCAACCGACAGAATCATAAAGCTTCTTTATTTTTTCTGCACAGATTGGTTGTTCTTGTTGCAATTTATACGTGTACATATGCTTCCTCCCATCAATCAGTATACATAATATTATTATAATCTCTTTTCAAAAAAGTGCTGACTATGACCTTTCGGATGATCTTCAACGACACCATACTCCCTGTAACCGTGCTTTTTATAAAATTCTGGTGCTTGAAAACTAAATGAATCTAGCAATATTAATCTGCACTCTTTTCCCTTCGCAATTTCTTCAATTTTATGTAAAAGTTGGCTACCATAACCGTCATGACGAACTGATTTATCAACCCATAAAAAGTCGATATGAAGATGATAAAAATACATCGTACCTGTTACACCACCAAATATTTTTCCTTCTTCATTTTTTACTACGAGGCTTACTTCTTCCATCGGCTGTTTTACTTCATCTGTTAAGATGGACATATTATATTGAATAACTTTATTTTTAATGTATTCTCCTTCAATACGTGTACCGTTCTCTATATGTTTCATATACATTGCTTCCTTTCAACTTAGTAAGCTACACTTTATTTTTCCCCTTTAAAATACTAATCAAAACGAATCCACCATATGTAATAAAGCATGAAAAGCCAATTATCCCTGATACAGAGACATAGCCTACCCTTATGTAACTTATAACTGCAAAACAAGCGATAGACAATAAAATAGATGGCCAAAATATAACAGCTATTTTTCTTCGTCCTCGTTTCGATGTACTTTCTTTCACTTCAGAAACACGTGTGCCAAAAAGCAATACAATACAAATAAGGATCGCTGCAAAGTAAATTGTATCTAATGACAAATTGTGATCATATAGTGCGATTCCAACTTCAAGAGCAATAATCGTTAAAATTAAAATAATGATTGTTGAAGTCTTTAAGTTTCTTTTCAATCGCTCACTCCTAGCATGCTTTCACTATATTCTTTGTATATGTACTTTAAAACTGCTGCAAAAGCTTCATCTACCTCTTTATTTTCACGTCGATTCGGTAAATCTTTTCCCCCCATCACATAAAGAAGCGGAAATTCGTTAAACATTCCTATAATACCAATATTTATTGTAGCTGTGAGTAATCCACCTGTCATATGAGCTAAATGATAATATGGGATTTCTTCATACTCTCCTTGCTGTCTTACCATGCCGCTAATAATTGGTTCCCATAATTCTGGTTCTGATTTATAACCTTGAAAGGTTTGTATGAAAAGGGCAAGAACTTCACTTAATTCTCCAACATTTTTCTCATCTCTAGCATTCTCTTGTATATAAATTTTTGAAAAGTACGTTTGTGCGTACATTTTCACAACATCCCATCCACCACAGTGCATTACAACTGACTGTGCAACGCAACTATCATGACAAGCAATCATTACCTCTACCGCTTGACTAAGTGTTAAAGAAGTTCTTCCTTGTAAATGCGGATATAACTGCGCACTATCTTCATGCGGATTAAATTTAATGTGATGAAGTATATCATTCCAATTATGTTTATTTTCCTTCACCATTTGCGTTACTACAAATCCAATGACTAATTTTGCTGCTGATGCTAACGGAATATTTAATTCATTATTATATGAAGCAACTATCCGATTATCTTTTGTAGAATAAATTGCCATTCCCACATAATTAGATTGTACCTCTTTTATTTTATTTATAACAGTTTCCATTTCCATCCCTCTTTTTATATCGTTATATTAACTTCTAATATTTCAACATTGAATGTAAAAAAACTTTTCATTAGCTATTAAAATAAGAAAAAGGTAGCATGAATTTTTTCTTGCTACCGAAAAATATTTATTCTTCTATAGGATTTTCAGGACCGTTAAGTTCCAGCTGATAAAAAGCTAAATCTAGCCATTTATTAAACTTATAACCAGCTTTTTTTATTGTTCCTGCATGAATAAATCCATAGTTTTGATGCAAGGCAATACTTTTCTCATTCTCTGCATCAATTCCAGCAATTAAGGTCATATACTCTCTTTCCTTTGCAATTTCGATTAATGTTTTCATTAAAGACGTCCCAATCCCATTTTTTCTATAATCCTTATCAACATACACCGAATGCTCAATTGAATATTTATAAGCAGGCCAAGCTCTAAATGGTCCAAATGTCGCAAATCCTACTACTTTATTATCTAATTCATATACGAAAATTGGATACCCTTCAGCCTTTTTTTGTTCATACCAATCTATTCTATTTTCAAGGGTTACAGGTTTATACGCATATACAGCTGTTGTATAAAGTATCGCATCGTTATAAATATCTAAGATGTATGCTAAATCTCTTTTCGTTGCTTCCCTTATCATTGTTTTCTTCCTTTCATCATGTTCATCTTATTTCAATATCTTTTCAATAGTTTTATTTTATCGAAATTTCCGATTTTTATCTACATACGAATACTAGCTTTTCGGAAACCATCAAGTATATTTATTGCAGCAGATAACATGTAGAAGAAAATTCCTCCCCCAATGAGCCACGTTTTAAACTCCTCTGAGGAAATAGTAAATGCATTTGCCAAATACGTAATGAATCCTTCGTTTAATAAATGTGGATTTACTACAATTACAATGAATATGATTGTTCCGACTACTTGAAGAATAGCATTTCCAATTGCCAACCTTTTCGTCCATTGTCCCTGTACTAACTTATAAAGTGATATAGCTACTTCGAAAACGATCATAACCAAAATTAGGGGCCAGTATTGAAGCAAAACATCTTGATTAAACGTTGGCGCGACAAACTTCAATCCGTTTTCTGTACCATGATATACGCCTACAAGATGATTCGCATAAAAGTAAAGTGTAGTCCAAACTGCCGTCCACATTAAACCTCCAAAAACTTCAAACTTCGAGATTGCTTTTTTCTTTGGGATATACGAGATGTTTTTCAAATCATCTGGTGTCCATTTTTTTAAACTTGTCGTCAACGGCTCGATACCTTTGTCTTTATCTGTTCTTTCTAAAATAACAAACACAAGTGTCAACCAGAAAAATACATGGAGACCCACTTCAAAAATTTCCCCTATACCTTTACCTATCAATTGTAAAATAACATTTAATACCGCTTGATCACCATTATAGCCTATAAAATTTTCTGCAACCATTGAAATGAGCGCAATAACAGCTGCAATTGGTATAATCATTTTTAATAGCGTCGTATATACATCAAAATAACGTGGTCCAATTAAATGCATTGGTCTATCCAAGTACCCATTAGCCAATGAAACTGGACTTCCCAATTTTTCGAGTACGCTCTTCACATCTTCCTCATTATAATCGTCTGGTAACATATCCTCTATTGTTGACCGTAGTTCAAGTGTAATATCTTCACGATTTTGTTCAGGCAATCTCTTCGCAACTTCATGGACATACATATCAATCAAACTCATTTTCGTCCTCCTCCTTTAATAAGTTATAAAGTTCTTTCGAATCCTTTACCCACTGCTTTTTCAATTGTAAAAATATCTCTAATCCATATTCACTTAAAACATAATACTTACGAGGTCTACTCTCTGTTTTATCCCAACTACTCGTCACTAACTCCTGCTTTTCTAATCGGCGAAGTAGCGGATATAAAGTACTTTGATCAATTGTAATCCCTGATTGCTCCAATAACTGGACAAGTGAATATCCGTACTGCGGCGTTCTTAATTGACTTAAAACAGCTAACGTTAATGTCCCTCTTCTTAACTCAGTAATTAACGAGTTTAATAAAGTATCCATTCACTCACCTCATTTCCATTACTATATGTCATACAGTATGTGTTTTATACTATGTATCGTACAGTATTAATGTGACAAAAACTATATTTTTTACCGAAAAACGGATAATGAAAAGCGCAAATTATATGATTTGTACTTTTTTAGCTAAGTTATATATATAACACTCTAAAAGATAGCAACCTTAACTACTAATTTTGAAGTTGCAGTAATGCTATATTAAGTTACAAATATCGTATACATATGATGTGAACATAACATCTCACTATAGGAAGCTATAAAAATGGCGAATTACCATGCTTGAATGATTCCCGTTTTCAGCACCTAATCAACGTTATTTCCTTCATAAACTTCATCTTGTTCAAAATCTTTATTTTTATTTGGTTTATTAGAGAAAAATAAAAAAACAATTAAATTAGGTTAATTGTTTTTCAAATGCAAAATCTTTATTTTTTTAAATAACCTATGATATTAGAAAAGACAAACTCTCCAAATGCAAGTGGTATATAAATAAACCATAACTTTAATATTGCCTTTGTTTCTTTGTGATCAGAATCCCCCATTAAAACCAACCCAATCCTTTTTCTTCTAATATTTTCATTTTAATTCCAATAACAAGGAAATTATACCATTTATCAATGTTATAGTCTATGTTTTCTAAAAATTAAATAAATAAAACTCTTGTATTCCCTCAATATTCAGATAAACATAATATTTTTTTTACGTTTCATCTTCAAAGTCTATAATGAGTCCTGTTAGAACTGCTTCATTACCAATCGATTGGATCCCGTGACCAATAAAATCCATCTTAAATTCTTCCTACTTTAATTTATGTAATGATATAATAACACTAAATTTTCAACACGTTCTTAATAGATTGGGGGACTTATAATACATAAACCTCACACTGCATTACAAACCATTATTATAAATATGAATACAAATGAGCATTGGCAAGATTTTATTTGTTACTGTCAGCATCGCGAAGCGGGACTTCGAAAATTAGCTTATAAACATTTAGAGACATTTATTTCAAATGCAAAGAAATGGGAATCAAAAGATCAAGAAGAGTTTGCCATTTCACTGTTTACTATTTTAGATGCATTAAACGAAAAAGATGAGGTCTTAACTTTCGCACTAAATAGTTTTCTAATTGACATTCTATATAGATGGACAGAAAACAACCCGATTGATTCAAGACCTTTTAGATGGATAGGAATTTATATGGACTCTAGCAATAAAGAAGACGATTTAGAAAAATTCCTTCGAAAAGCGATTGAATTAGGTGGTGATACCGAACAAGAAGCTATGATATACCTAGTTTCTAATTACATCAATACTTTAGATTTTGGTACTCATGAATTCCCTTCAGGTTATTGCGGAGATTTAAGCGAATGTATAGAAAAACTTCCCTATATGCTTCAATTAATTAATAGAATTCAGAATAAGAACATAAAGGAGCAAAACATTGGTCAAATACAAGAACAACTACACTTAATTCTAGATTGGTTAAAACATACACAAATTCCAGTAGATGCTGTTCGTATATGGGAAAAAGAACAAACTAAGGAATTAGAAATGGTCATTGTATATTATTTACACAACAGCTCAAGTCGTTAATTCATCTTGTACAGAGATAATAAAATTGTTTAAAACATAATAAAATTGTTTAAAAAACGCCAGTCATGTTATTCAACAATCGGACTATATAATGGAATGAATCCTTGTAAAAATTAGAAATATTTGAAATAATCGTTATTAAGTTGAAGCAGAACGATTGCAGAAAAAGGTGATACGACTTTTTCTTACTTAAGAATCGCGAAACAGTTGAAAATTTTAATTAATTATATTCCGAAAGGGTGTGTGTAGTATCTTATCAACTAATGTTTTTACTTATAAATCTAAGGATGGAAAAACAGTAATAATTAGAGAAGCTAAAGAACAGGATGCAGAAAGAATACTAGATTCTGCTTCAAAAGCTTTAATAAACGCTCCATACATGCTAAGTACGGTTGAGGATGTAAAAAAGGTACGTATCGATGCTATTCAAAAAACGTTAAAAGCTTATCATGAAAATCCAAATTATGTACAGTTTATTGCTGAAGTTGATGGTAAGTTAGTCGGTGCAATAGATTTTAAGAACGGAAACAAAGAAAAAATTAGTCATCAAGGGGCTTTTGCGATGACCATACTACCTGAATATCGAAATTATGGTATTGGAAGAGCTCTTCTAGAAACGTTAATCAATTGGGCTAAAAATAACAGTAAGATTGAAAAAGTTTGTCTTGAGGTAATGGAAGATAATCTAGGTGCAATCCAGTTATATAAGAATCTAGGCTTCTTTGAAGAGGGTAGAAAAGCAAAGGGTGTAAAATTGGATGATAGCTATCAAAATTTAATATTAATGGCTTTATTCGTTTAAAATTGAACATTAATTTCAATATAAAAAGAGGATCTTCATAGTCATCTCCCTGTTAAGTAGACAGTAATAGAAATCCTCTTTTTATATTTATCCCACATTAGCTTGCAGTAAAACTCCCCACTGATTATAGTTCCACTTTATTTTAATCCTTTAATTAAAGGTGACGCTTCCCCACTATGGAAAATCCATAAGTCATGAAGTGATCTCGTACATCCGACATATAGTAATTTTGCATCATGTTTTGTGTTTTTGTAATGTTCTTCATCCACATCAATTAAAAGCACCGCATCAAATTCTAAACCTTTCGCTAAATAGACAGGTACTACTGATATACCACCTTCATATTTACTTTGGTTTGCTTCAATTACGTTGACCGTTAATCCTGCATTTGTTAATTTCACATATATATCACGGCATTCATCTTCTGTTCTTCCGATTACCGCAATTGTTTTCACATCTGCATTTTGCAAATGTTTTACCGTCTTCATAATTTCAGTAAATTGATTTTCTGCATGAATTACTTTCACATCTTCTCCACTGCGGAAGACTGGTGTTGCGAGTCCTACTGGGATTTCTGCATTTTTAATTATTTCATTTGCAAATTCAATAATTTCTTTTGTAGAACGATAACTTCTTGTCAATTCATAATAACCGGTTTCTTGGAATACTTCCTTAAAAGCATTCCAATCTTCAATTCCTTGGTAATCATAAATCGCTTGCGATAAATCACCTAATATAGTGAAAGAATTACCTAATGTAATTTCTTTTAATACATAAACTTGGAAAGGCGAAAAATCTTGCGCTTCATCAATAACAACGTGATGAAACTTCTGCCCGATTTCAATCCCTGTTATACGATGATGTATGTATATTAAAGCTGGTAAATCTTCTACATACACTTCTTTTTTACGACAACTCTTTTCTGTTTCTTTAACAAGTTCTTCAGGTAATACCTCAAGTATTTCTTTACTTTTTACTATTGAACTATACAGTGAAAGAGCACTCATTTTCGGCCAAAACTTCATATATGCGTTCAGTCTCTTAGTCGCTTCTTTTTTAAGTAATTTTTTCTCGTTTGTTTCCCCGAATTTTTTAAGCTCAATTTCAATCCAGCGCTTCATTCGTCCTACTAATCGTTCTCTTCTTTTCTGTAAAGGATAATGTTTATATTCAACTTGCATCCATTTTTTAATATCTTCTACTGGAATAATCGCTCTATCCCACGCCTCAAAATCTTTTGTCGGAACTAACTCATTTTCAAATTGGATCATTCTCTCTTCAATAAACGTCTTAAATTCCAACGTACCCTTTAATTTACCTAGCATTACCTTCTTTTCATCACGATTAATTGAAAATGCTTCTTTCAATTTTTCTTCTGTCTGCTTTAGTTTCACTGAATCATCTAACGTACGTAATGCCCAATCCGGAAACGTTGTTTGATTAATATTCCCTACACCTAATTCAGGAAGTACACTCGAAATATAGTCTAAAAACAGACTATTCGGCGCAAATACGATCATTCTTTCTGCTTCTAGTTGTTCACGATATTCATAAATTAAAAAAGCAAGGCGATGTAAAGCAATTGTTGTCTTTCCACTCCCTGCAACCCCTTGAATAAGTAATGGTAAATTTCTTTCCGCTCGAATAATATCATTTTGTTCCGATTGAATCGTTGAAACAATATCCTTTAGCTTATTATCTTTATTCTCACCTAATCGATATAGAAGAAAATCATCGGCATGCGATACATCTTCATTTCCTTTTACATATGTATCAACAACACGTTCAAGTTCTCTTTTTCGAATGGAAATGTTTCGTTTTAAATACACATCACCTTCTACTAACCCATCTGGTGATTGATAAAATGCTAATTCGTCTCCACCGGTAAATGAATAAAACATACTTGCGACAGGTGCCCGCCAATCGATAATGATTGGCTTCATCGTGTCCATATCCGAAACCCCTACTTTTCCGATATAAATCGGCATAACTTCTTCTTTTCCATCTTCCTGAAAATCTAACCTTCCAAAGTACGGCTCTTGCACACCAATACGTAAGTTTTGTCTATTAGACTCCCTCATACTTTCAAGAATTTGCTCTTTAAAATCTTCTCCATAATAAACTGGGATTTTTTCAAGCTTATCCAATTGCTCATCCATCGTATGTAAAGTAGCCTTCATTTTTTGTAACTCATCTTCAAATATGTTGCTCATTTCGACGATTCCCTCCTGTCCGTTCTAATTTTTCAGTCGAAGTATCATTGTATTAAAAATCCAATCATAAAGTCAATAGTTTCCATTTAAATTTTCCGAAAAAACTTACTTTTCATCTTTCTAATTTAAAAAGAATATGCAACATCTAAATCACACAAATACACATATAGTATAATGATGCATGCAAAAGATACTACTTTCTATTTGTCTCCTATTTAATTTATCTATTAAAAAACATTGTAAAAATTAAAGAATTTAATCAATGGGCGTTTTACTGCCCATAAATAGTAGGATAAATAAAAGTAAAGGAGGCTCTTCAAATGAATGTCGCGAAAAAGAAATCACTAAAGTTATATTTACTTATTTTTGTATTCACTGTTTTGGCCAGTGGATGGATTGGGGTATTTCTAGATTCTCTTCTAACAAATCAACCTGAAGGAAACACTTTAGGTATGGGATTATGGCTAATATTACCTTTCCTCGTAAGCATTTTACTTAGAGTTATTAGCCGAGATTGGAATGATTTTGGCATCAAACCAAATTTGAAAGGAAACTTTATATGGTATTTCACTGCACTACTTATTTATCCATTCGTTACAGTAATAACGATAAGCATATCGCTCATTTTTGGAGTAGCTCATATTTCTAGTTTTGATATATCCACGTTATTGTCACTCATAGTCATGTCTTCTATTGGTAACTTTATTAAAAACATTTTTGAAGAGTTTTCTTGGCGCGGTTATTTAACTCCAAAGTTGATTGAACTAAATCTAAACGATTGGTACATTTATATTATTTCTGGTTTCATTTGGGCACTTTGGCATGCTGCATATTATATAGTCTTTTTGCCAAATGAATATTTTGAATCTATCTCAAGATTAAATATGCTTTTATCTGGCTGTATCCTTATGGTTTGTTGGTCAATTATGTATGTTGAAATATATAGACTTACAAAATCCGTCTGGCCATGCGTTATCATGCATGCGATCGAGGATGCTGTTCCTACTGTTTTAGTTACCATAACAGGGATTATTACCCTTACAAACAGTAGTGATTTTTGGTTAAATCCTATTAGCGGGGTCGCTGCTACTGTTTTATTTCTCGGAATTGGAATCGTACTAAGAACTATAAGAATAAAAAGAGAACGACAATTATTCACACAATAAAAAGCAGATAATGAATTCGTCATTATCTGCTTTCCAATTTTTAAAACTACCTTATTATATTTTTTGATACATAAGCCAGTCACCAGAGTCTATCACTTTCTTTAATATCTTTTTATCTTGAGCGATATACACATATGCCTCAATTTCCCTATCAGCAACATATACTGTTTGCGTGATTCAATCATATAAATCAGTCTCCGCATTACCTGTATATTCTTCTAGTTCATCTAACTTACACAATATCTCATCATTTACTACATAAACTTCTCCATACACCTGTTCTTCAATCGAATAAGTCATGGCCGGATATCCTTCGTTCGTATCAAATAATTTGCCATATGTCCAAGCTCTGTCTGCGATGCATGTTGCACCTAGCATATAATGAGCATTCGTTTGTCCTCTTCTTAACGTGCCATAAACGAAAACATGATACATAAATTCTTATCCCCTTTATATGCCTCTACTTTCTTATTTGTAAATAAGCACGAATCATAAAGTAACTCACTTCATTCGGAAGCTGTTCTTTAATAGATTTCAGACCACCATCTGCATTTTGAACGGCAGTTTCAATAAGAGATTCATACTCTGCTGGAACAAAGCTTTGCCAATCTACTTCCATTCCATCCTCATAACAGCGAATTAAATGGTTTTCGATTGTTTGTCTTGATAAGTTACGTTCTTTTGCAATCTCATTCAAATCAATACCTTGTTTATACATTTCATACGTTTCTAAATGAGAATTTGCGGACGCTTTTCCTGACTTTTTACGCTCTGAAACTACTTCTGTCTTAATCGTTTCAGCATAATTTGGATTTTCCTCAATAAAATGCTGAACTGCTTGTAAGAAGTGCGAGCCATATTTCACAAGTTTGTGTTCTCCGATACCTTTTACCGTCAACAATTCGGAATCACTTTGCGGCATTTTCACACACATATCTTTTAATGTTTGGTCAGAGAAAATAACGAACGGAGGTACACCTTCTCCTTGTGCAATTTCTTTACGTACTTCACGAAGCACTTCAAATAAAGGATGGTCTTGAACAATTTGTCTTGTCTCTACTCGTTCTTTTCGTAAAACATTCTCTTTACCAAGTAATACTTCTTTCCCTTTTTCAGTTACTTTTAACGTCGGATAAGTGCCATGCTCAACTGCAATTAACTCGTCTGAAATTAAAAACTCAATAAACTCACTGACCTCTTTTACACTACGGTTCGATAAAAGCCCATACGTTGGTAAAGTATGAAAATTAAATTCAATAACTTTCTTATTCTTCGACCCAGTTAATACTTGCGCTATCATTTGCTTTCCAAAGCGTTGGTTCGTTCTAATCATGCATGATAAAACCATTTGTGATTCCCTTGTCACATCGATGCTCTCGCGATTGTCTGTACAATTACCACAGCGTCCACAATCTTCTTTCGGTTCTTCTCCAAAGTATTGCAAAATGAATGATTGTAAACATTGTTCTGTATGACAGTAATCGGTCATATTTTGCAATTTTTCAAGTTCATTTGAAAAACGTGATTCTCCAGTTGATTGATCAATTAAAAAACGCTGTACTTGTACATCTTGAGAAGAATATAACAATATACATGTACTATCTAATCCGTCACGACCAGCACGTCCTGCTTCTTGATAGTAACTTTCCATATTTTTTGGAAGCTGATAATGAATTACGTAACGAATATTCGATTTATCAATACCCATCCCGAATGCAGATGTTGCTACCATTACACTTACTTCATCTCGTAAAAAGAGTTCTTGTTGCTCATTTCGATCAATATCACTCATACCAGCGTGATATTTTGATACAGAAACTCCTGCCTTCATTAAATCTTCATATAACTGATCGACTACTTTTCTAGTAGCTGCATATATAATCCCAGATTCCTTTTGATTTTGACGAATATAATCCGCCAAATATGCATTTCGATCTTGCCCTTTAATAACAGAAAACGATAAGTTCTCACGCTCAAACGTTGTCATAATTGTATTTTCTTTATTAATTTCAAGTGTATTACAAATATCATCACGTACTTGCGGTGTTGCTGTTGCTGTTAATGCTAATACGAGCGGCTTTTCTGGAAGATAATCTAATATGCGATGTATATGTAAATAACTTGGACGGAAATCATGTCCCCACTGTGAAATACAGTGTGCTTCATCAATCGCAATCATAGGGATTTTCATATCGATAAGTTGGTCAACAAACTCCATCGAATCAAGACGCTCAGGCGCGACATAAAGTAATTTGTAATGTCCTTGTTTCGCTAATTGAATTCGCTGATTTGCTTCAGCAATAGAAATAGAACTATTAATATATGTAGCTGAAATGCCATTCTGTACCAATGTATCTACTTGATCCTTCATAAGTGATATTAAAGGAGATATAACCAACGTCGTGCCTTCAAATACTAATGCCGGAATTTGATAACAAATTGACTTACCGCCACCCGTTGGCATAATACAAACTGTATCTTTCCCATCTAATACGTTTTTAATTGTTTCATCTTGTCCTCTTCGAAACGAAGAATAACCAAAGTAGGACGCTAAAAGTTCTTGTGCTTTAGTAAACAAAAAAGAGTCACCTGCTTTTCTTTATCTTTCATCTACTTCTATTATATCAATCACTTATGCGACTTGAAAGGGATGGATAAACGCTTATTGTTTTTTCATTATTCTATATTTAATATGAATTAGCATCCGTGTTTTATATGTTTTACAACATTTATAACGTAAATCCAGTACACAAGAAGAAAGAGTTTCAATTTAAATGTTCATTTTATTTCCCTTTCTTGAATACTACTAATCGTATACATATAAATTCAGGAGGTTACTATATGAAGCATCGTAATATGAGTTCCATCACAGCGAAAACGAAAACACAAAAACTCCAATTCTCTAATAATGATGCGTGGAAATATGAATCATACTATAAGTATCAGCCATTATTCTCTTATAAAAAGCTTTTACATTTTCTTTCTCAACTTTTTAGACGTTAATATATGCGCAAAAAATATATCATTCACAGAATTTTTCTCACTATTAAATGTATAGACTTACTACAATTCAGTTGTTACCATATATAATAATCTGTTGGATAAACCCCTTAAGTTGACCTGCTTATATTAGCAGGTCTTTTTCATGATTACATACTTCTGTGTACCTCGATCTCACTTCCAAGTCTTTTCTCCATTTTATAACCATATTTAACTCCCAACAATTCATGATTATCATGAATTGTTGGGAGTTAAATTGTTCACATATAATTATGCAATTCTTCTTTCTCAATACACAAAAGGCATTTTACTTGTTACTATAAAAGTACTCCAGATGAGTTTTTTGCTCATCAACATTATCTAGTTATTGGGGCCTGCCGCGGGAAGCAGGTCCCTTTGACTGTATGAAGGTCCTAATTTCATTTGGACACATTTACCAGGTTTTTTCAAAAGAATTTTATGATAACATTACGTAGTCGAGTCCGACATCTCGGCAATACCCTTTTGAGGGTCTGCAACTTCCCTTGCAGACCCTCTTTTACTTTATATTCAATTTATTTATATATACCACAACATCATTCATTGAATTTCTCCATTTCAAATTCCCTAAAAATAATCTAGGACACGTAACTAAAAATAAATCTTCATCATACTTTGAGTTATACATGTTCAAAGGAGTGTTACTATTTATGTATTCTTATTGGCAATCGTATTACTCCCCCTACCATAACCCTTATGTAAACTATGATTTATCCGTACGGAACTACCGAATTAGTAAAAATGAGAATTTTTTAAAAGGGTATATGCGTTCTTTATGGGAACAACACGTCGCTTGGACGAGATTGGCTATTATAAGTATAGTCTTTAATTTACCAGATGTTAACGTTACTGTTGGACGACTTCTACAAAACGCAACACATATGGGACTATCACTTGAACCATTTTACGGTGAGGATGCAGTGAAAAAATATAGTGCATTAATTAAAGATCACTTAGTAATTGCAGCGGATCTTGTTAAAGCCGCAAAAGCTGGTAATCAAAATGCAGCGGCCGCTATAGAGAAAAAATGGTACGCTAATGGTGATGAAATTATTGCATTTCTTAACAGTATCAACCCATATATAGATAAAGAAGAATTTAGAAAAAGGTTTTATGAACATTTAGCACTAACAAAAGCAGAAGCACTTTCCTTCCTAAATAAAGATTATGAAGCAGGAGTAAAACTTTACGATAAAATTGAAAAAGAAGCATTAGAAATGGCCGACATGATAACAAACGCAATCGTAAAACAATTCCCGCAAATATTTCAATAAAGTGAAACTTTAATCAGAGTAGGTATTACTACTAAGTAATACTTGATAAAAATAAGTCGGTTTCCAAACATAAATCGGCTTATTTAGTTTTCTCTCCATGATATTTCACCTCTCCTCTTTACATTTAGCTTATATCGATATATTTTATTAATATCCGTTTTTTATAGGAGGAAATAGTTTGATTAACGCGATTGGTCTCGTTTTTATACTTACAAATAAACACGAGAAAAAAAAGAAAGTTTACTTAAATGAAAAATTTGCACTAATAGATATTATTGATTCTAAAGAAGTATTTGATGATGAAGGGAATCCTTTAGTAGAGCTAACATGTAAATACAGTATATATTTAGATGAAAAATATTACTGTAAATCTCTCGATGATTATACCGGACAAGTATTTCCTTTCTTAAGTGCAAAAATAGGAAAAGGTCTTCTAAGAAACTTAAACTACTACTTTTCTTACGTTGATGCCTATGATAAGAAACCACCAGTTAAAGAAATAAGACCACTTATGAAACAAGTAACGAACAGATAGCCAAAAATACAAAAAAAGAAAGCATCTAACTCTGGATGTTTTCTTTTTTATTGAAAACTCATTAACTTTCATCCTCTTCTAAAAGTATGTATCCAAGCATATTTTAAATTAAAAACATTGGAGGATTAGAGTGAATGAAATACTCAGAAACAATTATAAGCAAACGACTTCGAATACTTAAAATGACGGGTATGTTTTTCATGCTAGTGTTAATAGCATGGATTGGCTATACAAAATTACTTTATGAAAACGGCTTTCTTCAAGAAAAAAAGAATTCAGTAGAAGTAATGAACACTAGCATTACAGGAGAAATAGAGCAGCTTTTTCATATAAACTTGCAAGGTTATCGAAAAACAAGCCTTGATGCTGTTATAGAAGCAAGCAAAACCGATCCAAGTGAACTATCCCTAATTGAACTGGTCAACAAATCCTGCTCGCGAGATTGCATAGGCGAACCAGTAACATATGTAAACTCAAACAATGGATATATCTTTTATAAGGAATCTAATGGAACTAATGTAGCTATAACGGTTAAAAAGAAAGACACATGGGTAATTGTAAAGAAATCTGTTCAAGATGGAATATAATCACCCAAAAAAAGAGTACGTATCGTACTCTTTTTTATTATTAATACCCTTCCTCTTCATGAATACAATGGCATTTCGGTTTTGTTTTACAATGACATTTTTCACACTCACATTTCGGTTTCTCTTTGCAACAACATTCGTGAAAATCATTGCGTTTACATCTACATCTACATCTCCCAAACATTAAATTATCCCAAAATGTATTACAATTTCGGGAATGCCCACAATGACAAGTATTCCCCATGAATCTGCTTCCTCCTTAATAGAATTCATCATATTCTATGTTTGAAAGTATACAAAGGCTTGTTTATTAGTCTATTTTCTCCATATTATAAGTAGAGTTAAAAGATTACATAAAAATAAAAAACCGTCACATGACGGCTTTTTATTTAGCAAACTACTCTTTTGTATAAAAATATTTAATTCCTTTCGTATCTAACCAAGCAGTTGCTTTGTCCAGTTCGTTCCCTTGACGATAATCTGTTTCGAAATACACAAGCCCTTGATTATCTCCACGAGATATTATTTTAGAAGTATATCCAAGCTTATCCATCATTTGAATCATGTCAGGAATTAAATTTACACCAAATTCATAAGTAACTACTTTGTTATCTTTATTCACTATAATTCCAACCCCTTCTTGTTTTTTTATCGGCTCAACAATTTGATTTGTAAACCAAGCTAACGGCTTATTTCCAATCAGCTTATTTAAATCACATTTGCCGATACCAGCCACATTGCCTGTTTCTGTGTATTGCCAAATATCACATGGATATGCCGGTTTGTTACCACCATAACGAGGAATCCATACAAAATCAGAATTGACATTTGCCATTCCAAATGGAGCATACATATGATGAGCAATATATAAACCAGCCTTCTTAGCTCCTAATCTGCGTAATTCATCAATAAAAGCTTGTGTACCCGCTCTCATATCGTTCATTGTTCTTACTTCTACGTCAGCTACCCAAACTGTTGCATTTTTATCACCACGGTTCCAAAAGTCTCTTGCTTCTATCCGTGCATCCTCTACTGAAACGAAACGACAGAACGCATAATTACCAAACGGAATATTCCTTGCTTTCATTGCTTGTACATAATTTTTATATAAAGGATCTACATAGTTTGAACCATCTTGCACACGTGCAATTACGAAATCTAATTGTGGTGCTGCGATATCCCAGTTAATGTCGCCATTCCATTTCGAAATATCTACAATATAACCCATTATTTAACATCTCCTTTTTCATTATTATATTCAAAGCTTGTTTTTTTGCTATTATCAACTAATAAATAGTATGAGAGGTAGTATATTATTGGGTAATAATTTAAAATT
Source organism: Bacillus cereus group sp. Bce019 (assembly GCF_051781745.1). Classification (NCBI taxonomy): domain Bacteria; kingdom Bacillati; phylum Bacillota; class Bacilli; order Caryophanales; family Bacillaceae; genus Bacillus; species Bacillus cereus group sp. Bce019. The sequence goes on from NZ_JBPWJX010000003.1 coordinate 290,017, forward strand.
CGGCTTATGTATTGAGAAAACAAAATATTATTACAGGTTTAACAAGTAAAGATTTACAAAGCTCTAAACTATATAAAGTGAAACTATAATTAGTAGGAGGCTACGAGCAGTGAAATTCCCACTTAATTTCTTAGCTTCATCCGAATTTTGAGATAAGAATTTTACTGCCCACAAATTGCTAGATAAACAAAACCACCTTTCTGACAGGTGGTTTTGTTTACTAATTTACATATACATTGTCCATATTTTTATAGTTACATAATTATTAGTTACTTAATATACTTGCTAACTAAATATAAGACAATTTTTAGTTTTTAATCAAACTAATTTTCATTTTATCTCACGTACTCATAGTACCATTTTCGTGCATCTAACCAAGCTGTAAATTTATCGATATTTCCAGACGGATAGTCATTCGTTATAGCATAACCAATGCCATCTTTCTGAACGACAATTTGTCCATCAATACCCGCATCTACCATAGCTTGAGCCAAAGCTTGTAAATTACTAAATGCTACACCACCAGTTTTTACTTTGAGCAAATCCGCTGCACCTCCTCCAGTTTGTCCTGTAAGAGCAAATACAATAGAATTAGCGATTTTATCAACATTCCATTTTGCCATGTCGGATTCATTATCAATAAATCCTAATTCAATAAGAATAGCCGGTGCCTTCGTTCCATTTAATACTGCTAAATCTGTACGTTGTTTCGCACCTCGATTACGCCATCCAATATCTTTTGCTAGTTGAGCTGAGATTTTAGCCGCCAAATCTTTCTGATCATAATACAAAACCTCAACACCCTGTCCATTTCCATCACTTGCGTTAAGATGAAAAGAAATAACTAAATCCACAGCATGGGAATTGCTATTCCGAATGATATTATTTAAATTTTGTGATTGAGTTGTCCCTACCTCGTCCGTATCGTCATAAACCGTGTGTCCTAGGGATCTTAACTTAGTCGCCACAGCATCTTTAACTTGCCTATCTAGAACGTGTTCTTTCCGATTCCCAAAATTAGCACCTTGAACAATACTATTGTGTCCTCCGTGCAAGCTATATCTGGCCATTATTTATCAACATCTCCTTTCTTAATATCATATTCAAAACTTGTCTTATTGCTATTCCTACTTATAACCTCAACTGTACCCATATGTCCTACATTTTCTAAAAGTGACGGCAATTCGTTTTTGATATAAAAAAGTGATGTCACTTCACAAATCAGGTTCTTTATTCTCTAAATTGCATTAACTTGAATGGTGACACAAACAAAAAAGCATCACCTTTTTGGCGATGCTTAAAAACTCTATTTTACGTTTTAGTCCCCTAAATAAAGTTTAAGACCATGGTGACCGAAACTACACCTATACTTCCTTTCCTTCCTTCACTGCCTCTTTCAAACTCTGCAACATATATCCAATCCCTTTACACCCCTCTAGCGGATATGTAATCATTTCTTCTGGATATAACTTTGTCACTACTTTTTTATGCTTCTTCCCTGCTAGTAAGACGATTTCGTCAAACTGTAATAAACTTTTATCTACCATCTGTTTTTGTAATTGCTCTATATTTATTACCTCATCGCTTTTTGAATCAAATGCAAGATCATAGTTTTCTAATACAATATCATTTGGTCTTAAAAATCCATGTTTCGCCGATAATATAACCCAGTTTTCGAAAAACATAGTTGCGTACGCCTGACATGCTTTTCCGAACGGACTAATATACACATCTTTTGCTTCCATCGGTCCGTAGTCTGAATGTTTATCCCAAATTTTCTTTTTTCCACATGGAATTATACATATCCTTTTCATATATATTTCTACTCCCTTTACTTTGGTAAATAAAATTCGTTATTTTGTACATTTTTCTCTCAAAATACTATATAATAATTCTGAAAAGTTTAAATTACACATTTTACCATATATGTACTATGGATCACTCTCATTGCAAATATTATAATACCATAAAAATTTTTGCATTTTTTCTTCAAATTTTTATAATTAAATTGAAATATTATGATTTATAAATTAAATTAGGAAGGAGGTCCATAAAAATGAAAAATATTATCCCTGCACTATTAGTCTATTTTATTGTTTGCGTTATTTCCGTTATCATCCCAGCATCTGAAGGCTATAATTATGTCGGCTGGAAGTTATTTGTTGGGCAAGTGTATGCGATACCTATTTTCTTCATTACTGCTATAATTACATTTTATATAAACAAGAAAAAATCTTACGAATAAACGATTATAAGGATAGCTAACGCTATCCTTATTTTAATTCGTTAATCAAATTTAGAATGACCCTTACAGTACTTTATATCCTTTCTTCTAAAAAGTCAAACGCAACTTCTGTATTTCAGCGTTTAAACGTAGCTCCTCCGAGAGCCAGCTCTCTAATTCTGAAACCGACGTAATATTTCGTTCTAAAAGTGACTGTAATTTACTCTCCAAATCATTAAACATACACAATCCTCCCGTTTTTAATTTTCTGTTTTTTAGAGATAAAAAAAGACAAGTAGCCAATCTGACTACTTGTCCTTACTGTTCATCTGTACGCAATACGATTAAGCTTGGAATGCTTCTGTTAATACTGGTACGATTTGTTTTTTACGAGATACAACACCTTTTAAAGTAGCTGTGTTGTTTTCTAGTGATACGTTGTATGCTTTCTCAACAACGTTTGCTGCTTTACCGATCGCAAGACCGACAGAATCATTAGTTAAGATATCAGTTACAACGAATAAGAATAGGTCTAAACCTTTTTCTTCTACTACTGCAGAGATTACTTTTTCAAGTTCCGCTTGGTGTACAAGAACGTCGTTTGTATCAACAGCGTTTACTTGTGCGATTTCAACTTTCGCATTACCCATTTGGAATTCTTTAGCGTCAAGAGAGATTAATTGCTCCATTGTTTTTCCGCTTAAGTCAGCACCAGCTTTTAACATTTCTAAGCCGTAGTTATTTGCATCTACACCAGCGATTTGCGCTAATTCACGAGCAGCTGCTACGTCTTGTTCTGTGCAAGTTGGAGATTTGAATAGTAAAGAATCTGAAATGATTGCAGATAACATTAAACCTGCAACTTCTTTACGAATTGTTACGCCATTTTCTTTGTACATTTTGTTTAAGATTGTAGCTGTACAGCCAACTGGCTCACAACGATAGTATATAGGATCGCTTGTTTCAAAGTTAGCAATACGGTGATGGTCAATAACTTCTAACACACGAACTGATTCGATATCGTTAGCACTTTGTTGACGCTCGTTATGGTCAACTAAAATAACGTTGTCCACTTCGCTTGCTACTGTCTCAACAAAACGCGGTCCTTCTACTTTAAAATAGTCTAACGCAAATTGAGTTTCACCGCTGATTTCGCCTAAACGTACAGGCTCAGCATTCATTCCTAATTCTTTTTTCAATTCTGCATAAGCAATTGCAGAACAAATTGCATCTGTATCTGGGTTTTTATGCCCGAAAACTAGTACTTTTTCCATGTTTTCCACCTCTTCATGAAAAGGATATCTTAAAGAAGCAAATATGACAATATTTAAAGCATATTTTTTTATAAATAATTGCACTTTCTTCTATATTTTTCATCATTTTCATAAAAAAAATCATCTAAAATGAATTAGATGATCGAAATGTATGTTTCAATTAAAATAGTGTAGGAGCTTGCACTACATTGTTAAAAGCGAAATTTGAGGATAAGCCATTATTCAAAAGGTTTACATCTATAACTTGATAAAACGCATTTCCAGTGTCTGCAATTTCCCAAACAGCTAAAATAAGATGGTATCCACTACGGTCAGTTGGTACATTTGCTTCGTGCGTTACTGTTGTCCCTGGTCTAGCTCCACCGTCATTTTTCACATAGAATGGCACTAAATCTAAATCTGATCGCGTTAAAGGTTTATTTGGATTCCAACCTTTTTTCGTAATATAATATTTCCACTCTTTTGTACTATGAGGAGCCGTTAGTTTCCACTTGAATGTATTCGTCCCGCCATTTAACGTAACTTTCTTCCACCTATCTACAGTTTGAACATCTAAAGCGGGAAAATGACCAGCCCCTGCAATTTGTCCATCAGAAGGTCCTAGTTGCGGAAATCCACCTATCCCTTCTACGCTTTGTGGTTCATATTGAATCGGTCCACAATTTACATTTACCCCTTGCTTACATAAATAAGATCGGCTCGCTGGTGATTCTACATATCCATGAGCTGAAGCCTTTTCTGAAAATCCAAATGTTAATAATCCCGTAAGTAATACTCCACCACTTAAAATAACTTTCTTCATCTTTTGTAAACTATTCTTTTTCATACTTTCATCCCCTTCCGATAATAAAGCGAAAATAACTATAGTTGGCTAGTCATCTTCTCTACATTTATTATAAGACGAGAATCATTACTAAAAGAACCCTCTAGAAACTTTCTCAAATTCATTTAGTGCGTTAATTAGATTATAATTAACTATTTTAACACCGCCAGAAAAATATAGATGGTGTTAAAAATAGTCGTTTATTATTCACTTACTAATAATTAAGCACTCTCCCCGTTTGATTATACCTTAAATGTTTTTATAATAAATAATCGTAGCATCTAACTTACCATTCGGAGAAATTGCATACCCTGGTATTGTTCCAACTTCTTGGTAGTCTAGTGATTTGTACAGTTTATTGGAAGGATCTCCTTCTCTAGTATCTAATACTAAAAGAGACCTGTTTTCTTGCTTTGCTCGTTCCTCTGCTTTTTGCATAAGCGATCGTCCAATACCGTTACGTCTAAAGTTTGGATGAGTCATTAATTTGCAAATCTCGGCTCTATGAATTCCGTTAGGCTTAGTAACTAATTGTAATTGAATACTCCCTGCTACTTCGTTGTTTATTTTAGCCACATACAATATCACTTCTGGCGCTAATACTGTTTGCCAATACTTTGTTGCGTCTTTTTGTTCCAGTGGAGGCAAAAAACCAATTGATGCCCCATCATTTACAACCATTTTCAAAAGTTTCGAAAGTTCTTCCATATCATTTTCTAGTTGCTTTATTTCTTCAATTACTAAATTTCGCATTAATTTTCCCCCTTTTGTTTCATTGTAACAATTTTTAAAGAAGGAATAATGAAATAATAAGATGAATTTATAGAAAGATATGACTTTTTGTGAAAGGATAACGATATGAAATATATATTAGATAGAACGTACGCAAAAGAATTACTCGAATGGGCATATGAAAAAAACCCGGGTCCTTGGTTTGAACATTCACTACATGTTGCTCATGCAACTGAAAACATAATTATAGAACTTATTAAAAATGGGTATAACCTAGATGCTGACATAGCATATAACGCTGCCCTTTTGCATGATATCGGAAGATACAAAGGTTTTACCAAATCGGTCATTCATTCCTATGATGGTTATATATATATGAATGATTTAGGGTATACAGGAAACGCTGTTATTTGTGTGACACACTCATTCCCATGCAAAAATGAACATATAGATATCGCAGCGGAATGGAGTCTCGTTCCTGACCATATGAGAAGCCGGTTAGTTGAAATATTAAATGAACATTGTAACTACGACTTATACAATAAAGTAATTACTCTTTGTGACGCTCTTGCTGATGCGGGTGGCTTTACTACGCTGGAAAGAAGATTAATTTCTGTTGGTTTGCGTCATGGTACAACATCTCATACATCTTTACATTGGAAAGGGTTTTATGCGATTAAGAAAGAATTAGAAGCTTTAATCGGTAAGAGTATATACACAGTTCTTCCTGATGTAGAAAAATCTATTTATGAAGATATAGAATATTAAATTGAATACAAATTTAATTTCAAATAAAAAACGTTTTAAACATAAAGTTTAAAACGTTTTTTATTCAATGCTTTTGATTTTTCAGTTCTGTTAAACACTCTTGCACTAAAGTTACCGCTTGACTCATCGCAGCTCCGCCAGCAAATGCTGCTGAAACACCACATGCTTCCAGAATCTCTTTATCTGAACATCCTTGATCAAGACAACCTTTTGTATGATAAATTGTACAATACTCATCTTGCGTTGCTAAACTAATTCCTAATGCAATAAGTTGCTTTTCTCTTTTTGTTAAAGCACCCTCTTGAAAACAAGCTTGCGTGAACGCATTATATGTCTCAGCGATTTCAGGAATTTGATTTGTAAAACTACCTATACCTTCTTTATAATGATGTAGAATATCATTTATCGAACTATGTTGCTCATGTTCCATCTTATTCCCTCCAGTCATATTATCCATACCTATTGTAGTATGTGATGAAATGGAGGCAATATACCTTCTTTTAAATTAAGAATTTTCAGTTAATTTATGTTATAATTTTAAATTATCATCTACAATAACTTTTTCTCTAGAACTTTTTCTTTCAACCTCTTTACTTCTTTCTTCCCAAAATGTTAATCCTTCAATCCCCACATTTTTAGGATTAAATACTGGATCTTTCCCTTCTTTTTTCTGCCTTTCATAGTCTTTTAACACTTTTAATGCGGTTTTACTTAAAAGTAAGATTGCGATTAAGTTTAACCATGCCATACTACCAATTCCTAAATCTCCAAGATTCCATAAAAGCGACGCTGATTCAACACTACCAATGTAAACCATAATTAAAAATCCAAATTTTAAAACTGGTTTTAACCAGCCATACTTCAATTGACGATCTAAATAAGTAAGTGTCGTTTCAGCGATATAGTAATAAGCGAGTAACGTTGTAAATGCAAAAAAGAAAATTGCAATTGAAATAAATATTGGACCAAACCCTGTCATCACAGTTTCAACTGCTTGTTGCGTATAAATTGGACCTGCTTCCACATTTCCTATGTTTTTTACAATAGCGCTTTTCCCTTCAGGTATAACATTATACATACCTGTAATTAATATCATAAGAGCTGTCGCTGTACATACGACAATTGTATCGATATATACGGAAAACGCTTGAACTAACCCTTGTTTTGCAGGATGCGATACTTCAGCAGCAGCCGAACTATACGTCGCTTCTCCGACACCAGCAACGTTTGAAAATACAGCGCGTTTTACGCCCCATGCAATAGCTGCACCAACAATTCCACCAAACATTTCATTTACACCAAATGCGCTAGAGAGAATTAAAGCAAACATACTTGGAATCTCCGTTACATTCGCAATTAATATGATACATGTAACAATTACATAACCAATTGCCATAAATGGCACAAGCATTTGAGAAACGCCAGCAATTCTCTTTACACCACCAAAAATAATTGCCGCTAGTAACACGACTAAAAATATACCAGTTATATATTTGTTAATACCATTAGAGTTTTCGAATCCAACTGCGATACTACTAGATTGAATACCTGGTAACAACATGCCATATGAAAGTGTTACAACTACCGCTACAATGACTGCAAACCATTTCATTTTTAAACCTTTCTCAATGAAATATGGAGTACCGCCGCGATATTCATTCCCTACTTTACTTTTGTATACTTGAGATAATGTTGATTCAACAAACGCACTCGCTGCCCCTAACAAAGCCATTACCCACATCCAAAATACAGCTCCAGGCCCGCCGAAAGCGATCGCTGTCGCTACCCCTGCAATATTACCAATTCCAACTCTTCCTGATAAGGCTAAACAAAATGCCTGAAAAGATGATATTCCCGTCTCGGAACTCTTTCCTTCAAATAATAGTTTAATCATCTCTTTAAAATAACGAATTTGCAAAAAACGTGTTGCAATCGTGAAATATACGCCTGCCCCTAATGCAAAAACAACTAAACCGATACTCCACACTTGCCCTACTAACCATTCTACTAAATTCTCCATCCAAATCCCCCTTATCATTCTTTGGAAAAGCAATTTTATATATAAGAAAACGGACAACTATTATCAAACTTTCTAGTTGTCCGCATCTTTCATTATTTCATCCCTCAATTTTTGTCAGTAAAACACCCTATTACTTTATATTTACCCAAACACTTTTCACTTCTGTATAATTATCAAGCGCATATGAACCTAATTCGCGGCCAATACCAGATTGTTTGTATCCACCAAATGGTGCAGCTGCATTTTCTAAGTTATAATCATTGATCCACACTGTTCCTGCTTTTAATTTATTTGCCACTTGATGACCCGTTTTGATATTTTGCGTCCATACACCAGCAGCAAGGCCATAGGATGAGTTGTTCGCTCGTTCAATTACTTCTTCTGTCGAATCAAATGGCAGAACAACAACAACTGGTCCAAATATTTCTTCCTTAACGATTGTCATATCGTCTGTAACATCTGTGAATACAGTTGGCTTAACGAAATAACCCTTTTCAAGTGCACGTTCACCACCAGCCGCAACTATAGCGCCTTCTTTCTTCCCTTGCTCAATGTAATGTAACACACGCTCTTGTTGTTTCTTAGATACGAGTGGACCCATTTCCGTTCCTTTCTCCATACCTGCTCCAAGTTTTACGTTGTTCGCCATTTTCACAAGTGCATCTACTACAGTTTCATAATGTTTACGATGAACAAATACACGTGATCCTGCGCTACAATTTTGACCGTGATTATACATAATACCTTGGAATGCACCATTAATTGCTTCTTCCAAGTCCGCATCTTCTAAAATGATATTTGGTGATTTTCCGCCAAGCTCTAACGTTACATGCTTAATCATTTCTGCAGACTGACGCATAATATACTTTCCTGTAACAGTAGATCCTGTAAAAGCAACTTTATCAATGTCATGATGATTTACAATTGCCGCTCCTGCATCAGGACCAAAGCCTGGTACAAAGTTTACAACGCCATTTGGAAATCCAGCCTCTTTAAAGAGTTTTGCTGTATATAGTAAAGATAAAGGCGTTTGCTCTGCTGGCTTTAATACGATCGTACAACCTGTCGCCAGTGCAGCTCCCATTTTCCAAGAAGACATAACGAGCGGAAAATTCCACGGAATAATCTGACCTACAACACCCACAGGTTCATGTCTCGTGTAATTTAAGTAATCTTTTGAAATTGGGATTGTTTGCCCAATAATTTTTGTAGCCCACCCTGCGTAATAACGATAATTTTCTACAGTTGCTGAAATATCATCATCAAGTGCTACTTGATATGGCTTTCCATTATCTAAAGCTTCTAGTTGCGCTAATTCTTCTCTATGTTCTTCAATTAAATCTGCTAATTTATAAATAAGATGCGCTCTTTCAGCAGTAGTCATTTCTGCCCACGGACCGGATTCAAATGCAGATCTTGCCGCTTTTACTGCAGCATCAATATCCTCTTCTTGCGCTTCACATACGACAGCTAGAACATCTTCTGTAGCTGGATTATACGTTTCAAACGTCTTTCCCCCAATAGCAGCAACAAATTCGCCATTAATAAACATTTTAATTTCTTCATTTAAAAACGCTTCCACTTTTGGTTTCAGCTCAATATTTGTCTTTAACATTATGTTCTCCTCCTTATTTAAACAGCTACATGAGCTGCAATATTTGATAAAATCGTTTGAAGCTTTTGATCTTCGTCAACAGTTAATCCTAGTCTTGGATAGCGAGAAGATCCTCCCGCTTGCCCATGTAATTCCATGGAACGTTTAACGATTTGAACATATTTCCCTGATCCTTCAAGAAACTCGCAAAGTGGTAAAATAGCATCGTTTATTTCCCACGCCTTTTCTAATTCACCATTTTGAAAATGCTCATACATTTTTGTAACGAGACCAGGAACGATATTTCCTGCTACTGAAACCCATCCCGAAGCACCAACTAAATATGATTCCATAACTAAATCTTCAGAACCACAGAAGACTTGGAAAGCCCCTTCACTTTGTCTTACTAAATCTCTCGCTTTTCGAATATCTCCGCTAGATTCTTTAATATGTGTAACATTTTCACACTCTTTTCCAATACGGAGCATTAGCTTTGTACTCATATCAACACCAGAAGTAAATGGGTTATTGTATAGCATAATTGGTATATTTACAGAATTTGAGATTTCTTTAAAATGAAAATAAATCTCCTCTTCCTTCGGTTTACAATAGTAAGAGTTTATAATTAATGCACAATCCGCTCCGTGCGCTTCTGCATGTTTCGTATATTCAATTGTTTCTTTCGTCGTCTCTGCTGCAGTTCCAACAATGACCGGAATACGGCCATCAATTTCTTTCAACACGGTTTCTACCATTTTAAATCGTTCTTCTTTTGATAAACTTACAAACTCTCCTGTACTTCCATTAATGATGACACCTGCAACCTTTTGTTCGATAAAGTAATTTACATTTTGTTTTACCCCATCCCAATTAATTTCCTGAAATTCATCCATCGGTGTTATTAATACTGGAAATGCCCCTTTAATTTTTTGCATATTTATCTCTCCTTATCACATTTTATTTTAATAAGAAACCTGCCGGAAATGGATCCGTAGGGTCTAATAGAAACGTCTGCATCCCTGTAATAAATCCTCTACTTTCAAAACGGAAAATGTATCCTAGTTCCTCCTTCTTCACTTTTTCCACAGTTATAAAACTATTAAATATACTTTCATTTTTAAAAGGTTTATCCGCCATATAATCATTTTTAAATAACGCATGAACATAGGAAACGATAGTAGAAACAAAACCTGGCGAACGTACGATAAAGTTATCTTCATGAAATGTAATCGACTTTATATGGTTCTTTTCTTTTTGCGAAGGATCTACTAAAATAAGCCTTTTTATTAGCGACTGTTTTTGTATAGCCTGCAGTGTAGCTTCTCCCCATCTTTTCAATTCTGAAATGTTTTCAACACGAATTTCTGGCGAATACGCACCTTTTTCTACAACTGCATATACTTTATCTGCTTGTATGAGAGAATAACTTACATTACCAACCTGTAAATTTTCCTCAATCAAATAGCATAGTTTGCTTTCAAACGAAACCGATATAGCTTCATCATTCTCTACATACGCATGAACTAAAAATATTCCAGATAACGTTTCAATTTTGTATTGATTGGACTCTCTCTTTTTTAAATACCCACTTTCGAGTAACATCGTTATTACTGCAACAATGCCTCCATAATGAAGCGGAATCGAACCTTCATGATTAAAAAATAATACAGCTGCATCCACTTCATTATGGATAGATGGAACGACAATACACCCATTCAAACCGATAAAACCACGTGGTTCATTTAATAAAAGCTTCATCTCTTCTGCTAATTCACCTGAAAATTGTTCATTTAATTGCTCCAAACTGTAGTAGTATTTGCATGGTACGTCTTTCATTACACGAAATGCCTCGCCATTTACATGTACGTCTACTGCTGTATACATTTTTTGAATGTTCATTTTATATCCTCCGTTTCATGTTCCATCGGCGGAATTAGCAAAAATCCTTCTTTAAGTGGATCCATTTCATTGTAAAAAAATTTATGCATACCCATAAGCCAAGCTGATCCCGTAATTTTCGTTATGACAGCTTCAATATTTTCAACATGTGTCGTATTCATGACATATCCTTTAAATAAAGAACCAACGATACTCTCATGAATGAACTCTTCACCAATTTCGATTTCTTTCTGAGCGTATAATACAGCTAGCTTCGCAGATGTTCCTGTACCGCATGGAGATCGATCTATTCCGCCTGGTGGTACAACAACTGTATTTTTCACATGCGCACATTCATGAGTAGGATCTGTATAAAATTCAACATGTGTTAATCCTCTTATAAACGAATACTCTGGATGAGTGATTTCAAACTTCTCATTAATTGTGTTTCTTATATGAATCGCCTTATCGATGATTGTAGATGCATTTTCTGGTACTAATTCTAGATCTACTGATTTCGCATCAATAATGGCATAAAAATTCCCTCCATACGCAATATCAGCCTCTATAGTCCCAATGTCTTTCACTTGTACAGTAATATTTTTCAATAAAAAAGCTGGTATGTTACAGAAAGATACTTCTTTTGCTTTTCCATCTTGAACAGCAATATCTACTTCAACTAAGCCAGCCGGTGTATCTAGTTTTAAAGAAGTAATCGGTTCAACTACCGGAATTAAACCTGATTCAACTAACGCTGTACATACACCGATTGTATCGTGACCACACATCGGTAAATATCCACCTGTCTCTATGTATATAACACCTATATCAGCCTCAGGATGACACGGGTCTGTTAATAATGCCCCTGACATTACATCATGACCACGCGGTTCATTCATTAACAATTTTCGAATCCAATCATACTCCTTTTTCATATGTAACATCTTTTCTGCCATCGTCTCTCCAATCAACTTTGGAAGTCCACTAATTAATGTCCTCGTTGGATTCCCACCCGTATGTGTATCAATTGTCGTAAAGACTCTTTGTGACTTCATCCGTTTAACACCCTTTCTGTAAAACGACTCAAACGAAGTGGTTCAATAGGAATAATTGTCTCTTTTTCATTTAATAACTCTTCAATTACTTTCCCAGTAACTGCTGCAAGACTAATCCCATCCCCTTCATGCCCAGCGGCAATGAAATAATTTGGAATATGTTCCACTCGTGAAATAATCGGTAAATGATCTTCTGTCCACGGACGTAAACCAGCGTAAGAACGAATTACCATCATATCTGCCATTTTCGGATAAAAGCGAATCGCTCTATTTGCAATACATTTAATGACTTCATTGTTTATTCTCGTATGAAACCCTACAAATTCACGGCTACTTCCAATTAAGAAATTTTGACTTTCAGTAGGCTCAAATACGAGCGCAACCCCGTATTTTTCAGTTAAAGCATCTACTTTTCGTTTTCCGCCAAATTTAGAAATTAAATAACCGAATTCCATTACTTTACGGCATCCTACGTGTTGTTGCCTTGAAGCTACAATAATATGCCCTTTTCTCGGTTCAATTGGTATATTTATATTTAACATCTGACCAATCTTAGGAGCCCACACACCGGCTGCATTTACAACTTGTTGTGCTGTAAAAGTTCCATTCGTAGTTTCTACAACAAATGAACCATCCGTCTCTATTTCCATACTCTTTACTTCCGTCTGCTTAAAAGCTTTTGCGCCAAATTTTTGTGCCTCTGACAGAAGCGAGAAAGCAAGGATATATGGATTCACAGTTGAATCCGTCGCACATTCTAAACCGCCTAATAAATCCTCAGCAAAAAAAGGCGACTCTTCCCTTATATCTTGCCTATCAAGCATTCGAAACGGTAATCCAGCTTCTTTTTGCCGATTTACCCATTGCTGCGCAGCTTCCATCTCTTCGTCTGACTCACATACGAGAATACTTCCTGGTGCCCTATATTCAAATGAATGCTCTAATTTTTCACTTAAATCAGTTACTAATTTTTGACTTACTAAAGACATTTGACTATCAAACCCTGGGTCTTTATCAATGGCCAAAATATTCCCATCACACCGTGAAGACGTCCCGCTGACAAATTCTCCTTTTTCAATGATTGTTACGTCTCTTCCGTATTTTGAAGTGTAATAAGCGATAGAACACCCTATTATTCCACCACCTATAATTAAAACGTCGCAGTGCCTCACACTATACTCCTCCTTTCCCTAAACCTCTCACTTTCTTTTATGCAATTGACGTGCCAATTCTGTACATATACAATTTTTATAAAAAATATTTTTATTTGTAAAAATATTTTAAATTTATAGTAAATAGGTGTATTATTTTTTTATCACTGTCAAAATTTTTATACATAACAGGAGGACATTATGGAATTTTCATTTCCGACTATACAAGAGTTTTTGGAAAGTGTTTTAATCCATCATACATGTAGCCTTGATCGCATTAAGAAAATAAACGAAAGGTTTTATTATCTCTCTTCTACTACAGAAGAATATAATTGCGCAATTATTTATGCAGATGACTCATTCACTGCATTAATTGACGCTTTTTCTTATGAATTAGCTGTTATCATCCTTAACGAAAACGATGAGCCGATATGCTGTATAACTTCTCAGCAAATGATTCCATTTCTTTATAAGTCCTACAATGAACTACAGTCATTTTATGACACTGTAATACAAACAACTGACTCTTCTGTTACAGTCATTGATAGTAACGAATGCGTTCGAACTTGGACAGATGGTGCTGAAAAAATATTTTCAGTCAACCATAATGAGATTATTGGACAACCGATTACTCGTTTTTTTGATTATAAAGACTTGGAAATTTTACAATCTTTACATGATGGAAAAAGCATAGTCGCTCAGTTCCATCAGCCTCGTCCCGATTTATTCGTATTAATTAATTCAAATCCAGTTTATTGTAATGATGAAATTATAGGAGCAGTCGTTTCAGAAACAGATGTTACAAATCAAGTCGCTTTAAATGAAAAACTATTTAATATGTCACATGAAATGCACCGTTTAGAACAAGAAGTGGCAAAGTATAAAGATGAATCCGATCCATTCCTTGCGATGAATGGGAAAAGCCCTGTTATACAAAGAACGATACAATTAGCTAGAAAAGTTTGTTCGGTGAAATCAACTGTTTTAATACTTGGGGAAAGCGGAGTTGGAAAAGAAGTATTTGCGAAAGCAATTCATGAAGCAAGTGAGGCAGCGAAGGCGCCTTTCATTTCGATTAACTGCGGGGCAATTCCAGAAGCGTTATTTGAAAGTGAATTATTCGGTTACGAGCGTGGGGCGTTTTCTGGAGCAAATAGTAAAGGAAAAAAAGGTAAAATTGAACTCGCGCAAGGCGGTACTTTATTTCTTGATGAAATAGGTGAAATGCCACTTGATATGCAAGTAAAACTGTTACGTGTACTGCAAGAGCGAAAGTATTACCGAGTTGGTGGTGAAAAAGAAATTAATATTGATTTCCGCATTATCGCTGCTACAAATCGTGATTTACAAGAAGAAATGAGAAAAGGAACTTTCCGAGAGGATTTATATTACCGTTTAAATGTAGTTAGCTTGCAGATTCCACCGCTGCGCGAAAGACGCGAGGATATTATTGAATTAACTTATTCTTTCTTAAACGATTTTTCAATCAACTATAACAGACCAATTCGTGACTTACCTTCAAGCATTATGCATGAACTGCTTCATTACAATTGGCCAGGTAATATTCGCGAACTTCGAAACGTTGTTGAACGGCTTGTGGTATTTGCAACAGACGGAATTATAAAACAAGAATATCTACCATTTCATACGACTGAAACTTTAGACAACCATACAGCCCATTCCCTATTACTCAGCAACAATAATACAATCCTTTCTTTACAAGAAGAGATGGATGAGCATGAGAAAAAAGTTATTGAAAGAGCTTTACGAATTTTAAATGGGAATAAATTAGAATGCGCGAAACAACTTGGTGTAACAAGGGCTACTTTATATAACCGTTTAAAGAAACTTGGACTTCAATAAAGAATCAGTATGCACCGGTCAGGCGTTTACAGATAGCCCTCTCTCCCCCTCTATATTGGCATGATTTTTGCATATATAATTTGTGAAAACCGAACTAGAGGAGGAATACACATGACAAATAAAAACAACTTAATCGTTTGTCGTTGTGAAGAGGTTACATATGGACAACTTCAATCGACAATTGCTGAATATAACTGCTCAGCAAGAGAATTAAAACTAAGAACACGTGCTGGCATGGGATTTTGCGGTGGTCGCACATGCAGAATAATGATAGATCGAATGATTGAAAATGCGAATCCTGACGTAACTCTTAATGAACTACCGTTAAAATATCAACCACCAATACGTGCAGTTACTTTTGGATCAGTAGGTGAAAGTAAATGAGTAGAATTACACATCACCCGATTTTAGGTACTTTACAAAGTAGTGAGCGTATTACTTTTCAATTTAACTGTCATCAATACGAAGCATATGAACATGAAACGATAGCTGCTGCCCTGTTAGCAAATGGAATAAGAACATTAAGACTTCATGAAGATAGCGGAACACCGCGAGGTATTTATTGTAATATCGGGCACTGTTCTGAATGCCGCGTGACAGTAAATAATCAAACAAATGTACGCGCATGCTTAACTGTTGTAGAAGAAAACATGGTTGTTGAAAGCGGGAAACAGCATCCGAATATCGTGAGAGAGATGGTGAAAAAGCGATGAGTGATGTAATTATTATAGGTGCAGGGCCAGCTGGATTATCAGCTTCTATCACTTGTGCTCGTTTCGGACTAAAAGTGCTCGTTATTGATGAATTTATGAAGCCGGGCGGGAGATTGTTAGGACAGTTGCATCAAGAGCCTACTGGAGAATGGTGGAACGGAATAGAAGAATCGAAGCGACTTCATGAGGAAGCAGAATCACTTTCAGTACATATCAGATGCGGTGTTTCGGTCTATAATTTAGATAGAGATGAAAACAATTGGTTTGTACATACTAATATCGGTACGTTAGAAGCACCTTTCGTACTACTTGCTACTGGAGCTGCGGAATATGCTATTCCCCTTCCAGGCTGGACACTTCCAGGAGTGATGTCAATTGGAGCAGCTCAAGTTATGACAAATGTTCATCGCGTGCAAGTTGGAAAAAAAGGAATCATTATTGGTGCTAACATTTTGTCTTTCGCCATTTTAAGTGAATTGCAATTAGCGGGAATTAAAGTAGATCATATTATACTCCCTGAAAAAAGCGAGTTAAGTCAAAAAGCTGGTGAACCTGAAGAAGTTTTAAACTCTCTTTTAAATGCAGCACATCTCGCTCCTTCTGCTATTTTGCGTATAGGTAGCCACTTTATGAAATTTGATTGGATTCGAAAAGCTGGATTAACATTCTATCCAAACAGCGGAATGAAAATAAACGGAACGCCACTTCACCTTCGGAAAGCAGCTCTTGAAATTATCGGAACAGATCAAGTTGAAGGTGTATGTGTTGCTAATATTGACTCTAAAGGAAATGTTATTAATGGATCAGAGAAAATATATGAAGCAGATTTTGTTTGTATTGCTGGGGGATTATACCCACTTGCCGAACTTGCAGCTGTAGCCGGTTGTCCCTTCCATTACATTTCAGAATTAGGCGGACACGTTCCTCTCCATTCCGAAACAATGGAAACTCCTCTTCCTGGTTTATTTGTAGCTGGCAATATTACAGGCATTGAAAGCGGAAAAATTGCGATGGCGCAAGGAACAGTTGCAGGTCTATCTATCGCAAAATATGCAAGTAAAAAACGTGATATAGTCGACCAACAATTATCTCACGCCATGCAAAACGTTCACTTTGTTCGTCAGAAAGCTGCAATTCAGTTTAATCCGATGGTAGATATCGGTAGACGAAAAATGAATGAAATTTGGCGTGATTATTCTTCTACATATGCACATACTAAAAAGAGCTGCTGAGATTATTCTCAACAGCTCTTTTCTCTACTCATCTGAGTTATTAAATTTCGCTAATGCGTAAATTCCTTCTTCATCATCTAATTCAAGTTGCAATCTCGCTGCGAATGGATTGACATTATATTCTCTGTCAAGCAATAAGCGTAAAGCTTCGATTAAGTTTGCTTGAATTAAAATTTGCTGGCGACCATTTACCTCTACTTCCGCAGAGAAACCGTAGTCATCATCATACATAAGTTCAACTAATACTTCTTCTGGACCCACTTGTCTTTTTTCAGCGATATATATACAAAGCGCATTTATAAGCTCTTGTTCAGAAATTTTTATTGTTTCCATGCTACTTCATCTGCCTTCTTCTTACGTTGGTCTTTGAAGTATTTAAATGCACGAACTGCTAACATTACGATACCAGCCATTACTAACATATTTACCATAAACGCTAATACAGAACCAAGAGCTCCCATATTTGCAAATAAGCTACCCATTAGTAAACCACCAAGACCACCTAGTAATAAACCTTTCATAAAGCTTCCTTTATTACTTTTTGGTGCTGTATTTGTTGCTTTCGTTTTTGAATCTGGAGTCGTTTTTTGAGAATTTACATTTGAGTCTTTTTTGTTTAAATCAACTTTTGACTTTTGACCTGAACTTGGTGTAAATGATTTTTTACCAGATTTGTAACTTTTCGCTGCCGCATGATCTACGAACATAAAGCTGCTAGCCCCAAAGATAACCATGAATGCTGTCATTACTGCTACAAGTTTTTTCAACATATTATATCCATTCTCCTTTTATATAGATATATGTGAAATCTATCTTTCTAGTAAATTCAGAATGATAGATTTGCTTTTAAGAACATTTTAAAGGTTCTTATGAACTTATTATATGAACTTTTGTCGAAATATGCAAGTATTATTTACTTCCGACAGTTTGGTGACAAAGGAAAAATTAAGCAAAACAGAATTGACTTTAAATGAAACAAAACATATTATAAGTTCATAAGAACTTTTTATTATTTTGGAGGTGAAAAGATGGAAACATTTCATCTCACACGAAACGAAATGGCTACCCTTCTTCTATCACTAAGAGGATGGAATACGAAAAAGCCTCTCGGTATTTTACAAGAAGCTTGGGCAAAGTCACATAAAAAAGATATTGAAAGCGGACAAAGCGTTACAGCTTTTATTACTACCGCACTTTCACCTATTTTTGAAAAGCTGATTAAAATTGACGATACTGATGTCGGTTTTTCTTTAAATGAAATAGTTGCGCTTGGCAATCAGATTGAAAACACAAGTTTCTCTGTAACTGCTATGCAAAACTGGGTGAAACGAGATATAAAAGAAATGATTGGCTCTCCTCAAAAGGGGAAAAAATATTCAATTGAACAAGCAGCCTTACTATTTATTGTCGAAGATTTAAAAACAGCACTTGATTTTGAATCCATTCGTAAGCTATTACGCCTTATTGTAAATGACCCAGCCGATCGAAGTGATGATTTAATCAATCCTGTTCATTTATATGTAGCATACTCTTCTCTATTTGAAGAACTCAATCAAGGGAATTGCTTACAATTAAATGCAACAGATACCGTTCATACAATTGAAAACATCGTAAAAGAAAAAGCTGATAAAATCGCAAGCAAGTTCGATCAAATTAATAACGAACAACGCGAAGCAATTCGTAACGCTATTATTATTGCGACCCTTTCTGTACATACCGCATATGTACAAATGTTAGCAAAACGTTACGTAACAGCAACTTTATTTTTACAGAACTTAGATGTGAAGCCTTAAAAAACAAGCATCCCCCCGTCATATACGTAGTACAGGGGGATGCTTGTTTTCAATCAATATAAAATACAAAAATCATTTTACATCTAAGTTTCATTCTACAATAGCTCTTGATTATGTAAAAATCATGACTAACCTAACATTCAACAATGTTCATTTCTTTTTATTAAATTCCCATCAGATTTTCTCAATAAACTTAATTACTTCATCTTTATAATTATATTTGTCATTAATTTCTTGTAATAATTCAATATCATGCGTATGAGTTTTTCCTGTCTCTAACAGCTCACGATATAAATCAATATAAGGAAGATTTTTATTTATGGCATTTTTATATTCCTTTTCTACATCGTAAAAAACCTTTTTAAACCTCACATCAGTAATCCCTGCCTCATCAATTTCAAGAATTGCATACTGAGCACGTAAGTCAGAGTTTAGCTTATTCCACTTGTAAAAAGGTTGTCCAACTGTTCCTGGGTTAATAATTAATTGATCATTGCTACTATAGCGCAATAATTGATGGTGGGTATGAGCGTAAATCGCAATATCATAATCACGATCAAATAACCGATCAAACTGTCCCTGATTATTAGTGGGCCACAAATCTCCCCCGTAATTTTTATTTTGTAGATTATGACTAATACTGATTGATAAATCATTAACCTGTTTTGTTATATGTAATGGTAAATTTTTAACATGCTTAATATAGTTTTCATCCAAGTTTTCACATTGATACTGAACTAATCTAGAAACATAAATATCAGTTGCGTTATCAATATCAATATTTTTATTAAGAACGTCAAGAAAACTATCTTCCCAGTTTCCTTGTACATAAGTATCAACGTTAATACTTTCTAATATTTCAAATAAATCATTCGATCCAGGACCAGGCATAATTAAATCTCCTAAAAACCAATAATCAGTCACACCTTCTTTCATAGAATCTTCGATAACTGCTTTTAAAGCAGTTGCATTTCCATGTACATCTGCCAGTACAGCAATTTTATGTTTCATGTATTTTATTCCCTCCTCTAAATTTACGTTTCCATCTCATTCATTTTTTATTTTCGAACCAAATCAAATTGAATAGGCATATTCTTTTTTAGGCAATTTTACTATCTCTTGAATGAAATTTGATTTCTCTAAAATGTCCTCTAACTGCCCCTCACTATAGACGTAAATACCACCTACATATGAACTGTACGCCTTTTTCTCAGTTATTACTGCTAAGGTGCTATTTTCCTTTTTAAAATCACCCTCTAGTCCTTTTTCAAAAGATAAACTTTTGGCTTCTGAAAAATAAAGGTGAATTAACGTCGCTAATTGTACGTCCTCTGATTTTGCAAAGTACTTTATTTCATTTAAAATCATTTCATCTTGTAACGGAAGAAAGTCTTCTACTTCTAACTTCTCTCCTTTATGAAAGAAGTTTTGAAGTTCAGGAGTATAGAACGAAAGATTTTTCTCCTCTATCATTTTTAAAATTGTTTGCAGCAATATGTCTTTTCCTATCACAAACGGGTGGCCAAATCCATTATTGTAAAGCTCTTCTTTCATTTTCATTAATTGTTCGATGAAGGGGATTCCTGATTCTTCAATAACAAGTTTATCGTCAATTAAACGCATGTTAGCAATCAATTCTTCTATCTGTAAACCTTCTAATTCAAGCGATGAGTAATATAAATCTCTATTCCAAAAATCTAATTGATCCATTCCTAATGAATTAAATAAGAGCTCATCTATAATTGGAAAAACTCCATCTTCTGTTAAAGCTTTTGTTACATCATCTAATAATCTATGTGTTTGATTTAAAATCGTACGTATTTCTTCGTCCTCTTGAATGATTCGTACCGTCCACTCACCATGATCTTCACCCGATATTTGCTGAAAACAATGTGAATATGGCCCATGTCCAACATCGTGTAGAAGGGCTACAGTAGATACTAGCTTTCGTTCATATTTCGATAAATGTATGTCACCAATCTCAGTAAGATGTTCTATCACTTTATTTACTAGCACATATACACCTATCGAATGTTCTTCCCTCGTATGTATTGCGTTCTCATGTAAAAAATAAGTATGTCCTTGTTGTTTAATATTCGCCAACCTTTGAAATGCTTTTGTATCTATCAATCGAAGGATATCTCTATCACGAATAGAGATTGGTCCATAAATCGGATCTGTAATATACATACGTTCTCCTCCTATTTTTGTAAATGAAAGACCTATACCATTATACTTAATTTTCAGTCTATTATCATTGATATATGAGAAATTTTTAATAATCTTTTCATTAACCCTTCATGAAAACGCGGCTTATATCTATTACTATAATAATTATGAGAGACATAAAAGAATTGAAATAGCAATCCCCTATGTAAATAAGGTATAATCTACATATAGTGAACATTTTACGTCATTAAATAAAAGGTTCTTATACTCAAAAATTCATAAACTAGAAGGTGCAACAATGTTAAGTAGTTTTATTCATTCAGTATTAACGTTTTTTGAAGGATTAGGTTATTGGGGCATTATGCTTGGACTTATGATTGAAATTATCCCAAGTGAAATTGTCCTTGCTTATGCAGGATACTTAGTATTCAATGGAAGTATCTCATTTATAGGCGCTGTTGTATTCGGTACAATTGGCGGTGTTATTGCTCAAATCTTTATTTATTGGCTTGGACGATACGGCGGACGCCCTATATTAGAACGTTACGGAAAATATATTTTCATACATAAAAAACAAATAGATGCTGCAGAAGATTGGTTTAATCGTTACGGAACTGGCGTCATTTTTACAGCACGCTTCATTCCAGTAGTGCGTCATGCGATTTCAATTCCTGCTGGTATTACAAAAATGCCATTACTACGTTTCACTACATTAACAGCACTTGCGATTATCCCTTGGTCTATTATTTTCATTTATTTAGGTGAAAAACTAGGTGAAAATTGGGAGAATATAAACGATATTGCTGGTCCGTATGTGAAATCATTCGCAATTGGTGGCGTCTTACTTATACTTTTATACTTCGTTATAAAAAAATGGACAAAAAAGCGTAAAAATCTCGCTTAAGAATATAATAAAAACCGCTATAAATTCATTCGGAATTATAGCGGTTTTTTATTTATATATGAATTAATCTTCAGGAATTATATAATACCTTTCCATCTACATTTACATGGATAAGCAACCATTTGATCATTTCTTTCGTATATTATCTCAAAAAGGAGTGATTCCCCTATGCATTGGCAGCAAAAAATACCGTACTTAATCGGACGCCCTATCGGCATTTCCTTCATAAATGGGCAAGGAACTTCTGGTGTATTATGTTCAGCGCATGATGGTCAATTATATGTGTATGAATACCTTTATCAAGCTCAGTTTGCAATGAAACATTATGATTATAGACAGATTCAAGATATACATGCATTCCCAAATTGTCCTCACCAAAATCCTCTATACTAAAAAAATCGGAACGGCTCATAGCCATTCCGATTTCTATACTTTATTTCTCAGAATTAAATTTCTGCACTGCTTCATCAAAATAAATCCAACCTTTCCAGCCCAAATGAATCGTATCTTTTAAGAAATACTTATCATATTCATGACCAGAGAAATCAACTACTGGATATCCTGCTTTCTCAACCTGTTCTCGAACTTTTTTATAATACACTTCACGGCGTTCTTTCGGGAAGCCAGTATAATCATACCAAGGTCCATTTACAGGTACAGAAATAAAGAGTGGTTTGACATTTTTCTCTTTAAATAAATCTAAAATAATTTGTAAATCATCGTATTCTGGTGATTCATCATATGTTTCATTTGCTCTAAAGTTTTTTAAACCTTTTAGTTTTTTCTTCAGATTATTCTTATGATAATACGGATTTTCAATTCCGAATGTATTTGTAGTAGACTCAGCTTTCCCTTCTTGTTCTGCGTGTTTACGTGCGTCTTCCCAAGAAATTGAACGAAGTCCGATATTTGTTTTCTCCTTCATCGGTTCGATTTTAAATAAAGAGTTAAATATATCTCTATGATCTAAAATATTTCGATGCATATAAGCAAGTGGTTTAACTAAACCTGCTTTTATGTTATGTTTCGTATCATTATATACAATACCTTCTAATGAATTTTTTAATATATCATCTTCTTGAACAACTTTATAATCTAATAGCCGTTTCGCGATTTGCTTCTTCATTTCTGGATTTATCTTATCATTAAAAATAAAATGATATGCTTGTTGTTTGGAGAAATTATTAGTGAAATCCCCTTGTGATACACCAGTCTTTGTAAACCATTGTGGTGAAAGAACAAAGACTACTTTTTTACCTTCTAATTCATCCATAGTAGATGTCACATTTAAAATATGAGCTAAACTTTGTGTACCACCAGTTCCAATTAAAAACGGTGTAAAACCAGCTGGATTTACTTTGAAATAATTAGACGGATGATATGCATCCATTCGTAAAAATTCTGATGAACCGTACATCGGTAAATACTGTGAATTCTCTAACATTTTTTGCTGTAAGAAAACACTTTGTAATTTCTCTTTTTGTAAAGAAGTTGCCGCGTCTTCTACCTTCTTATCACTAATAAGCGATACTAAACTTTTCGATGGGATTAGAATGATAATAAAAAAAAGCACACACGCTAAAATTATAGGACCAAAAGCATGCTTCATTTTCATCTTCTGTCCCTCTTTCTATCGTTATTAAATTGTAACCCTTGTTTTTGACACGTCATCTTTTCTCTCCTTTTTCTCTATACATGTTCCATTCTATTTATCTATTATATACATGTATGTATTTCCTTACTGTTCTATTAAGTCCTATATAAATAGCACAAGAAAATGTTTCCATAGAAACACGTTAATTATACAAGATTCTACATAAATTTCACACTGGAATTTCATTAATAATTTTATTTTTTAACAATAAAAAAACATATGAAATGTCTAGAATTCTTCGGATGATGTATGAAGTTCAAAATATGATAATAAACGCCCGCTATGATTAACTTCATGAGTATATATAAACCCGAGCTTTCGTAAAAGTTTTTTCGAGCTCTCATTTGCTACTTTAACTCTAGCAATTATTCTTGTTACATTCAAAGTCTCTATTGCATATTTAATGGAAGCCTCTGCTGCTTCTAATGCATACCCATTCCTCCAATGTTCTGGGTCAAGGAGATACATAATTTCTATTGCACCTGTTTCATCTACCTTTCTTAAACCACAATGTCCTAAAAGCTTTCCTGTTTCACTATTAAATAACAACCATACCCCGAAGTCATACTGTTCCCAATGTAAGATAAGTTGCCCAATATAATCATTTGTTTCTTCCTTCGACATTCCTCTTGATTTAGCCAACCATTTGCCAACAGTATCTTTTTTTAATATTTTATAAAACTGATCAATATCTTCTACAATTGGTTTCCTCATAAATAATCTTTTTGTATAAATTACTTTCTCTTCTTCAAACATAGACATCATTTCCCCTCCAAATACTGTTTACAGACTAATAAATTATACCATGAACTATTTTTCTAACTTTAAATAAGAAAAACAGACTATCACATACATGAAGTCTGTTTCTCCATTCTTTTATTTTTGTACATCTGCCCATTTTAAACTTGTAGCTGGACCAAATTGATGTACATATAAATCTTTCACATATGGTTTTTGTAAGTAAGATAATCCGCGCTGGAATACCGGTGCAATTACTGCATCATCAAGTAGCATTTTTTCAGCTTCTTGCATTGCTTTCCAGCGAGCCTTTTCATCATTACCTAATTCTGTTTTAATCTTCTTAATTAACGCATCATATTCTGGGTTTGCATATTCTGTATTATTGACGCTACTTCCAGAAAGGAATACTTCTAAGTAAGTCATTGGATCTGGATAATCTGGTAACCAGCGTGATAACGACATTTCATATTCTTTCTTCTTCTCAAGTGCTAATTTTTGCGTATGTGGTTGTAATTTCACATTCACTTTTAATCCTGGTAAGTTTTTCTCAAGCTGCTCTTTAATGTACTCTCCAACTTTTTTAAAGTTTTCCAAGTCATAATTTAATAGTTCTAACGTCACTTCATCTGTACCTGTTTCTTTCTTTGCCTTTTCCCAATATTCTTTCGCTTTTTTTACATCAGTTTTATTAAACTCACCTGCCGTACTTCTAAAATCTTTCTTATCTGGGCCCTTTAAAAATCCTTTTGGTACGTAATAGTTTGCTGCAACCGATCCATCATTTAAAAATGAATCTGCGAGTCCCTTCTTATCAAAAACTGTACTTAGCGCAAGACGTGCATTTTTATTTTTAAGAATCGGTACATTTTCATTAAATCGGAAGAAGTACATAACTGGATCTGTATATTGTTTTAGCTCTTTATTATTTTTATATTTATCTACGAATTCTGTAGAAATAACAGCTCTATCAACTTTATCTGTTTCATATAAATTTACCGCAGTTGAAATTTCTTTTACAATTTGATAGTTTACTTCATCTAACTTCACTTCTTTTTTATCCCAATACTTATCATTTTTCTTCATTGTAAAGCTAGCTTCATGCTTCCACTCTGATAATGTAAACGGTCCATTATATACCGCTTTATTTGCTTCTAATCCATATTTATCACCTTGCTCTTTCGCATATTTTTCGTTAATTGGATAGAAGGATGGTAAAATTAATAATTTCGTAAAATACGGTACAGGATGTTCTAGCTCTACGACGAATGTTTTATCATCCTTCGCTTTTACTCCTAATTCATCTAGACCTAGTTGTTTTTTATTTATCTTCTCAGCATTTTTTACATCGTACGCAATGTATGCATATTGAGAAGCAGTATCTGGATTTATCAATTGCTTCCAAGCGTATACGTAATCATGAGCGGTTACTGGCTCTCCGTTAGACCATTTCGCATCACGCAATTGGAATGTATATGTTTTTCCATCTTTACTCACTTCATATTTTTGTGCGCCGGCTTCAATTATTTCATCATTTTTCGATAGACGGAATAGTCCTTCCATTACGTTATTCAAAACGTTAAACGAGACTGCATCTGTTACTTTCCCTGAATTTAACGACGGAATTTCACCTGTTTCTAGTAACTGTAATACTTTCTTCTCATCTTTCGGCTTTGTTGCAGTTTTTTCTTTTGCGCAACCAACTAAAAATGAAGAAACGAATAGAGTACTAACTAATGAGTAACGAATAACTTTTTTCATTTAAAAACCCCCTTCTATTTTTAAGGTAAGTAACGACGAGCACCAGCGTATTCTTCTATATATCCTGGTGTATTTAGCGGTATAATCTCTACCGACCTTTCAGCTCTTGGTGAGTGAATCATATTGCCATCACCAATATACATTGCAACGTGATGGACACTACCTTTCCCTTGATCATGTGCAAAGAAAATTAAATCTCCTTTTTGTAGATTTTCTTTATCAACTGCAACCCCTGCTCTTGATTGCGGTCCAGAATCTCGCGGAATTGTAATGCCGTGCGATTTATAGATCGTATGTGTGAAGCCAGAGCAATCAAATCCAAAACCACTTGTACCAGCCCATATATACGGTAAGCCTAAAAACATTTTCCCTGTGTTAATTAAATCATTGGCCGCCGGAGTTGGAATATCAGTTTGAGATCGGTAAACTGTTCCATCATTTTTTCGTAGCCATGCTTTCTGACCGTTTGGCAACAATACACGGTATGAAATTGTGTCTTCACTTAATAGCGGCAGTCTTGTATTATAACTGACTTCAAGTGATTTATGTTTTTCAGAAGGATTTATATATAAAATCGCTGTTGGTTTGGTTATTAAGACAAAAGGTTCATTTGTTTTATCTGCAAATTCTTGATTATATGTTAATTGTTTTTCAGGCATCCAGCCCGGATAACCTTCTTCATTTCGTGGTGTTGGCTGTCCATGCACTAATACCTTCACCCATTCGCCTTTCTTATCAATAACAGTTACTTCTTGACCGAGTAAAGCTTGTGTTTCTAATTTATTTGCATTTGTTAACCATAGTTTCTCGTCAAGTGTCATTGATTTCGTCCATTTCCATAGATCCACTGGATTTGTTGCACTCGGTGTATCGATTGGTCTTAATGAATCAGGTGCTGTCCATAACGTTGCAGCAGATACATCTATAAATGCTTTATTATCCTTCTTTTCTTCAGCATTTGCCGATGTAAACGATGAAAATATAAATAAAGTTGTTAAAAATGCAGTTCCTACTTTTTTCATATATATCCCCCTTAAAAGATAGTTTACTTGTCTCTTCTCCTAAGATTTACTATTCACTGTCGATTGAAGGTTTACCTTTGATCCAGAATAAGTCATTCCTTCTGGCTCTTCCATTAACCAAAGCGGTGCATCAAGATCAAAATAATGAATATTAGGATGCGCTGCCGCTAAATGCGCAACAGCACTAACGGAAAGTGAAGACTCCATCATGCTGCCCACCATACACTTCACACCAGCTGTTTCTGCGATATCAGCAATACGCCATGCTTCACGTATGCCACCACATTTCATTAATTTAATATTAATGAAGTCTGCATATCTTCCTTGAACGAGCTTTAATGCGTCACTTGCTGAAAATATACTTTCATCGGCCATAATTGGCGTTTGCACACGATCTTTGACGTACTTTAACCCACCCCAATCTTTCGCGTGTACTGGTTGTTCAATAAATTCTATATTTAAATTACGATTTTCCATCTCTTGAATGATAGAGACCGCTTCTTTTGGACTCCAACCTTGATTCGCATCTAAACGTAATGTCGTATTTCTTGGTACCACATTTCGAATTGCCTCAATACGTTCCAAATCTAAATGCGCCTCTTTACCCACTTTAATCTTTAATGTTTGAAATCCTTTTTCTATATGTTTCTTCGCTTCTTTTGCCATTAATACAGGCTCATCCACACTCACTGTAATATCGGTATGAATTTCTTTCTTCCCGCCTAACAATGCATATAACGGCACATTTTGATATTGGCAATATACATCATATAAAGCGATATCTACCGCTGCTTTCGCACTTGAATTTCCAATACAACTCATTTGAATGCCCTGTAGTAACTGCTGAAACTGAATGATATTTTGACCAATTAAACATGAACGCATCGGTCCTAAAATCGCTTCTTCCATTCCGCTGGTGAAATCCCCCGTAATAACTGGCGTTGCGGCTGCAGCCCCCTTACCAATAACTCCTTCGTCTGTATGAATATAAACATCTATACTTTCAATTTCTGTTACAGTACGAAGCGCGGTTTTAAACGGTGTATGCAGTTTTATACGTCTACGATTTACTTTTACATCTGTAATTTTCATTTTGTTCATCCTTTCATTCTCCAATGAAGTGAAATTTTAATCCACCGGAGATTTATACCCACGGATTATTAGGTAAACCTATTGGGCATTTACTCTTCTATCTCTCTACTTTGTTTTCGTTTACTTTTGATGTAGGACGATAATGCGAAATAAAAAAATCCAGCCATAAGAATGATTCTTACGGCTGGATTTTGTCTATGATTGAGTAGACAAAGCAGCAATCTGATTATATTTTTTCTGTGCATCTTTTAGCGCTACAAGTAACGCTTTTTGAGAAGAACCGAAATATCGGTTCTTTACTTCCATTACTAACGCCGGGTCATTTATATTTTTATGTAGAAATAAATATTTAACAAATTGAGATGTTAATGCAATTGTCGCTGAGCAGTCTGCATCTACAATTTCCCCTGTATCCTTAACAAGTATAAATGCTACGAAATAGCTTTTATACTTTTCAGTAATGGGATTATTTTGAGGTGCTTTCGCATCCCCTACGATATAAATTGTATTTGAAGCGTACACAGCTATCTTCCTTTCTTATACAAGGATAACGGGTTTCTTAATAGTCGTATGAGCGAGGAACTCAACGTTGATTAAAAAATGTATCCGCTTACCTTGTATTATAATATAATTGACAGAATTTTTACAACATTTATTTTAGTGCATATTCCATATTTATGAAAATAGCTTAAACTCTTCATTTCTACAATATGTGATTGTTCCTTGTACCATGACATTCATACATAAAAAACTGCACCCCCAATTGTTAGACGCTGCCTAACAATTGGAGGTGCAGTTCAATGGCTAACTGTTTTTTTATTACTTTGGCATCACAAATATAGTTTCATTTGACTTAGAAAATTGATACTCTTTTCTCGCTAACTTCAAAATTTCTTCCTCATCGTCTGTTAAATTTTCTATGTTAGTCTTTAAAGAATCTTTATCTTTCTTTAAAGATACTAATTGCTTCTTTTGATCCGTAATCGTATCTTTCTTTTTATCAATTACTTCTTGTTGTTTCGTTAAAATATATTGAACATATAGAGTAGTTGCCGCAATAAAAAGGACCATTAAAATAAGTCGCCTTAACTTCTTTTTATTTATCCTACGCTTGTCACTAGGTTGTGATAATTGCTCTGGTATATTAGGAACATTTACTCGCTCGAGTTTCCTCATTCAAATCCCCCTAACCCATATTTTTCACTACCATCGGCACGTTTTCTTACTAAATTAAATTCTATTCTTATAAAATAAACTCCTTCACAAAAATATCCCATAAATTAACCAATTAAAGATAGCATTCGACGACATTTCCATATTTACACCGATTTTTTTTATACATGCTGCTATAAAATAGTAGTTTCTGTAATTCTTTTTCTACTATTGTAGAAGAGTTTTTTCACACAAAAAATTCCTTCCCCACATATCCATGTTATAACATGCTTACAAGGAGGGGGAATATGCATTACCGCACATTAGGTAAAACTGGAATAACTGTTTCTGAAATAGGTTTTGGCGCATGGGCAATCGGTGGGGATGAATGGGGACCTGTTAACGATAAACAATCTATAACCGCTATAAAAAAAGCAATTGAGTGTGGTGTGAATTTTATTGATACTGCGGATGTGTATGGTTTAGGACATAGCGAAAAGTTGGTGGCTACCGCGATTAAAGGACATCGTAATGATATTATCCTATCAACGAAAGGTGGTTTAATCGGGCATCACTACGACCCTAATGGAGTTCCTGTATATGATACTCCCGAAAAAATCATCGCCGTATTCGAAACAAGTTTACAACGTCTTCAAACAGATTATATTGATCTTTATTTTTGTCATATTTGGTGGCATAATCGTAGGGAAACAGAAGCATTTCTACGTGCATTTGACATATTAAAACGTGATGGCAAAGTAAGAGCAGTCGGTGTTTCGACTCATGATTTACAATACATTCATCATTTCAATAACAACAACGAAATTGATATCGTACAGCTTGATTACAATATATTAAATCGAAAACCAGAAAAAGATATATTACCATTTTTACAAGAGAAAAATTTAGGAGCTGTTATTCGTGGTCCATTAAAAATGGGCATTTTAACTGGAAAATTCACAAATAAAACAATTTTTCCGGATGGAGATTTACGCAAAGATTGGCCAAATGAAACTTGGTTTCAAGAAGACTTACAAACTGTAGAGAAACTTCGGTTGCTCTCAAATAAAAATCAGACCTTAGGGCAACTTGCACTTCGCTATGTACTCTCTCATCCGGCAGTAAGTGTTGTAATTCCTGGTGCCAAAACAGGAATACAAGCACAAGAAAATGCAAATGCATCTGTTCGCCCTATGTTGAGTGATGAAGAGCTTAGTTATATTCATTCAATATAAAAAGCCCAATCCGGGCTTTTTAATTTGGGAAACTAATATCATACTCCATTCGCTTCGCTGTGTCCTCCGCAACATGCACACCTAACAAGTTTTTCACAATATGAAATGCCATATTAATTCCAGCTGAAATTCCGGCAGATGTTATAATATGTCCTTCATCTACAAACTTTACATTTTCTATAACTTCAACATTTTGAAACTCATTTTTAAACTTTTCAATACTAGCCCAATGTGTTGTTGCTTTTAAACCTTCCAGTAAACCTGCTTTCGCCAGTAATAGCGCTCCTGTACAAACTGAAGTCATCAGCTTTACTTCTTTCATTTGTTGGCGAATCCATTTTATTACTATTTCATTTTTTATTTCATATTCTCTAGCACCTAGCCCACCCGGAATTATTAAAATATCCACTGGTGGTAAATTTTCAATACTATAATCTGGCTGTACCTTCAATCCGTTCCTTGCTGTAATCATTTCCCCATTCTCGCTAACTGTATAAACAGTAAATGGTTTTTCTTCATTCACCTCAGTTACAGAAAAAACTTCAAATGGCCCTGCAAAGTCTAACACTTCTACTTCATTAAATAAAAATATACCAACACTCCATTTATTCATCATAAGTTCACTTCCTGTTTCAAATGATGTAATAGATGATAATATCCTTTTTCTAATGCAATATCATACGCTGTTTTCCCATCATTTTTCTTTATCATCTTATTAGCTCCATTTTTAAGGAGTAACATAATTATTTCTTCATTTCCTAATAATGCCGCTTCGTGAAGTCCTGTCCAGCCACCACTTTGCATAATATTTACATCTGATCCTTTTTCAATTAAGAAAGCAACAAGTTCACTTTGCTTGTTCACTTTGCTTGTTCGCAATTGCTGCTTGCAAAGGCATATTTTCATTTTCGTTTTTCGCTCTACTATGTATATCTGCACCACTTTCTAAAAGAAAACTCGCTATTTCTTTCTGTCCAAAATAAGCTGCTAAATGAAGTGGTGTCCATCCATCTTCACTACATTCGTTAACAATACTTGGACTCGCCTTTATAAACTTCACTACTTTTTCCTTATTACCACTTATAACAGCTTGTGCTATTGATTGTAAATGCTCCATAATAATCTCCCATCCTTCAAAATATTTAAGCATCTCCTTCTACATGTTCTATTCATTATTATATTTTCCTTTTAAAATCTTAAGTTTACATAATAATATTATATATCACTTTTTGTGCTTAATGCTGAATAGCAATAATGTTAAAAATACTGCCTTTAAACAATGAAGACCATGATTTCATTAGAATGACTGAAAAAGCAAGCAAAAAACTATACACATAGTTTTCATCATATTTGTTCAGTTGCATGAACTAAAACAGGTAATGTTTATTCTGCTATTTATGCTTTCAACATATCAAATAATATTATTCCAATAAAAAACAATCCATTTTAAAAATGGATTGTTTTTTTATTTCTGTTTTATGCGGTTTATTTTATTTTTGTATTTTCAATGATAGAATAATTATATTTACAAAAATGAAACGCTACTATCTTAGCCCCTCTTATAGTAAGTTTTTAGTTCGAAAACAAAAATACAATTTCACCTTACAATTGAAAAAAACATATGTAAAAGTTTCTAAAACAGCTGCCTTATCATACTAATCTATAGCAATTCTGTCTTCTTCCCTTACCTGTTTCCTTTAACACATACGATTTTAAAACTAGCGCCGTTAATGAATCTGTTAATGTTTTATATGATAAATTTGATAATGCCAATAGATCGTTCGTATATAACATTCTATGCTTCTCTAATAATAATAGTACTAATCGTTCAGACGGTTTTAATGCCTCGTCACTTTCTAGTATAAAGTCTATATTTTTCATTTCTCTAATTACTACTCCTTATATAAAAAAATACTTTAGGTGCTAATTTAATATGAAAATAATACATAACAAAATTATAGATATATTAAAATAGTACCATCTAAAAACACTATTATACTATAACATAGAAGTAGTGTTTCCCCAAATAGGAAATGCTTTTTTATATCGCTTATAAGATTCTTGCAAACCTACATAATATTTTGTACCATTATCCGCCAAGTTTTCTTCTAATTTCGCTGGTCATCTCGATGTATTGGTAATCAATGAAGTTCTTCTAAATTTATAAACAAATAAAAAACGGTTCGTCTATCATGCCCTAAACATGAATGACAACCGTTTTCTAGTTTCTTCTTAATTAACATGTTCTATCTTAAATATTTCTTGCAATATGAGGCTTACTGTAATGACTTGTTCCACCGCCACCTACAACTACTTTACCGCCTTTTTCGAAAATTAATAATTTACTTGAACCATCTGCAAGAAGCACTATTACTTCAGCATTATTACTTGTTGCTATATAAATTACATAACCACTCTTTGATATACAAGTTTCCCAATTCGCATCAAATTCTGATCTTACTACACGATTTGAATACACTTGATTTTCAATTCTATCTTGTTCTACGTTTTCCAAATTTATTCTCCCCTCTTCCCTGCATAGTTATATATATTAAAATAGCACCATCTAAAATAGTGACCGATTTTAACATAAATAGTATATGTAATTAGTAGGAGAATGCTTGGACAATAGAAACGAAATAGACTTCGGGAATTTTACAATTGAAACTTCTCTTTAATCATTTCCGCTACTTCTTTTGCACTCAAATACGTGTTATTAATTTTTATATACTCTTCTTTTTCAATTTCACCATGAAGAGAGTTTAATCTATGCATTTTCATCGTTTCTTTCAAATTATTTTCAGACCACTCAATATCTCTTTTTTTCGGTTTATGTTCTAATCTATTCGGGCTTTTATTTCGTTCTAATCTTTCATCTAATTCCGCTTCCAGCTCTACAAAATACACTGTCCCACCTTTTGATTCAAAAATATTTTCTACATGATGTATATAATCCCAATCCTCTTGGAGGTCAAATGCCCATATATACGTAAAAATCATTCCAGATAAATCACTTTTAGATACGTCTTCAAATATTTCATTACGAAATAAACTTACTAGTCTTTTTGCTTCTTTCGTACTGTAATCAAAAATTGGACTTACTAAATCAATTGTCATGTGGTTATGAAAAAGTTTTAAACCAGTTAATGTTGCTAATTCTTGCCCCACTGTCATTTTCCCAACTGCTTGTGGGCCAAATATTAATATAAGTTTCATTTATTTCCCTCCAATCTTTCTCTATAAACCATTACATAAAATAAAAAATAAGACAGCCGATTTTAAAACGATTGCCTTATTTTTTATTCATAGTTTTAGTTCTATTCTTTTCGCACAGCTTCAAAAGTAATCATTTGATTTGCATTTGACGGTTCTTTTTCATAAACATATTCAGCAGAGCAAGTAATGTTTGAGAAACCTATACTTTCTAAAAGAAGTATAAACTCTTCTATTCCATACCAGCGCAGCGCAAAGCGTTGCAATTCTGTTTGTACTAACTGTCCTTTACTCCACTTTTCATATTTCAAATATGATACAGTAACTTGGTTCAGCCAATCTATTTCAATTGATTTATTTTCTAATGTGATTCCGTCTCCGCTTGGCAAAGAGAAAGTCGATGTATGAATTTCCCCAGTCTTCCATTTATGCGGGAGCATAATATCTACGATTAATCGTCCACCTGGATTAAGATGTTCATAAAAACATTTTAATGCATTTATAGAATCCAAACGATTTTCAATTAAACAAAAAGATCCAGTAGGAATGATAATTGCTTCATATTTATGCGGAAGTGAAAATTGTTGCAAGCTTCCTTCATATAAATTAGGATGTAAGCCTCTCTCTTTACAGCGCTTACGGCAAGAATCTAGCATTTCAGGTGAATAATCTATCCCATCCACTTTAAAACCAGCCTCTAGAAGCGGAATGATGACACGCCCTGAACCTACTGCGGCTTCGAGGATTCTTCCTCTACAATCTTTTAAACGTTCTTTGTAATACTCAATATCACCATTTAAAGAATAGCCGACTGGTTTTGTGTAATCATACAGTTCCGTACAAAGTGTACTATAAAAGCTAAACATTTATTTTCTCCTCCGTTTTTACGTACGGAAGATTTCAATTCAACTAATCTTCCTGTACCTCTAATTTTAATGAGATTTCGAAAGAGCTGACTATCATAATATATCACTCACTTTCCATAGAATATAATGATATTGTATTACATAACCTTCCAATTTGAAATGTAAAAATTAAAAATTCAGACTACAAATTAAAGAACTTACTTTAGTAAGCTCTTTAGAAAAAATATTTATTTCACAATCGGCAATGTCACTTCACTTAATTTCACTGTAAGTTTCGTGCCAGCTTTCGGTCTAATTGTATAATCATAATCACTTGCAATTAAAACAACTCCGATTTGATGCCCCACTTTAAATACATAATCATCTGGCTGCATGTCCCATGTAAATGTATAATCTTTGCCCGCTTGAATCGCTGTTGAATTTTCTATACTCTTTACGTTTTGTGGATCCATCCAGCCTCTCGTTACGATTTCCGGCTTCGCTCCTCCATAGTCAACAAGTAATGCTGTTAAATTTGATACAGATCGATCAATATTTCCTGTAATTGAAATCTTTGGTGTACCACTTATACGCGTATCTTTTTGCAGTACAGGCATTGTATATACTAATCGATTTGCTACTTCTAATTCTGGATTTGCTACTAATTGGTTTGATTTCATTTGTGCATCATCTAAGAATGAGAAAACTTTATTAGCCGATCCCATACTTAATGGAAAATTGACTGATTTATTACTTAAATACATACGGATTTTTGAAGGTATAGCTGATGGATCTGGCCAATTTTTTATCTTTTGCCACGTTTTATTTTCTCTTTGCACATCAACCATTGGTTCATCCATAATTCCATTTTCAATTCCGTATAACCAATAATCTAACCATTTATTTTGTGTTTGCTGCCAGCTATTACTTGATGTCCCACCATGACCACCTTGGTGTAGCCACATTTTACGCGGAACATTATTTTCTCCAAGTGCTTCCCACCATTGCGCGAACTGTTTTGTTTTAACATTCCAATCGTTTAAACCATGAACAACAAATACACTCGCTTTTACATTTTTAGCATCTTTTACATAGTTACGTTTATCCCAAAAATCATTATAATTACCTGTTTTTCGGTCTTGTCCAGCCGTTAACTCTTTTATAACTTGTCCGCAAACTTCAGGGTTTTCCCTTGTCAGTACTGCTTCTGCCATATTATCTGTATCTTCTCCTTGATACCCGCCTGGAGCAATGACTGCACCATTTGCACGATAATAATCATACCAACTACTAATTGCTGCGATTGGAATAATTGTTTTTAAACCTTCAACTCCAGTAGTCGCAACAGCATTTGGTAATGTACCATTATAAGAAACTCCAGTCATACCTACATTGCCTGTAGACCAATTTGCCTGAACTTCCTCACCCTGTTCTGTAAATGCTTTCGCGCGACCGTTTACCCAATCAATAACAGATTTTGTCCCGAGTATCTCTTGTTCATCTCCAGTTGTAGGGCATCCATCTGATTTTCCAGTACCGATACTTTCGCCTAAAATAACTGCATAACCTCTTGGCACGTAATAGTTCCCATACGAACCAAGATTAATCGCTCCATACTGTTTTCCTTCATACGCATACAATTCTTCATCTACATTATATACAGGAACATCTTTTAATCCAGATCGATATGGACTCATTTCATAAATAACAGGAACTTTCACATTCGGATCTGTCTTTGGACGCATAACTTTTATCGATACTCTGTCTTTCTTACCGTCTCGATCACTATCAACTTCTGTCTCTACATATAAATTTTCGATAATAGCTTCATCGAGAGAATAAATCGGTTTTGTCATCCCATTTTCTAATTCAATTTTCGTATTTTTAGTCTCTTCCTTCTTCTCTGCATGCACATCCATAGTAAAGCTAGGTATAATTGTTGCAGATAGCATTGCTGACAGTGTAATTGCCATTTTCTTTTTACTCAAAATATTCCCTCCCCTTATTCGTTCTCTTTTACTATATAACAAAATAACTGAAAATTCAGTTTTATTTTTATATAAAAGTTGAGAAACTCAAAGATTTCTTATTAAGTAAAATTTAATGGAGGTGTGAAATTATTTTCCCACTCCCACCTTCTTTATAAAGTGAAACTTTAATCAACCCTCACCAATTGGGCGTTTACGATCAGCAGGGCCACTTCTTTGCTTTCGCTGAATTTTGAGATGGGGTCTTACTGCCCGGCAAATAGCGGGATAAATAGAGAAAAAGACAACCAATATTTCTATCGATTGCCTTACATTCCATTTATTATTTTTCTAACTCTTTAAAGGTATCTTTCAAGTCTTTATCAGATACCTTTATATCTGCATTTTTTAGCAGATCTCTAGTAACTTGTTGATGGAATTGAGGATCTTGTATACGTTGCTGTTCTAATTCTTTACGAATATTCTCTTTCTCTTCCTCATACGGTTTAAGCTCTTTTTTATCCGTTAGCTTAATAATATGATATCCGAAAGAAGATTTAACAGGTTCACTCAATTGACCAACTTCTAACTTATACGCAGCATCCTCAAATTCTTTCACCATCATACCAGGTCCAAATTCAGATAGTTCCCCACCTTTTTCTTTAGAACCTGGATCCTCTGAATATTGTTTAGCCAATGCCGCGAAATCTTCGCCACTATTTAATTTTTCTTTAATTTCTTTTGCTGTCTTTTCATCTTTTACTAAAATATGGCTAACTTGAAGCTTTGGCTTATAATGATCTTTAATATCTTTTTCCGTTACGGTTGCTTTAATAGCTTTTTCAAAAGCAAAAGTAAGCTTTAATTTCTCTTTCAACTGATCTTCATTTTTCACACCATTGGATTCCATATATGTATTAAAATTATCGCCCATCTTGTCTTTTAATTCTTTTAGTTGTTTCGTTACCTCTTCATCCGTAACTTTATATTTATCATGTAATACTTTCTCTACTACCATTTCAGATAAATTCTGTTTACCGTAGTTTTCTTTTAATTTTTTGTTAAAATCACTTTCTGAAATGCTTCCTGATTTTGTCGTTACAATATTATCTGATGAACCACATGCAGATAAAGATAACGTCATACCCATTAAAATGCTACCAATTACTAATTTCTTTCTTTTCAAATCTGAATACCTCACTTCATTAAATTCAAATATAACTATGTAAATATAACGTTTTCCTGTGAACTTCACGTGAATTTAATGAAAGTAGAACATTTGCTAATTCTCTATTTAATACATCAATTTCGAAAATTATGGTGATTCATCCTATATCGCTAATCTCTAAAGCTGCAAAAAGGACTAATATTTTCATTAGTCCTTTTTCACATTTATATAAAATTGAATTTCTCCATCTATAGAGGAAACTCCATATTCAAAACCATGCCTTTCTAAAATACTTTTCACTATCGCTAGTCCTAATCCTGTACCTGATTTTTCTTTACTACGAGAAGATTCTAGTACATAAAAAGGCTCCCAAATTTTCTCGATATCCTTAATTTTATCCGTAGGAATGCCGTTTTTTATTTGGAAATATATACTTTTATTTCTATCTTCTAATGTAATTATTATGTTTTGATTTGCTGTATATTTTATCGCATTAGAAATTAAATTTTGAAACACCATTCTCATTTTATTTAAATCTGCATAAACGATTGTATCGCCCGCATTACAATTTACTTGCAAGTTAATTTCTTTCGAATCCAGTTCAATCTGATGCTTATCTAATATACTCTGAACCAGTGGTTCAATGGGGAATTCTTCTTTTTGTAAAATATCTCTTTCTAGTTTAGAAAATCGTAATAGTTCTTCAATTAAGTTTGATATTTGATCTGTTTGTTTAATAATTGTATCTACATAAGTCCCATCATCTAATCCATCTTTAATCCCCATAGAGTATGCTTTTACTAATGCGATCGGTGTCTTTAATTCATGCGTTACATCACCCATAAATCGTTTTAAATGTTCATTACGATCAGTTAAGTCTTGATGTGCTTCATGTAGTTTTTCACTCATGATATTAATACTATTGGCCAACTCTCCTATTTCATCATTCGTTTTCACTTTCGTTCTTTTAAACTGCAAATGTGAAATATCCTGAGCCACATCACTTAACTCTTTCAGTGGTGTCGTTATTATTTTTGAAAGTATCCACACAAGTAAAATAATAAGAAGGAGCGAGAAACATAGGATATATAAGTAAAATGTATTTAACGTATTTATAATTTCATTTGAATTCGCAATGGAAGTCCCAATTAAAATTATCGTATCATCTTTCGCAATATATTTAGCAAAAAAACTCGCTTTTACCTTTCCTTGATCGTACAGTTTATTCGATTGACCTTCCGTCTTCACTTTCATAACTTCGTCTTTCGTAATCCAAAGCTTATTTAACGTTACTTTCTTTTTCGTAAGTTGCATGCGTAACGCGTCGTTCATAGCATCTTCTGACTGATTAATTGGCGTATACGCAATTGTAACGTTATTTTCACTTTCAATTGTATGAATAACATCTTCTAAATCATTGACTGGCGCATTTTGTATTTGAGTTGTAAATTCATTTAAGTTTTCACGTGTTTTATAAATATTATATTTCGGCAGGAGAAAGTTAATTAATAATAAAGAAATTGTAAATATAAGAATAACGGTTAAAGAAATGCTGAGAAATAGCTTTTTCCCAAGTTTATTCACTTTGTTCCTCCAAACTATAACCCAGCCCACGATGCGTCTTAATAATATTTTCTCCAATTTTTTTACGCAGCCTTCTTACATGTGTATCAACCGTTCTCTCTTCTCCAAAATAGTCAAATCCCCATACAATGTCTAACAATTTTTTACGAGTTAAAATCGTTCCTTTATGATTTAAAAAGCATTTTATTAATTCGAGCTCTGTTTTTGTAATTTCTAACTCTATATCATTTTTATATACTTTATTTTTGGCAAAATTTATCTTTACATCTTGTACTTGAATAATATCATCATGCTGAATAAGTTTTTTCGCTCGCGTAATTAGTACTCCTGGATGAAATGGTTTTTTTACGTACTCATCTGCCCCACTTTGAAGCGCTGCTAATTCATCTTCACTTTCACTTTTCGCCGTAAGCATTAATACTTTTACGCTTGAATTCTTTTTTATTTCCTGACAGACAGTAATACCACTATGTTTCGGCATCATCCAATCCAAAATAGCTAAATCAATTTTTTCATCATAAAATATTTGAAGTGCTTCCTCTCCGTCTTTCGCTAATAATACTTCAAAGCCTTCTTTTTCAAAATAAGCTTTTAAAATCCTTAACATATCTTGTTCGTCATCTGCAATTAATACTTTCATATTTTTTCCTCCATTGCTTTTAAACAAAAACCAATTGTATCATACAACATCTTTGTTACATGAATGTGACAGAAAAATATTTAAAGCTTTTGAGGGGATAGTAATGTTGAGGTGTTGTATTATGATAAAAAAAATCGGGGTCATTTCTCTTCTTTTATTTCTATTATCAACAAATGTGTTCGCAAATACAAATCAACAAATTGAAGTATTTGATTGTCAAAAAGAAATGGTCATTCAAAAACAATCTTTAGATCCAGTAATCCAAAAAGAAGCAGTTCAATACGCTAAAGCAATAACTGGTCCATTTAAAAACTTAAATGTCGTTCCAAAAGATGGCTATATGATAAAAATCCCTTTATCTAAGCCGGTTTCTATTACTAATCAATGGTTACACACTACAATAGACGAAGTACTTATACTGCTCCCACTAAATGAAAAGCCTTATATTATGCTTTATGATGATGAAAATAATCCGCATTTTTATTATGTAAAAGGTAAACCAAGATTATTATTGAAACAAATGAACGTTAAAACGTAATTGACTGAAAAGGAGTCACCTTATAAGCTAAATTTTAAAAGCTAAGGTGCTCTTTTTTATAATAACAATTTAGTAAATGAAATTATAAAAGTTGGTTTTTAATATAAGGATCGCAACTTCATATATCAGCGATTTTTAAGATATATCGATTTACCAACAAAAAACCTGTTCGTAGCTATTCTTTGGATAGCAATCTCTATAATAGTTTGTAGTGACTCGATCCCTTATATAATCCCCCTTTTACAAATCCATTCGCAGTATAAAACACATCCCCTTGCTTCGTGTCAGCATGTAAAACAATCACTTCAAAATACTTTTCCGCATGACATAATAGTTGATTTAATAATAAATTCCCTAACCCTATACGCCGATAATCCTTGGAAATATAAAATCTCCTCAACCGCCCAATCTTATTGTCTTTTGTGTACGGACCTTTATTTAAACCTCCAACTCCGATTAACATATCCCCTTGGAAAATACCATATAAACATTCTCCAGTTTTATTGAATACATTTACTTTGTTTTTATATTCATTTATTAGTCTTATAAGGAAATTAAACCCTTCTTCTTCACTGTCTTGAACGAGATGACTGAATTCATATTCCATTAAATTTTCTATTTGTTGAATATGTATATCTTTCAAGTCCATTCCCCCTAAGTACGAAAATACATAAAAATGCTCGAGAATCATTTATTCTGAGCATTTTTATGGTTGTTACTTTATTTAATTCATAGTATGCATATACTTCACTTCATATGTAAATCGATAATACAGTTAATTAATTTTATTATGAAAATATAAGAGCCTTGCTACAATCTAGTGTGTGGTAAGGCTCTTTAAAGTTGTGTAATTCTTATTGAACTAAAGCACCTGTTTACTTAAATGAATACATATACATTTATAATGTCTCTCAAATATAATATCAGTTTATATATTCCCCATTCTTCTCTAACAGGTTCAAGATAAATTGTAATTTGTTAATCAATATGTTTGTGTAACCACTGTTCAAATATTTTTAACTGTTCTTCAGTATGAAAATAATGTTCACCCGTCTCCATAACTTCTAATTCACAACGATTTTTTTTTGTAAAATAGTTAATAGTTTCAAATTCGCACAGTTCATCCTTAGCTCCGTACATAATATATGTATCTGTATTCCATGTACTAATAGGATGCTCTTTTACATAGCGTAAATAATCCCAATATAACTTTTGACCAATAGGTGTCTCTATAGTCATTTCTTTTTGTAAAAGCTCCGGTGTTACATTAAACCATTTCATCATATTTTCGATAATTCGTTCCATATTAACTACTGGTGATAAAAATAATGCCTTTTCTATCACATCATTTTGAAAAGCTAAAAGGCTAAAATACACTCCCATACTACATGCAAACACGTTTATTTCTTTCCAATGTTCTTTTGCGTAGTTCATAATTATAGATAATTCATTAACACAAAACTGTACTTTACAAGGAGTGTTATCATTCTTTCTTTCTCCATGCTCAGGTAAATCAAAGCTTAATACTTGATAACCTTTTCGATCGGCTTCTTCAGCTAATATTTGAATAACTGCATCTTCCTTATTTGACATATTTCCATGTACTGCAATAAAAAATTTTTCACTCTTATCTCCCCACAAAACCGCAGGAATATTACTAATTTTAAAATTATTTTTAAGCATATTCCCCTCCATAAAATAAGACATATAGGACTCGAAAAAAATGCACACACTTTATTTATCTCTGTACAGCAGGCAGTATCCGCTTTAAATCTATTAAATCATCTATTACTATATCAGCCTGAGCAAGTTCCTCTTCTTGCGCAAAATCAAAATTGCATCCAATTGCAAGTAAACTGTTGTCTTTCGCTGCATTTATATCAGATAGCCGGTCACCGACTACCGCTGCCTCTTTTATATCATATTTGTTCATAATACTTTTAACTAAGTCACCTTTATTTAGCGATTGTATTTGTTCAATACTAAACGTTTCAGTCACCCACTTGTCTAAAGCATAATACGTTACGATTGCTCGTAAATATTCTTTCAAACCATTACTAGCAATGTAAATGGAACAATTATTTTCTTTTATATATGTAAATATTTCTTTTACATTTGGATATAAAGCGCCTTTTCCGCTTTTTATGTTTTCAATTAGTCTATCTAAAAAATATGCATCTGTTTGTTCTCTTATTTCAATAGAATGTTCCGGTAATAAAGCTTCCCAAACTTTCGGTAGCGGCACACCCATAATTTCACGGTATTTTTCAATCGGTGTTACCGTATCCCATAATTGAAGTGATCTTAAGTGATCAAAAGTATCATCTAACGATAATTCTAAAATTTTATCTGTTTGAAATAATGTTCCATCCATATCAAAAATTAATGCCTGTAACATTCTTATCTCTCCTTTTGGACTATAGTTTTACCAGATATATTTTTAAGCATCTCAATAATAATTTCTGAGCAATAATTTGCAGCAGTTTTCGCGAAATCATCATAAGAAACTTGAGCTTCATCATCTGCACTGTCAGAAATACATCGTATAACAAGAAACGGTATATCATTTATGTAGGCAACATGTCCAATTGCTGCACCTTCCATTTCTGTACAATGAGGTGCGTATTCGTCTATTAATTTTGCCTTTAACTTTGAATCTTCAACAAAACATTCACCACTTACAATTCTTCCTTCGTGAGCTTGAATATTTGAACTATTACTGTTACATGCTTTACGTGCTAACTCTATCAATTCCTTACTTGCAATAAACTCCTCTTGAAACGGGAATAATTTTTTCATTTGATTTTTACTTACATCATGATGGGTAACATTAGTTGAAATAACTAAATCGACAACTTTTACATCTGGATGTAATCCACCAGCAACGCCCGTATTGATAATAGAGTCTACATTAAATTTATGAATTAATGTTTGCGCACATGCAGCTGCATTTACTTTCCCTACACCAGAACGTGCAATAATTACTTCTGTTCCCATGAATTCTCCAATATAAAATGGCATTCCCGCTATTGTCTGTTCTTCTTGTATTACTAGCTTTTCTAAAAGTAAATCTATTTCAATTTGCATTGCTCCGATAATGCCGATTCTGTTCATGTATGTAGTCCCCTTTATTAATTAATCCCTTTAATCCTCTCTGACATAACCGACAATAAAAATTTCGGAAGTACAAGTTGTCTCTTTAATCTTTTCGGCTGTGAGAGTAACCTATACAGCCATTCAGTTCCAGTATCCCTCATTATTTTCGGTGCTCTTTTTACAGTACCAGATATTATATCAATCATTCCTCCGATACCAATAGATAGCGGAACGTTTAATGTTTGTATGTTTTCATAAATGAACTCTTCTTGTTTTGGTGAACCTAGTCCTACAAGTAATAAATGCGGCTTGAATTGCTTAATTTTCATTTTTATTTCTTCTATTTCTTCACCATTTACAAATC
Source organism: Bacillus cereus group sp. Bce019 (assembly GCF_051781745.1). Classification (NCBI taxonomy): domain Bacteria; kingdom Bacillati; phylum Bacillota; class Bacilli; order Caryophanales; family Bacillaceae; genus Bacillus; species Bacillus cereus group sp. Bce019. Next base: position 334,279 of record NZ_JBPWJX010000003.1, read on the forward strand.
CATGCTGTCCTTTAAATTGTGCTCCTGGGAACTGCTCATTTAATTTTTCTAATGCCTTTTTATTACTTTCTGGCGCAGCTCCAAAAAGAAAGACACGATATTCATTGTCGTTACAATATTTTATTAAATCGTGAGTTAAATCCGCCCCAGTAACATGTTCTTTCAAAGTTCCTTTTAATATTTTCGAGCCAATTATGACACCAATCCCATCGGCTGTTATTAAATCCGCAGATAGTAACATCTTTTTAAACTGCTTTGATTTTTCCGTATTTTCCTTTGCAGACATAACAATTTCAGGATTTGCAGTTACTACAAACCTTGGTTTCTCTTGTTGTTCATGTAGCCAACCTTTTAATAAACTTATAGCTTTTGCATATTCTAAAGTTGAAAAAGGTATACCTTTTATAAACTGCTGATCCACTATACTCTCCCCTTACATAAGCTGTAAATATTCATCAATGTCTTTAGAAATTTGAATAAATGCTTTATTCCAAAATTCATAATTTCTTATATCTATTTCAAAATGTTTTTTCATAAGCTCCTCTACTGGAGCCTTTCCTGTTTCTCGTAAGAACTCTTTATATTTCGAATGAAAAGTACTTTTACCTTCTTGAGCTATTTCTAATAAGCTAAAACTTACTAAATATCCAAATGTGTATGGATAATTGTAAAAAGGAACATCTGCTATATAAAATTGAATATATTTCATCCATACAAACGGCTGGTATTCACTTAAAGCATTTCCATAAGCTTCTTTTTGTGCAATTATAGATAATTTCTCAATTTCAGCAGCACTTAATGGACCCTCTTTACATTTTTCATAAAATGTTTTTTCAAACTGATACGATGCTCGTATTGCCATTACATAATTAAAACTATTTCTTATTTTCCAGCTAAGTAATGACTTTTTCATATCTTTACTATCCGTTGTTTCAATTAGATAATTTAAGAGTACCGTTTCAAAGAAAATAGATGCTGATTCAGCCGTACTCATCGGCAAATAATCATCTAAAAAAGATGTAGATTGTTCAAAACTCATATTATAAAAATGCCAAGCATGTCCTAATTCATGAGCGAGCACTCTTACACTATCTATACTCCCATCATAACGCATGGAGATTCTCGATTCTTTCTCACTGAAAAATGGAGCACAAAACCCACCTGGTGGTTTATTCTCTCTCGGTTCAGCATCTATCCATCCACTTTCTATCGCATTACGTGCAAATTCTGCTAATTCTTCATCAATATTCTTACATGCATCATAAACGTTTTGTACTGCTACTGAAAAAGGAATAGTAACCTCATTACTTTCCTTTACTGTCATAAGTTCATGCCATGTAATCGAAGCTTTCCCTTTCTTATACACGTTTAAAGCACTTACTAATTTATCAAGGTTTTCTTCTGTCACATTCCACATTTGGAATAATACAGTTTCTGAAATACTATTCGCATGAAGGGACCTTGCTAAAATCTCTCTATCTTCTAATTCATTACCCTTTGTATTACGCAATCTCCCTACTTGATTTAATACAGTAGCAAAGATTTCTTTTTCCTTATGTAAAGCACATGTTAATGACTCGAATACTTCTAATCTTTCCTTTTCATTATCACTATTCATTACAATAGTATTTGCTTGTCCAAAGGATAATAGTTTATTATTGTGCTCTATTTCTATCCTATTCCGTAATTGTATGTACATATTTTCCCACGCATTGAGTTCATCTTTTATTAGCTTAGTATTATCTGAAGTTTCCACTTCATTATGTTTTATTACTTGCTGTAATTCACTTTTTAGTTCCTTCACTTTCACGGTCAATTTAGTAAGGTCAGATGGAACACTTTTTTCAACCGATCGACAGTACAAATAGTATTCTGCTTTTTCAATAGCTTGTATAAGCTTTGAAAGAATCTCTACATCTTTTGTTACAAAATATTGCTCTTTCAACTCCAAAATCGGAAATAGAATATCCTCATTCAAATACAAGCGATTTAAATCCCATCTAGCACTTTCTTGCATTTTTATAGCCGCCTCCTATTTTTACAAATAGTTACAGATATTTCTCCCCACACAATTATATATGAAATGGAAAAATTTTGATATCTCCAAATATTTAAATTCCTATAAATATATTCTTATTTATACTCTTTTCTTCTACCATTAAGTATCATTACACATATAAAAAATACTCCCTCTACAAGATTGCATTTGATATAGGAAAACTTCAAAGATTTTATCTTCATCAATACCATATCGACCGATTATCACAGATTAAAAAATAAAAAAGGATTGATCAAAAGATCAATCCTTTACTCTACTTCATTTAAGAAAAATAACGTTATAACGCCAGGTCCTGTATGTGCACCGATTGCTGCACCAATTGTATTTACGATAAATACTTCACAGCCAAATCTTTCCGTAATTAATGATTTTAATGCTTCCGCTGTTTCTAAATCGTCACCGTGAGTCATACCGATTGTTTGACCTTTAAGGTCTTTACCACGTTCTTCCATAATATCAACAATACGGCTTAATACTTTCTTTTTCCCTCGTACCTTTTCAAGTGGTACAAGTTTTCCTTCTTCCACGTTTAAGATCGGTTTAATGTTTAGTAAACCACCGATAAATCCTGCGACTTTGCTTAAACGTCCACCTCTCACTAAGTACTGTAAGTCAGCTACAGTGAAGATATGTTCCATATGGCTCATTAGAAAATCAACACGCTTTAAAATATCTTCTTTTGATGCGCCGTCTTTTGCCATTTTAGCAGCTTCTAAAACGACAAGACCTTGACCAAGCGAAGCACATTTCGTATCAATAATTTCTAAATCTAAGTTAGCATATGTTTCTTTTACTTCCTCTTTAATGACAACTGATGATTGATATGTACCAGACAGTTCAGATGAAAAAGCTAAATATATACAAGGATTACCTTCTTTTGCATAAGAAACAAATTTTTCTTGGAACGTTTCAAGTGAAGGCAATGACGTTCTATAAACAGCGCCTTCTCTCATTTTTTGCAATAATGTAACTGACTCTAATGTTACTCCATCTAAATACTCTGTTTCTGCTTCATCATATACACGGAGTGGAATTAAATCAATATCATATGCTTGCAGCAATTCTACTGGTAAATCCGCCGCACTATCCGTAATGATTTTAACACCCATTTTTAAACCTCTATTCTGTTATAAATATAAAATAATAAAATAAAAATAGTACTTTTAAATTATATACGTAAAACTTAAATGAAGAAAGGAAAACACTTTATATTGTATGCACTATTCTTCAAAACTTGAACTATTAATGAAAATGATTCTATTTTAAACACCTTTTTCTTATTATTTTTCTAAAACACGAATAATTTTATAAGTATTTTGTATCATTATATTTTAATTCTTTATCTTAATATAATCTTTTCAAATTCATACTGTTTAAAATTTAAAAGCCAAATCCAATAAAGGAAATGGCTTTTACATTTTCATAAAATAACCAAACTTTATTTTCCATCAAATTGTTTGTTTACATTCATACTTTGGTGATGTTGAATATTAGTCCAGTTATGATAAATATTTATAGCCTGTACTATAATTAAAACAGTGAATATTCACCTGTAAGAATCACTAGATAAAAACAAGTTAAACATTTTATAAAATATTTAATTTTACTAGTAAAGCTAATAAAATTTGGAGAAGAATTTGAACATTTACTGCTATGTCTGTATCCGTAGTCGTAACTGTAACATTTCTAGAATTTCTAATAACAGTTTCTTGTTTATTAATTTGTTTAATAGATGATTTTTGAAACAGTTCTTGTGCTACACGGTCAGCTTTTTCACTATCTGCTATAGAAATACTTATTATAACCACGATAGCTGCTTGTAATGCTGCTTGAATAGATAAAGCAGCTTTTGTATCTGTAGTAGTAACTTCTACATCTGCGGAATCTACAATTGTAATAGATTCTTCAGAAATTTGATACGTTTTACTTTCTTGCGCAGCTGCTTCTGAAACGCTAGCATTTTTAAAAGATGGATGAGGATTTGAGGAATCTAATGCACTCCACTTTTTATTTTCATCTGAATGACATGTTTTGTCCATATGTTCACCCCCCTTCAATCTAAATAATTATTAACTTGTGATTGTATTTCAGAAACAATACTTTTAATTTGCTGCTTTTTTTCTGGTGATAAATTTTTTAATTTTTCTTCATTTATCCCATGCCTATTAAAAATATCTGAGAGTAAAAGGTCTATAATTATATTCTTTTGATCCTTATCAAACTTAAAGGAAGAAAATTTATTTAAATCATCCATTTACAATGTTCACTCCTATCAGTTTTCTATAAAAATTTCAAATAACTACCAGCATTATATGTATTTAAATAAAAATTGCTTGGACAAGTAACTTAATCTTCTATTTTTACTTTTTTTACTAATAAAATCAAAAAGCTGTCTTCTAATACGAAGACAGCCCTCCTTTACTTCACATATTTAAGTTTTATTCACTGTTAAATAATAAGTTCATCTTTGTTATTGTGTAGTTTTCCACACTTAATTTCCCATAAATCTTGAATATTAATTCGGTCATAATGAGAAGTCCAAGCTTGTACCACATATTACAACAAAAAATATTTACTTAGAGTGAACCCTTATAGCTAAACTTTATAAAATGTTTAGTTTAACTAATAGCGCTAATAAAATTTGAAGGAGAATTTGAATATTCACTGCAATATCTGTATCAGTAGTTGTTACGGTTACGTTTCTAGAATTTTTAATAAATGTTTTTTGTCTATTAATTTGTTTAATAGCTGATTTTTGAAATAATTCTTGTGTTATTTTATCTGCCTTTTCACTATCTGCTATAGAAATACTTACTACAACTACGATAGCTGCTTGTAATGCCGCTTGGATAGATAGCGCAGCTTTTGTATCTGTAGTAGTAACTTGTACATCTGCTGAATCAACTATTTCAATATATTCCTCAGAAATTTGATCGATTTCATCTGTTTGTATAGCTTCCTCTAAAAAATTTGCATTTTTACTAAACGAATAATCATTTAATGATTCGCAATCTTCTTTTTTTGGCTCGCAATCCTCTTTTTTTGGCTCAGGAACTCGTTTTTTCGGCTCAAACTCCCGGTTTAATGGATCCCGATTTTTCTTTCTTCTACAAACTTCACATTCACACATAAAATCACCCCTTTTAGACTAAAAAATTAGCAATATGAAAATATTGGCTAACTACTAGCATTTTATGTATTTTTAAAAAATTTGTTTGGACAAGTAACTTGATTTTCTATTTTACTTCTAATTCTTTTTTCTAATAACAAAAGGCTGCCTTCTAATAAGAAGACACCCCTCTTTTATTTCACATTTATATAAAAGACCCATACTTAAATACACTAAACTTCATATAATATATTGCATCCTTTCTTTTTAGAATAAGTAGTCGTTTACTGAAGGGCACTTTTCGAAGTGCTCCTATCTTTAATCCCCCTCTTTTTCAGGAAGAGTTTTTTTACTAAACCCTGATTTGTATCACTAAGGCTAGGGATTACGACATTTCCTTAATAACTTCAATGAATACAGTAGCTACTAATTAAAATACCCCTATGATCTTCTCTACACTTAAACCATCGTGCGTTACCGAACGCATGAATTAATTTTTATTTTGACTATGTAACACTAAATTCACAAGATTATTATCCTATGTTTGGTGAATCCATCATTTCAATGCCAGCAACCCCACACTTTTAACTAATAACTTAAACAAATGGGCTACCTCAAGGTTCCTTTGATATAGTATCTTATGTTCTATATAATGAAGAGAGCGCTAGTATTCCGAAGGAGGATATATATGAGTATTCAATTGGCCACATCTAACGATTTAAAATGGATTAATAGTCAATATGACTCAATAGGATTTGTACGAAGTGATTTAAAGAGAGATAAAGTTGCAATTATTACATATAACAACGAGTATGCAGGTGTTGGCCGATTAGTCCAAATAGATGAAGATACTTTAGAAATGGGCGGGATTTTTATTCTGCCTCAATTTAGAGGGCTTCAATTAGCTGGTGAGCTTGTTTCATTTTTAGTAGAAACTGCGAAAAAATCACAAATACAAAATGTATATTGTCTTCCTTTTGAGGAATTAGAAAACTTTTATAAGAAATATGGATATACTGAAGTCGATACTACGACAGAAGCAGTCCATCCAATTATTCTAAAAAAATATAATTGGTGTTTGGAGAACTACGATAAACACGTTCTACTATTTAAATTGTAAATGTAATAAAGTGAAACTTTAATCAGTGAGAGTTTTAATCAAATCCCTCACCAATCGGGCTTTGATTAAAACTCTATGTTCCGTCAATACTATAGATAAGATGATTGTATTTCTCCATTTCCCCTTGGAGAGGAGCAGTTGGCTTTTGCTAGCTGCTCTTTTATTTTTTCAAAAAGTCACATAAATATCTTTAATTCCAAACATTCAAAAGATAAAATATGATATGATTGTTATGAAGATATTTACCAACTAATAAATGCGCCCTAGACTTACGTACTAGGGCGTATTTATTTTTTAGTATGTAACTCCTTCACTCATCTATTATCCACAAAATAAGTATCATATGCCTTATCAAATTCATATCCTAACTTTTCTGCTAGTTTAGCAGATGTAGTATTCGCTGCGTCCCAGTTTGGATACTTTCCATTTTCTAAGCAATCCAATATAAGAGCTGCACTTACTACAGTTGCCAAGCCCTCTCTTCTATGATTGTGATCAGTCGCAACTTCAATTTCAATCCCATCATTATAAATACTATACGAGGATGCACCGCATACAACTTCTCCGTTATATAAAATGCTATAACCTATACCACGGTTTATATAATCTTCTACCGAATGAAATTGACTTGTGAAATCTTCAGATATCTTATGTAATGTAGGGCTATTTGCGATATACTCGTCTATTCTTCTTAACTCATATTCTTTTGGAAGTGCTGATATAAAAGTTTTTAATTTTGAACGATTAAAAACTTCTGGATTTCGTTTGAATTTATAACGTAAAAACTTATCTATTTTTCTTTCATGGAATGTTTCTAAGCGTTGTTTCCACTCTTCACTATTTACGATAACTAAAATTCTTTCTGGAATATTACGTAATAACTCTTCTGTTTCTTTCGTATTTGGGTCTCCAGCGTAAAATGTAAAAATCCCTACCGTAACTTGTGCTACTTTTGGATTTTCAAGATCATTTACCCAAGCAGTACCCATATGCCCTTGTAAATAAGAAAGTAAAACAACGTTATTGAAATCCTCAAACATAGAAACTAGTTTTTTTCTTGTATGTATATTCGCTTCATACATCATTTACATTCCCGCCTTCTTTAGAATCAACTACTCTTAACATTTTCATGAGCGCTCCATAATTCGTATTCATATACATACCCACCTGTTCATCATAAAAGCAATTGACTATTAAATTAAAACTTCGAATATTTATAAAATATCAGTAAACATAAAATGATTATAACATCTACTAACTATGAAATGATCAACATATAAAATAAGTCAACAATAAATATATTTCTTACCCGTTAACAAACGGTTTGAAGGACCAACATAATTAATTATGTAACAACCCTCAACAATAGTTTGAGGGTGCATTTAAATACATGTGTTATAACTCATTTTTATAAATAAAAGATTCCGTCTCACCGTTCTTATATACTTTAGTCAATTTAACAACTGATTTGTACGTGTTAACGTCATCCTCTATCATTTTTTTCATCTCTTCTATTTCGGCATCACCAGTTCCGCCCTCTATTTTTAAACAGTTCGAAATGGAAAGGTATCCGCTTGATGCCAATATAAAAATAAAAATCGTATCAGGAAAATTAATAAATAATAATCCGTAGTTTAAAGGGTCTCCAGCTGGATGTGATAAAAGTAATCGAAAACCTACCAGTTCAGGTACTTGAACAAAATCTCTAGAAACTCTCGCCTCACCTACTATAGTAATTTGCTTTACTACATTCCCGAGATCATCTGTAAATTCAGTACATCTAGGTGGATTAATTGTTGTTGCTTGGAAAGACACATTTAATTCAGGATTGTTAAAATCGAAAAAGATTGTACTCCCCTCCGTTAAACAATGCGGGCAAACATTTCCTAGCAAGCTAAAGTCCTCTTCAATATATTTAACTTTTGTTTTGCAACTACATACTTTCCCTATTCGAATTGCATCAATCTTTGAACAATCGACAAATATAACCTCATTGTCTTCTTGTACGAATGATACGATACCTGTTTTCTTATTAAATGAAAGAAAATAAGATACAGCAATTTCGTTTCCTGCTATTATGATACTTTCAACTTTTGTATACGGTTCTAGACTCTGTAAAAACTCACATATACTATTTTGGCAACACCCACAATCACGTTTCGGTTCACACCCCACTTACACTCCATCCCTTCTCTATATAGAATTGCTACTACATATATATGAGAAGAAAATAAGAAAAGCTTGGACAATATAACGTTAACGTAGTAATATCGTTACCTACTCGTACATTTATATGGAAATCACACCATTTTTGAGTAAGGACACATAATTTTTACTATAAATACATATAACAATTTCATCTTTCATAAAAAAAACGTTATAATAAGGTGTAGCCTCTACGATTACGTTATAAAGGAGATTAAAACAATGGCTAAAATTAAAGTATACCAAGCAAAAGAGGAAAATATGGAAGCAGTAAAAAACATCATTGATGTTGAGGAACAAAACCCAACTGCTGAAAACTTACAAAATCTATACGCATGTGTATTAGATACTGAAGATATGGCATTGCCTGAATCATACATTGAAGAAGATATCTTAATTGATTCTATTGAAGTTATGGTTAACGCTTCTCAAAGCAAAGTAAGAGACTTAGGTGCTTACGATGTAATCGAAGTTCAAAACAAAGGTAAGAAAACACAAATTTTACTATTAGCAGACGAAGAATACGAAATTATCGAAGGCTAATCTAAATCCGTACATACGAAAAAGCTCCTTTCCAATTAGAAAGGAGCTTTTTCATTACGCTTTTGATGTTTCACTCTTTTTATTCGTTTGTTGTTTCTTAATTACCATGCGCTCATTTCCCATAAAGAAAATGAATATGAATGCTAATCCAGCTGGTACCAATGCCCACATGAATGTTTGAACAATTGAACTAGAAAGAGCGTCAATAATCTTATCTAATATTTGCGGAGGGATTTGAGATCTTGCCGATTCTGATAGAATAGCTCTTGAATCCCCTAAAGCGTTTGTATTCATTCCCCCGCTCATCCCTTTAAATGCTTCTTCTAATTGATCTTGGAAACCTGTTCTTTGGATCATTCCGAAGATTGTAATGCCTAGTGTCATTCCTAACGAACGAATGAAGTTACTCGTTGAAGTCGCAGACCCGCGCTGTTCCATACCGAAGTTGTGAATAGCTGCCATACTTAGTACAGAGAATGAGAAACCGACTCCAAATCCGATAATAATCATATAAACTGTTAATAATGCACGACTTGTTTCTGGTGTTAACGTGCTTAATAAGAATAGTCCAATTAGCATAATAACCGCAGAAATAATCATAATGTTTCGGTAGCTAAGTTTAGTTGTTAAAAATCCGCCTAACTGCGCTGTTACGACTGATCCTAACATCATCGGTAAAAGTAATAATCCTGAGTTTGTTGCGGTACCACCGTATACACCTTGAATAAATAACGGAATGTACACAGTTGCTGACATAAATGCAGCACCGTAACATAAAGCAATAATTGTACTCATTCCGAATAAGCGCTGCTTAAACATCTCAAATGAAATAATTGGTTCTTCTACTTTTCGTTCAATAAAAATGAATGCGATGATTAAAATGGCGAATCCACCAAATAAGCTTAAAATAAAGCTAGAATCCCAATCATATTTTTGTCCACCTAGTTCTAAAGCAAACATTAAACAAATTACTGCACCAACTAAAGTAATTGCACCAAACCAATCAATCTTTTGCTTTCTATGAACGCGTGATTCTTTATAAAAGAATGTAATAAAAATAAGTGCTAAAATGCCAAGTGGTAAGTTAATATAAAATACCCAGTGCCAGCTAATGTAATCGGTAATATAAGCGCCAAGTAATGGCCCGAAAATACTAGATAATCCAAATACCGCTCCGAATAAGCCACCCATTTTCCCGCGTTTTTCAGGTGGGAAAATATCAAAAACGATAGTAAACGCAATTGGCACTAATGCCCCGCCGCCAATACCTTGAATGGCACGATAAATACCTAACTGTGTAATATTTTCAGCAGTACCACAAAGTGCCGAACCAATCATAAAGACAATTAAACCGAAAATAAAGAATCTCTTTCTACCATACATATCTGATAGCTTACCGAAAATCGGCATGCCTGCCATTTCTGCGACCATATAGGCAGAAACGACCCATACAAAGTTTTCGAGGCCTCCTAAGTCACCAACGATTGTTCCCATCGCCGTTACGACAATGGTATTATCCATCGATGCCATTAAAATACCTAGCAATAAGCCCGCCACAACAAAGCCGAGCTTATTATTCTTCTCAACCATATCTCTTGCTCTCCCTCATACTACTTATATTTGTTTATGTTCTTTTACGACTGCATTACCTTTTTGATTAAAACTAGTATGATATTCTACAACACTAATTTCACATCCAGGACCAATTGTGACGTTGTTGCCTCTTACAACTTCAGCAATCGTATGTTCTAAATAGATATCATCTCCTTCAACAATCGAAGTTTGGAGGTTTCCAGCATGACTAGTAAAAGGAATAAATCTCGTTTTTTTACGAACAGTAATCTTTTTACCACCAATTTCTCTTACCTTACTGCCTTCATAACGAAGTGAGATTTGAATATTTTCAGCATTAAGTAATCCAGCACTTTCAAGACCACCAGTTAATGATAAATCTTCTATTTCAATATCTCCCTTCACATTTAAAGCACCTTTTACATCTACGAAATCACCTGAAAACTTTCCTGCAATATCTATCATACCTCTAACTTTTGTTTTTTCAATATGAGCATCACCATGAATTTGTGTATTACCATATACTTTTACATATTCCGCATCTACATTTCCTTGTACTTCGTTATCTCCATACACGACATAGTTTTTCACTTTCACATTACCGCGTACATCACTCGTTCCGTACGTTTTAAACTCATTGCAACTCATATCATTGGTAATTGTTCCTTCACCGCGAATCTTCACTTTATTATAATCTCCGCCTGCTGAATTACCAGAACCATTTACTGTGAGACTATGTGGATGTTCCATACTGATTTCTCCCTTCCGTTAAACCTGCTTAATTTCTTTTACATTTGCATTTTTATCAACAGTAAGAACACCCGTATATTCAATCAGTTCAATCTCACAGTTTGCTCCTACTGTAACATTGTTTCCTCTTACCGTTCTTATGTGAGCATAATCAATATCGATATTGTCACCTTCTAATAGTTCAGCTTCTAACTGCAAGCCAAATACTGTTTTAAATAGCCTACTAAATGTACCTGATCTATGTCTTACTTTAATCGTTTGACCACCAATTTCTTTCGCTCGACATGTACCGTGAATATTTATATTAATTTCATCTGCGCTTAATAAACCACCGATTGTAAATTGTCCTTCTGAAGAAAAAGTATCCACTTCACAATTACCGTCAATTGTAGCTTGACCATTGACTTTAAATTCTTCACCAGTGACATTTCCACCTATCGTACCTTTTCCTGCAATTTTCAAACTGTTTGCTTTTACATTTTGCGTAATTGTTGCTTTTCCATCAATTCGCATCGTTTCAGCATGAACTGTGCCATCAACTTTACCAGATCCGCTAATTCGTGCACTGCTACTTTTCAAATCGCCAGTAACTGCACCGTAACCGTTACATTCAAATTGCTCACATTCAACATTTCCATTCACAGTTCCTTTTCCGTTTAATTGCACTTTATGAAACTCGCCACCATTCGATGAACCGTAACCATTTATAATCAAATTATCTGTACGCATACTTTCTCCTCCACTACAACAATTTAGTTTTTAATGCTTCGGTATATTTCATAATCGCTTCGCGTAAAACGATTTTGGTGCCTTTTTCAAAAATTAAATCGTCCACGTTTGAAACTAATAAACATGTAGAAATACCTAACTTTCGGACAATGATTAAGTCACAAGTTTTATGTTTCATTGCTTCATAACTTTCACGTAAAACTTGCAAGACCATTTTTCCTTCTTCTAAACTAATCTCTCCTGATTGTAGTAATTCTTCTAACATGTACACATAAAGAATGTCTACAAATTGAAACTCTGCTGTTTTATTCGTTTGTTCTATGAAAAATTGTAAAACTGGTTCTGATGCAATCCCCTTGCGTAAAATCTCTTCCTTTGTTAAAAGAATTTCTCTCACACTCGGTGAAAACATGTTCGCTAGTTCATCAAGTGATAAATCCTCTTTCATCGTTTGGATTTTATCGATACGCTCTAATATCTTTTCTTTCGGAAAAAATGTCTCTTGACCTGTAAACGTTGATTTTCGTACAAACCAATCTTCCGGAATTAAATTTTTTCTTTTCCACCTATATAACTGTCCGTATGAAATACCAGTTAGTTCTAATAAATCTTTTTTTGAAATTAAATCTGTACTCAACTGTATAACACTCCTTCCTGATAACAATGTAACATAACACTGTTACGCTGTAAATAGACTTTTATCACAAGTAGCGTAACAATGTGTAAAACAAACCTATTCTCACATAAAAAAAGGCTCTTACACATCTTATGAAAATGTGCAAAAGCCCTTATATATCAAGATTTAAACCAAATATTATAAAAATCAATCCAACCTTGTGAATTAATCATTATATTTTGAACTTTTTCATGTGTACTTACCTCTTGTTTATTACGATATAAAGGAATAATATGAATTTGACGTAACAAAGTATCCTCGATATCGCGTAACAGTGTAACTCTTTTCTCTAATTCTTCTTGTCTAAAATAAGGAGACAACTTTTCATGAAAGTCCATGCTGCTTTGTCCATGAATAAAACTATTTTTTGTAAGAAACATATATAATAAACTATCTTCTATTCGTTCACTTATTGTGGCACTATCATGCATCATATCGGCCTTTTGTATCGTACTTACTTCCAATAGCTCTTCTATCTCAAGAAAATTATTTTCTACACGAATCCCGTACTTCGCACACTCTTTTTGTATCCATTGTGCATCTTCAACATGATCTCGTCCTGTAAATGTGTAGAGTTGTAGCACTTCACTATGATAAGTACTCCTTTTAATTAAACTTTCGATATCTTCGTCAATATCTACTATGCTTTCATTTGCTAATATTAGTTTCTTTGCCACTTCTCCACGTTCTCCGCCGAGTTCTTGAACGATTGTATAACCATGAATGATTTGATATAACGCTTTCCGAAATAACGCATCTTGCATTGGTCCTTCTTTCGTAAGATTACATGTTATATATGTCACGTTCGACTCAAGCCGAGACAATTCTTTATTATGTTTTTCTTTATCTTTATACTGCGCCTTTACTAAAACATCGTATGTACTTACACCTTGTTCTACATTCCACAACTCAATACGATCTAAAAAAGGTCTTTCACGAAAATATAAAGGATGTCCTTCTAAAATGAACAGATTTTCATTACTTTTATATAATTGAAAAGGCCCTGTTCCAATTAACCCTCCTGCTTCATCTTCATTCACGATAGAACACTGTTCTGCACTTAGCATATGTAAAAACATTCGATTTTCCGTATGTAATTGAATTTCGAAAACGTAGTCATCCACTGAACGGATATTTTCAACGTGTTGTAACATCCATGCGTGTGCATTATTTTCCAGCTTCATAAATCGATTCAACGAGTATATAACATCATGTGCAGTAAGTTGTTTTCCATTATGAAAGTGAACTCCTTTTCGTAAGTAAAACGTCCATATTTTTTCAGCGTCATTATATTCCCAGTGAAATGCAAGTCTTGGCTCTATAATGTTTGTATTACCGTCTACATACACGAGTGTGTCGAATATATGTTTTACCATATGGCATTCTGAACGCATTGTAGCGTATACAGGATCTAATGTGATATCTAAATTCATTTGTACTTGCAACCGGAGTACATCTCTTCTCCCTTCAGATGTCATTTCAACCTTATGACCAAATATTGAATCCACCCAGCAGTGATATTCTCCCTTTACCGATGGAAAATGCGAGCTATAGCGTTCCACAAATATGCTTCCGCTTTTCACATCCCCTTTTTTCGTTATTTCTTTTCCTCTATCTAAAACTAAAGAAATCGGGTGCTTTTGAAATATTAACTTAGAACGATTTCCTCTGCCGCGACCTGGAAACCACTTAATCCAATTTAAATCATCTAATTTTTTTATAATTAATTTACTATTACGCTCTGTGCAAAATAATGTTTCAGATATATTTTGCACTGTTACTTCCAATCGTTCTCCCTCTTTTTTCCCTTTTCCATAAGCAATCCATAGTTCAATGTATTGATCTAAAATAAACATCATACTCCCCCTAAAAGGTGAAAAATACTCCCTATTGTTTCTACCCTTTTTCCAACTCTCCTTTCATCTTATCATTTCAATATAGAAAGGAGGAATTAATATTGAATTATCTCTTACTTCGTTACAATAAACCTATTTTCATTAGACTGTGCGGTGAATTATTAACCCGAACGACTGAATCTATGTTAGCTCTCATTATGATTATTTACGTCAATAAAATGTTAAACGGCAATGTAATAATAACTATGCTGATTTTCGGACTGCAGCCACTTTCAGACATTTTATTTACACTTATTGCTGGAGGAATTACTGATAAATATGGCCGAAAAAAGATTATGTTACTCGGATTATTACTACAAGGTGTTGCAATCGGTAGTTTCGTTTTCGCTCAATCCGTTTTTATATTTGCACTGTTATATGTCATTAATGGTATTGGCCGTTCCTTATATATTCCAGCTCAACGTGCACAAATTGCTGATTTAACAAAACAAGAGCAGCAAGCAGAAATTTTTGCTCTCCTACAAACGATGGGAGCAATCGGATCCGTAGTCGGCCCTTTAATCGGTGCAAGTTTTTATAATACTCACCCAGAATATTTATTTATCGTGCAAAGTGTAACTCTTACGATATATGCCGTTGTTGTTTGGACCCAGCTCCCAGAAACTATTCCACCTATAAGTAAGTCGAAACAAACAGTTGAGGCAAGTTCACCAAAGCAATTTGTTTTTAAACATTACGCCATATTCGGTCTTATGGTTTCTACACTTCCTATTAGTTTTTTTTATGCACAAACTGAGACGAATTATCGTATTTTTGCAGAACATGTATTTCCTAATCTCGTATTCATACTCGCATTTATTTCAACATGCAAAGCCATTTTGGAAATCATTCTACAAATCTTCCTCGTAAAATGGTCTGAACGATTTTCTATGGCGAAAATCATCCTTATTTCTTACGCCTGCTATACAATAGCTGCAGTTGGCTTTAGTTATTCAACGACGATATTGTCGTTATTCTTCACCTTACTCTTTTTAGTCATTGGAGAAAGTATTGCTCTAAACCATTTATTACGATTCGTTTCAGAAATTGCACCTCATGATAAACGTGGTTTATATTTTTCAATTTACGGTATACACTGGGATATATCTCGAACGTGTGGACCAGTTATTGGTGCAGTTATATTAAGTAAGTTAAATGGAAGTATGCTGTTTTATATTTGTGCTAGCTTCTTATTAGTTGGAGGTATTGTTCAAGCGCTATTTGTTCAAAGTTTGGAACGTAAAAAAATCGTGAACCATCCTACACATAATTTATAGGTTACTACTTTTTCAGTAGATCAACATTTCTTATTGGATAAATGCTAAAAAATAAAAGTGAAGTATTTCGCATATGAAAGTATGTTTTATATGACAGGAGACGTTCCTTGTTTACAACTAAAAACACCTCACTTCAAGAAAGTGAGGTGTTTTTGAAATCACTTAATTTCTTATCCTGCCATTTTATTAATACTATCCTCTGGCGAAAATACGGAAATATGATCGACCTTACCAGTCGATTTTGGAATGACAAATTTCAATTCATACTGGTTATTTACTTTGTATACATATATTTTATCTTCACCATTCTCTTTAACTGAAGATGGTTTTCCTAATGCTTTTTCAATTTCTTGTAATGTAATCAATTTTAGTTCTGCATGATATGAGCGTACATCAAAAACTTGTGACCCTTTATTAAATCCGAAAACAACATTTTTATTTGTAAAAGTTGCGTACATTCCATTCCCTGCATATTCGGTTTTATTTGCTTTCCCCCACGCTTTTTCAATTTCTTCAATATCCCCTGTATGGGCTCCAAATGGCACATTAGGTACCTTTCCTTCTTTTGCTAGTTCAAACAAATCTTTAACGTGGTTAATTGATTTTTGATTAAGTGTTCTATCTTTCGAATCTTGCTCAGCTGATGGTTTTGTTGTTTTTTCATTACTTGGTTTTGCTTCAAGATTTTTCTTTTCTTCTGAAGAATTGCTTTGTTCATTTTTATGATTTTCCGAGGCTGGATTTGCTTCCTTTTTTTCGTCTGTCCCTTTACATGCTGCTAATGCAAATGTGCATGTAAAAGCAAGAAATAACATAACTATTTTGAAATATACTTTCATCATTTTTACCCCCTATTGTATTTTATTCATTTCGATAATCAACCGGATGCGAAGTATAGTATTAATTAAGGACTTCTAATTCTAAATCGTCACTTTCCCATAATTTTAAAAAACTTGGAATTATATTGTTAATCATCGTATTCATCTCCTTCTTTAAACCTTCTCTTCTCGATGATAATATCCTCTATCTATAACTTAAAACACGCTGTCACAACAGCTCCTTGAAACAAAAAAAACAGTAGGAAGTGATTACTCTTTTCCTACTGGTTGAAATGAAATTAAACGGTAAATCTTAGCTTCTTAAAAAATGTAGCGATAGTGTTTTTTACTGTTTCAAAATTATAAGCAAACGTGTTATCTCCACTTAATGATGAAATACATGCTAAACCTGCAGCTTTAATAAAAGCTTTTACATCTACAAGCATAGAATTAGCCTCCAAGAATTTAATTACAATCATTATAACAGGTGTTTTACGACGCTAACATGAAAGTAATAAATAAATTTCTATTATTAATTTATCCCGCTATTTGCTGGGCAGTAAGATCCCCACCTCAAAATTCAGCGGAAACAAAGAAGTTAGGTGGGGGCCCTGCTGCCCGTAAAAGCTAAATTGGTGAGGGCTGATAATCAGTGGGAATGAACAAAACCCCCACTGATTAAAATTTCACCTTATTTAGCTTACAGTACACCATTTTAATGTCATATAAAAAAACTGCCCAA
This sequence comes from Bacillus cereus group sp. Bce019, assembly GCF_051781745.1. Taxonomy (NCBI): domain Bacteria; kingdom Bacillati; phylum Bacillota; class Bacilli; order Caryophanales; family Bacillaceae; genus Bacillus; species Bacillus cereus group sp. Bce019. The sequence continues at coordinate 351,774 of NZ_JBPWJX010000003.1, forward strand.
AAAGAGCAGCTTCAAATATGTATATTACACTTCAATTGATTTACCATCTTCAACAATATGATAAAGTAAATGCGCTAAATGATGAATTGGACCGTATTCTTCCTCTTCCTCATCTGTTTCGCCTTGGAATTCAAGATCGTTTAAGTATAGTGCTAAAAATTGATAGTATAGTTTTAAATCAAATCCGTAGCATGCAGTTGGTTCTTCATGATCCCCTTCATATTGTAACATTAAGTATTGATCATTTCCTTCTGCATCTTCTGCATCAAAGAATACGAAGAAGCCAACGTTTGTATCTAAATCAAATAAATGACGAGTACCTTTTTCAGTTGCTTTATTGAAGTCCTCTTCACTTAATTTATGTACTGTTGTCGCTTTTGCATTATCTTCTTGATGGAAATTTACTGTAAATGATTTCAATGCTGACACCTCCTGATTGTATAATACTAGCATAACATATAAAAAGGACTGCTTACAAATGTAAACAGTCCTTACATTCATTTTCGCATTGCTCGTAATAAGAAGCTTACGATGAAAATTAAAATGATCGCACCGATTAAAGCTGGAATAATTGCATATCCGCCAATGACTGGACCAAAACTACCAAGTAATTTCGAACCAACCCAAGAACCTATAATACCAGCAATAATATTACCAATTACACCACCAGGTACGTCCTTTCCAGTAATTAAGCTCGCAAGCCATCCTAATATACCACCGACGATTAAAGACCAAATCATATAATAACCTCCTTTACATTTCACCAATCAAAATATAATTAGAAACAATTGCTTACCATTAGTTATGTGACATTTTTCATAAGTTATTCATGTTGTTCAACTTTAAGATTTTTGAGAATAATACACACAGATTAAACCTTTTTTTGAACTAACGATTTATCCGACTTGTTATTACACACATTAAGAACAATCTGGCTTCAATATTGTTCGCATAAACTCTTCTTTAAAAGCTGCATAGTTAAAACCAACAGCAATTCTTTGAATCGACCGATCATCAAACCTTGTTGGCTCAGCTATTTTTCTAAAGTCTGCTACACTTTGGCCCCTAGTCACATCATTTGTCGTACTAATCCACACTGCCGATTTTTTATATTCGAAAATACTGTCATTTATAAACGAGATAAACGGTAGTAAATCGTGTATAGGACTTCCACCAATACCCGGATATTCTTTTTTATAGAAATTCTCATAATAAAAATCAATCATTGGTTTAATGAGTTTCGCCTGTCCAGTTCCTTGTTTATCTATTATATTCGCCATTTCAGGCGTAATAAGCGCGCCCTGTGTTACATTTAACGGGTATATGCTAGCGTTTTTCGCATATTTCATAACAATATTTGCTGCAATTGGATCACCATAAAAATTCGCTTCAGATACTGGTGTAACATTACCTGGAAATAGGAAAGCGCCGCCCATTATATAATACGAACAAATACGATCCATTATATTTGGATACAATAAAAATAACGTAGCAAGCGTCGTTAGTCTCCCTGTCGCCACAATTATAATATCTTCTGGACAAGGTTCGATTAATTTGATTAATTCACAAAAATTTTCTCGTTTACAAATTCTCATCTCAGGTGGAATAATAGGACCTAAACCGTGATCCCCGTGGATTTCAGGGAAAAACAAAGGCTCTTCAGCTGTCATCGGTCTACTCGCACCTTCAATAATTTTCACTTGTGTAGCATAGTACCTTTCTAAAAAATAAACATTTTCCGTAACGATATCTCGTGATACATTCCCGTACTCAGCAACAATACCTAGAATATCTAATTTACATGTTTTATTTGCATAAATTAACGCTACGGCGTCATCAATACCAAAGTCTCCAAAAAAGATAATTTTCTTATTAACTATTCTCACCCCTCTTAAGCATAATCTACTATTATTATTATGTGAAAAAGACAAGGCGGTGAAACAGCGCAAACTAAAAAAGTCGCCTATTTATTGGCGACTTCAATCTTTTTATAAGACAAATATGCAAGTACATTTTTACTTGAATCGTATTTCGGGTTATTTCCTTTTCTCGGCTCTCTCATATGTGTCTTTTCAAATCCAGGAATGTCTGGCATTTTCCCCATAAATTCAAGCATTTCTTCCTCAGAACCTTCAATGCGTACACGAATCATTATAACTATTCCTCAATTCTCAGTTTCTCTGTACTAAGTATATCGTACTTCAGAAAGACTGCAACACATTTATCTTTTTAACGTTGTACTTTTTTTACATATAAACATAGCCATTTCAGTATAGAACGATTCTACTTTATTATTTTTAAATTGAATATTAAAATATCCCTTCATTTCGTTTGGTGCTTTCATCATACATTCTGTTAATTTTTCACGCTTTTGTAAAGGGACATCCATCATATTACACCACCAGTCAAAATCAAACTTCTTATCAAAAGTAAGACATGACTGCATTTGCAAACCGTTTTTTTCTAATAAAGTAAGCCATTCTGTCTTTTTTAGAGCTCGTTCATGACTTGGGTCTCGCTTTTTTTCTATAAAATTATAAAATGTATCATATTCATTATTTTCTGGCGAAACATTATCTATTAAGATGAATAATCCATTATCCTTCAATGTACGATTTACTTCATAAATAAATTGAGCCGGATTCGTAAAATGATGGGCTGCAATCCGGCATGTGATTGTATCAAAAAAATGGTCTGCAAATGGTAAATCCTCTGCGTTTCCTGCTACAAAAGATACATTTTCATGACCATTCTGCTTTATAAAAACTTTTGCTTTTTCTAACATCTGTTCTGTTAAATCAAGTGCAACTACTTCTTCAAACATAGGTGCTAACATATTTGCCACATGTCCACCACCAGTAGCAACATCAAGAAGACGATTATTATGACGAGACTCAACTTGTTGAACTACATATTGTAAATCCAGTCCTTTAGCATGTATTTTACTATTTACATATTTATCTGCATTACTGCCAAACTGTTTTTTCACAAGCTCTTCTTTACTCATATTATCATCTTCTTTCTATTGTTATTTACATATACGACTCATATAATTATTACAATTCTCTTCATGTATTTTCAAATCCTCTTTTCATCTCACTTCTCATCACATTCCCTTATAATCAAAATAATATGATTATACGTTATTCTATAAACAAAAAAAGGCTACGGGAACTTGCCCCCTAACCTGACTAAATATTTACTACATTTTTATTTCTTCGTATATATCTATATAATATAAATCCTCTTTCAACTTCATAATAACATCTACTTCGTTATAAGTAGCCTCACGAGCATGTAAACCAAATTGATCCATACCAATCCATATCCACCCAGGTGTACGATATAAAACATCTATATTAAAATAATCTAATTTAGTAAGCTCCGATGTAATAAATTTATCTTTATTAGCGATTTGTTTATCTATTAAACCATATTCTTTTCCATTTTCAAATAGCGATATAAATTTCCCTACAATCGGATGTTCACGAACAATAAAATGATATTCTTTTTCCTCTATATTTACCACAATCAAACGAGAAACAGATAAATCAGGCCCTGAATTCGACATATTCGTTTATTCACCTCCTTATATAGGCTTCTTAAATATGATAACAAATGAATATTCAAATTAAGTTAATATAATGTAAAAAATAAAAAAGCTGAATTCCCTTTAGAAATCAGCCTTTATAATTTGATCAACTTTATTCTTTTACAAATTATTATAATGTTTCTTTTTCCTCATCATTTCCGGAAACTAAACTTCCTATAGCATCCGCTGTTACTTCCACTACAAATTCACAAATACCAGCTACAACTTCTCCAATTATTTCATCCATCTTTTTCCCCCCCTTATTTTATGTAACTTATTTGTAGTATAGAAGAAATTGGTGAATGTAAACTATCGAAAAAGGTGACATAAACCTTACAGAATTGTAAGCTCTTTCATTCCTTTACTTAGCCCCTTTGAAACTCCAAGTATTTTTAGCAGACATATAGGCCATTATAATACGAAGCAAGTAATAATCTAGTGTCAGGAGGCGTTTAATATGTATTACGTAAAATTAATTAAAGGTCAATCTTTCTATGCTTTTGATCATCGTTTCTTAGTGTCTGAAGAAGAAGAGGTTTCAGAGAAAATTTATAATTACTTACGACGTAATGAATTTTTCGAAGTACGTAAAGAAGAATATTCTGCTTAATTACAAAAAGCATTAAGAAAAATATCATCTTATTGTGATATATTCTTGATGCTTTTATGTGAATTGCTTCTTTCCAACACTTGTTTTCGACTTTATTAAAATATTCTAGTATTTGTCCAAACTACTCATCCTGTAAGTAAAACTGATGAAACAACTTTTGCAGTCCCTTTTTCTCCAAATAAAGCAATTGTACGTACAAACATTTCAAGCTATAGATCAAAACGTTGGCAGTGGGACACACGAATATTCATTAACTGTAGAAAACCTTACTAGTGGTGCAAGTGCAGAAGTTGTTGGTCCTCTATCTTTTAGCGCTTTATATATTGGACAAGAGCGTAAATGTTGCTAAGTGAAATTAATGTTTAATTTTATACTTAAAAAAAGCAAGACGTAGTTATACGTTCTTGCTTTTTTATATTTATCCTTACTTTCTATTAGCTTTAATCATAATTTTTTTGCGTTTTGATTCACTTATTTCATCAATTAATACATCAAATTTTTTACAAATCAAAAAGATTGAAATCCAATTATGAAACACGTAATATAGACTCTGACTCTAAAAAAGTTTGTATAAAAATACTACATAAATAAGGAGGTTTTATATACGAGTTTTTCATTTTAAAAGACGGAGAGGTTTTATGTTATGTGGCGTAATAAAAACGTTTGGATTGTTTTAATTGGGGAGTTTATTGCAGGTCTAGGATTATGGCTTGGTATTCTTGGCAACCTTGAATTTATGCAAAAATATGTCCCTTCTGATTTCATGAAATCAGTTATATTATTTATCGGACTATTAGCCGGTGTTCTAGTTGGACCTATGGCTGGCCGTGTCATCGATCAGTATGAAAAGAAAAAAGTTCTTCTTTACGCTGGGTTTGGTCGAGTTTTAAGTGTTATTTTTATGTTTTTCGCTATTCAATTTGAAAGTATCGCATTTATGATTGCATTTATGGTTGCTCTTCAAATTTCAGCAGCATTTTATTTCCCTGCATTACAATCTGTAATTCCACTCATCGTACGTGAACATGAGTTATTACAAATGAACGGTGTACATATGAATGTTGGTACAATTGCTCGTATTGCAGGTACTTCACTAGGTGGAATTCTTTTAGTTGTGATGAGTTTACAGTACATGTATGCCTTCTCAATGGCAGCATACGCCTTATTATTCCTCTCGACTTTCTTCCTACAATTCGAAGACAAGAAATCAACAACACCAAGTAAACAAGCTGCAAAAGATAATAGCTTTATGGAAGTATTTCGTATTTTAAAAGGAATTCCTATTGCTTTTACAGCACTTATATTAAGTGTCATCCCTCTATTATTTATAGCTGGGTTTAATTTAATGGTTATTAACATTAGCGAAATGCAACATGATCCTACGATTAAAGGGTTCATATATACAATTGAAGGTGTCGCATTTATGTTAGGTGCCTTCGTAATTAAACGTCTATCTGATCATTTCAAACCTGAAAAATTACTATATTTCTTCGCAGTTTGTACTGCTTTTGCACACCTGTCATTGTTCTTTAGCGATATAAAATGGATGGCTCTTACATCATTTGGTTTGTTTGGGTTTAGTGTTGGCTGCTTCTTCCCTATTATGTCGACGATTTTCCAAACGAAAGTGGAAAAAAGTTATCACGGTCGCCTCTTCTCATTCCGTAATATGTTTGAGAGGGTTATGTTCCAAATCGTCTTACTTGGCACAGGCTTCTCCTTAGATACAATTGGGTTACAATATATGGTTCTCATCTTCGGAGTCGTTTCATTATTGATTATTTCTATTTCCCTCTCTAAGCAGAAACATTATGAAAAACAGCATTCGCAATCTGCGAATTTATAAAATAAACAAAGAAGTATGGATCTAATATTGAATCCATACTTCTTTGTTTTATAATACGCCTATTTATTACGTTTATTGAAATTACCTAAAGGAGTATCCCCCTTTAATTTCGAATAGATTATAAAAAGTACTCTTTATAAAAGGAGTGGTAAAATGTCTGATGGCATCGAAGTATTTATTGTCCTGCTCTTTGCAATTGCTCTGTTTAGCATCCTAAACTTTTTAGCCATTTCCTTATCTGGACATAGTTTTAAAAAAAGAATCATGGCAGGTTTCATATTTTTACTACTGACTCCCATTATCTTTTTGACTATCACAACATTTACTTCTATATTCGATAAAGCAGGATTTGGCGCAGGTACGTTAGCCTTTATGATCGCAAGCGTATATATATTAAATGGAATAGTGATTCTGCTTTCCTCTTTATTTATGCTCAAAAAAGACATAACGTAGGCTATAGTACTAGCATGAATCTGACTTTACACTAGATTCATGCTTATTTAATTTCTCCTAAATTTTTATATGAAATTAAATAATTCTTTAAAAAAATTTAAACTTTATTTATTATAATATCCCTATCGTATTCGCACGTTTATTCAAATTTAAAAGAAAGGAGAACAAAATGAAAAAGGTTCTACTTACAATTCCTATACTAATCATCCTACTTAGTGGATGCAGCAATAACGATATATACGGTTCTTGGGAAGTCGTTGACAATAAAAAAGGTGAATGCCCTGTATATTATAAATTTGAAACAGTTGTCAAAAAAGAAAATAAAGAGGAAATTGTGCAAAATTTAGTAGAAATGCAAACAACAAAGAATAAAGACGATTTATATAAAGGCTCATTTGTCAAAAATTCTAATGTATATCACATTGATTATGGTAATTCATTTACATCGGACCAAACTTTAAAAGTTGCCGACGGTACACTAAATGTATACTTTTTGACAGCCGAAAAATTATGCACATATAAAAAGAAATGATTACATTTCAGAGGAGACGCAGAAAATATTTTCTGCGTTATTTCACTTTAGAAATCGTCCGCAAAAATAGCCCTTGTTTTCGTATTCTTTTTCATTTAAAGCATGAGAAATATACTTAATAGAAACTAGAAAACACCTTAAGTTATATAAAATGAATCATATAATACACATTTCAATTAACATATCTACGCTATTTACATCGATACTTTTCAAAATAGGCTAATCCTCCCTCTAAATTTGTCAATCGTTTTAATTTTCATAAAAAAATGATAAAATGTAAACATGTGTTTTCAGAATAATTAAAAACGAAGAATGAAAGCACTGTTTTTAGGAGGGGTTTTGATGACTTACAAGTTAGCAACTAGAATGAAAGCATTCCAATCTTCTATATTTAGTGAATTAGGAGCCTATAAAAAAGAAAAAATTGCAGCAGGTCATAACATGATTGATTTGAGCATCGGAAATCCTGATATGCCGCCCGCTGATTTTGTAAGAGAAACAATGGTACATACAGCGAGTGAGAAAGAGAGCTACGGGTATACATTATCAGGTATTCAAGAATTTCACGAAGCTGTAACTGAATATTACAACAACACTCATAACGTTTTATTAAATGCGGATAAAGAAGTTTTATTATTAATGGGTTCACAAGACGGGCTCGTTCATTTACCTATGGTTTATGCAAATCCAGGTGATATTATATTAGTTCCTGATCCAGGATATACAGCTTATGAAACAGGTATTCAAATGGCTGGTGCAACATCTTACTACATGCCTTTAAAGAAAGAGAATGGTTTCTTACCAGACTTAGAAGTCATCCCTGAAGAAATTGCCGATCAAGCGAAGATGATGATTTTAAACTCCCCAGGGAATCCCGTTCCAGCAATGGCTCATGAAGATTTCTTTAAAGAAGTAATCGCATTCGCGAAAAAGCATAATATTATCGTTGTCCATGATTTTGCTTATGCTGAATTTTATTTCGATGGTAATAAGCCAATTAGCTTCCTCTCTGTACCTGGTGCTAAAGAAGTTGGTGTAGAAATCAATTCTTTGTCAAAAAGTTATAGTTTAGCAGGTAGCCGTATTGGATATATGATTGGAAACGAAGAAATTGTTCGTGCACTTACTCAATTTAAATCTAATACCGATTACGGTGTATTTTTACCAATTCAAAAAGCGGCATCTGCAGCACTAAGAAATGGCGCTGCATTTTGTGAGAAAAACCGCAATATTTATCAAGAACGGAGAGATACTTTAGTCGATGGATTCCGAACATTTGGCTGGAATGTCGATAAGCCAGCTGGTAGTATGTTTGTCTGGGCAGAAATTCCACAAGGATGGACTTCTCTAGACTTCGCTTATGCATTAATGGATCGTGCGAATGTCGTTGTTACACCTGGTCATGCATTTGGACCTCACGGAGAAGGCTTCGTACGTATTGCACTCGTTCAAGATAAAGAAGTGTTGCAACAAGTTGTTGAAAACATTAGAAATAGCGGCATTTTCGCCCTTGAAAAAGTAGATGAATTAGTTAAAAATTAGTTCCCACTCCCCTGCTTAACTTTAGCAGGGGTATTATTAATTGGAGGTACTTTCATATGCATATTAAAGACACGCTTCCCCATCGTTATCCATTTTTAATGATTGATAAAGTAACAAATGTAAAACAAGGTGAATCCGTTACAGGATATAAACTCATTACAAATAACGAATGGTTTATAAATGATAGTCAAAAACATATGCCTCATATGTTAATTGTAGAAGCACTTGCTCAGCTTAGTGCATTTGTACATACAAGTGATTTTGAAGGACTAGGATTCCTCTCCTCTTTAGATGGAGTTGAATTCCATGGAAAAGCATGTCCCGGTGATAAACTTGATTTACATTATGAGCTAACGCGCAATCGCCGAGGTTTTGTTCTTGGTAAAGGTATTGCAACTGTAAACGACCAGCCTATTGTAACTATAGAAAAACTATTAATATATCAAGCAAATTAAAGTGTTCCTTATATCAGTTGGAAATATCTATTCTCAACCAATTAAGTAAATAGGAAAACATATTACGTAGTTAGGAGTAGGAAAATGGAACGTACTATCGGTATCGATGCTGGAGGCACATTAACGAAAATAGCTTATTTTAACGAAAAAAAGCTATTAACTTTTGAAAAATTTTATTCGCATGAACAACATAAAATAATAGATTGGATTAAAAACAACAATGGCATAAAACAAATATGTATTACGGGTGGTAAATCGAAACTATTACAGCATCTGCTTACAGGTTCATATAAAATAATAGAGCTAAACGAATTTGAAGCTACTCTTGCAGGTGTCCAATACATATTAAAAGAAGAAAAACATGCTATACGCAATTTTATTTTAACCAATATCGGTACAGGTACTTCTATCCATTACGTTTATAATCAACAATATATTCGCGCTGGTGGAACCGGAGTTGGTGGTGGGACTATTATGGGACTTTCAAAATTGTTAACAAGTATAGATCATTTTGAAGATGTAATCCCTCTAACAAAAGTAGGATCTAGAAAAGAACTAGATATTACGGTTGGAGATATTTATGGTGGTATTCTTTCCCCTATCGATAATAACTTAACTGCTAGTAACTTCGGAAAAGCAGCCATTACAGAATCAAATAATAGTAGCTCCGATATACTAGCTACTGTACAAGGACTTGTTGGTGAAGTCGTTACTGCATTAAGCCTTCAATTCGCTGAAACAAAAAACATTGAACATATTATTTATATTGGTTCGACTTTATGTAATAACGTACAACTTCAACATATTATTAGTAGCTACACCGAATATCAAAATAAAACACCAATCTTTTTACAAGATGGTGGTAATAGCGGTGCAATTGGTGCATTACTTCATGCTACGAAATAAAAAGCTGACTTTTGTCAGCTTTTTAGAAATGGCACTTCAAATTCAATAATTGATTCCCCGTTCTCTCCAATTCGCTCCACGCTTATTCTATCAATCACACAATTTAACTTCCCATGAAAACTAGGAATCTCCTTCACTACTTCAGCAGCTAATTCGGCACTTTCTTTTCTTCCGACTGTTACATGCGGGATGTACGGAATGTCTTCTTTCAAAAATTGTAATAAAGGTCCTGTATATAGAATATTATGTAGTTCCTCTATTTGTTCTTTCCCCTTTTCAACTCGTAAAAACAAATATTCTCTTTCACTTGTAATTTGATTCGTAAATTCAATTTCTATATTCTGTATCGGTTTTGATACATTTATAATATGTAATTTCAGCTCATCATTTGAAATCGAACTTTCAAATGGGAATACAATTGTAATATGCGGTGAAATTAATCCAAATAAAGGATCATGTTTTTGCCTAATGTCCTCGATTTCGCTAATGAACATGTTGTTTAGAAAAAGTAAAATTGTACGCATTTTTATCCTCTCAACTTTTCCTCATTATAATATGTATCATATTCTATGACAGCCTGCCCTTCAACAACTTGTTTTGCTTACCTGTAAAAATAAAAAAACTTCTCAAATGAGAAGTTTTCATATAGCATGATTATTATTTTCCCGCCAAACTTTTCTAAACTTATACTTTGAACTGTTCCACCACCGGGTAAATGATTAACAATTACAACCACATCTGAATTATTACCAACGTATGTCCCAGTATATTTCTTAAAATCATCTGACCTAACATCATATATATCTTTTATTCTTTCTCCGTTAGAACAAGCCGCAATGAATAAAAAAATTGTTAGCATAACGATCATGTTATGATGCATATATTTCATTTAGCATCCCCCATTTTTATCGATATTTCGTTAATTACAATATTTACTTTCAAATCCCTTTTTAAATATACGCATTTTAATCAAAATTAAAAATTTTCATTTTTTATGTTTACAATTATCCATTAATTGTATATACTTACTAACGTAAGAAAAAAATTCTAAAAGGAGGTCGAAGGAAATGATGAAATTACAATTACATGCATTAACTTTAGCGTTAACTGCACCTGTGTTTTCTGGACAATTAAATATGAATTCGACCACCCTAATGGAGAATTGAAAATCGTACTTTATTTCATTTAATTCATAAATTCGCCACAGGAGGTCGTATACTTTCCTGTGGCTTTTTCACGCCCAGCCATAGGAGAACTGTATCTTCCTGTGGTTTTTTTGCGCGATTTTTTAGTCTCTTACATTATTTTTCTAAGAAAGGAGCAACATTCAATGACTATTAGCGTATTGTTTTTAAGTATTACGATTCAAAGAAATACAATTTCTAAAGATGAAATTCTTCATAATGAGCAAATTGAAAAAGCTATGAATGATGTTAAGGAGCGCCAAGCACTTTACTGTGATCACCTGTAATTCCTTTTCGAAAGGAGGAATTCATTTATGACTTTTCATATTTTCTTTTTTACGACTGTACTTCAAAAACATACTTTATCTGAAACTGAAATCAATCGTAAACAACAGTTAAAACAACTGACTGATAAAATAACTGACATTAAAAGTTCATACTACACTCAAATGTATTAAAAATATATTTTAAAGGGGTAATATATTCATGAAATTTAAAGCATTCTTTTTAACAATCACCATTCAAAAACGTAAGCTTTCACAGAAAGAGATTTTACGTGAACAACACATTCAAAACATTATGGACGAAGTAAAAGAGCGCCAATCTTCTTATTACACTCGTCTTTTCTAAATCACTTATAAAGGGGTAATTATTTTATGAAATTTAAAGTATTCTTTTTAACCATTACCATTCAAAAAAATAAATTTTCCGAGTCTGAAATGCTTCATGAGCGACAAATTAATCAGGCTATGGATTCTGTAAAAGAAAGACAAAGTCATTACTGTAGTCACCTGTAATTTCTTATTACACTCGTTTTTTCTAAATCACTTATAAAGGGGCAATTATTTTATGAAATTTAAAGTATTCTTTTTAACCATTACCATTCAAAAAAATAAATTTTCTGAGTCTGAAATGCTTCATGAACGTCAAATTAATCAGGCTATGAATTCTGTAAAAGAAAGACAAAGTCATTACTGTAGTCATCTGTAATTCCAATTCGAAAGGAGGAATTCACATATGAAGTTTCACCTTTTCTTTTTAACGATTACGATTCAAAAAGAAACAATATCTCAAAATGAATTAAAACAAGAAAGACAATATAAACAAGTTATTAATGAAATTCGAGATCGTAGAAGCAAATACTACACTCACCTTTAATCGTTTAACTATATGGAATTGAAAGGAGTCGATTATGATGTTGATAGCACGCTGTAAGGAAATGATTTGGATAGTTCAGAGGGATTCCACATAATTTTATAGAGCTTATACCACACAAGTTTATCACTGAATTTGATGTATAAAAAATATATAATAAAATCAAATCAACCCGCTTTTAATTATTTATTTATAAACAAAAGATACACCACTTAAAAAGCGGTGTATCTCCCTCAGTTTTTACTATTTTCGGTTACTTCTCTTCGTCTTAAACAATCTCACTAAGTTCGAAACAACTGTTTTTGTTACTGCATAAACTGGTACTGCTAAAATCATTCCGATAATTCCCGCAAAGTTACCTACCCCTAAAATTAAAATAATAATTGTTAGTGGATGAATATTTAATTTCGAGCTCATAATACGTGGTGAAATAATATTACTTTCAAACTGTTGTACAATTGTTACGATAATAATTACGTATAAGGCTTGCATCGGAGATACGAACAGTCCTACAATAACAGCTGGTGCTGCCCCGATAAATGGACCTAAGTTAGGAATGATGTTTGTAAATGCTGCGATAATTCCTAAAACGAAAGCGTACGGTAAATCAATAATTAAATAACCGATAAAAGTAAACGCACCTACAAATATACAAACGAGCGCTTGCCCTTGAATATATGCAGATAATGTTTCGTTCGTTTCCTTAATGATACGAAGCCCCTCTTCACGGTAAGATTCTGGTAATAAACTTACCGCTTTTCCTGGAAAGGCATGTCCATCTTTAAACATGTAAAATAAAATGAACGGTACAGTAAATACAACTAATGCAACGTTCGTGATAATACCAAATAAAGCCGTTGCACTCGACGTAATTGTATTTGGTATATCTTTTAAGTATTCAATCGCATTTTTTTCAATTGTTTCAATGGAAACGTAGTTTTGTGTAGATAACCATTCAAACAACCTATGATGTGATAATTCTTGTATGTATACTTTTCCCTCTTTTATGTAGCCTGGCATATTTTTTACTAAGTCCATTAGCTGTTGTGAAATCGTAGGAACAACTACTCCAACGCCAACCGCAGTTAATGTTATGATAAAAAGATATAACAGCAATATCGCTAAATTTCTAGGTACTTTTTTATTCTCCAAAAAGATTAATACAGGATTAAATATGAAGTATAAAAAAAGCGCGATTAAGATTGGGAAAAATAATGTTGATATGAAGATACCAATCGGTTGAAATAAAAATGATATTTTTGTGCAAATAAATATGATTCCTACAACCATTAGCACTTCTAATGTCCAAAAGTGCACTTTTGATTTCAAAAAAATGGCCTCCTTTAAACTAGCACTTCTCTTCATTGTACCAAAATAAGTATGAATTTCACATAATATTTTCCTTTACAATATTCCAAAATACCAATAAATACACTACAATGAGATTACATACAAATTTGCAGGTAAAGGTGATAAAAATGACACAATGCATCATTTGCAGAAAAGATACGAAAGAACTTAGTGAACAATATGTCATTCCAGAAATATTATGTGGATATTATTTCACAAACTCAATTTGTGATACTTGTCATGAACAAATGACAACAAATATTGATCGTCCTTTAATTAGGCATAAATTGAGTCAATTTAAGATTGAACAAATGAAAAGACAAATTGATTCCCCACTCTATACGAATGAGCACGGTGAGGAACTTGCGGCTGCTGAGACTGATGTTGTCGAAGTAAGCGACGAAATTCTTTATTCTAATGCATTAATTATGAAACTATGTAAAAAGCACGATATTTCCTTACATAATGAAATTTGGAAAGAGGAACGTGTAACGAAAGTAGCGAGTTCTATTCAACGTGAATTGCTATTAGATAACCGTAAATATAAAATGAGTATATTAAAAATGGCTTATACATTCGCTGTACAAACAGTTGATGGCTACTTTGAAAATCAAGATGCGATTGATATCTCTACCATTCTCTCAAATGCAGATTTCGTGGAACTAAAAGAAAAAAGCATTGTACGTGATTTAAGCAAAAGTTCTTTATGGAATACGCTAAATACAAGTAGTGAAAATCATTACTTTATTTTACTTAGCGATAAAGACGGTCTGTTTTGCTTCATTCGCTTGTTTGACATCTTTGATGTTGTCGTTCATTTATCAGAAAAAAGATTTGACCTTCCATCACCCATTGTCGGTGTAAATAATGTGAATACACAGAAATTTTATGTCCAAAGTTTAAAACAGTATATGGATGGGCTGTTCAAAGAAAAAGCACCTACTATATAATAGATACCAGAACATACGGTCTCCTTTCTTGATGAAAAGACACTGTGTTATAATGAGTATGAAAAGAACAATACAATCACATAAACCAATTATAAATTGTATATAAATAAAAAAGACTAGTGTGCGGCTACACACTAGTCCACGTAACTTAGCAGATTGGATTGTTCATTTATCCTATTTGTTTCTTACAAACAAAACAACCCACATTCTATAGGCATAGGTGGGTTGTTATTTTTTGAGCTTGTCTATTAAAAGGACGACGAACGTTAACAATGCAACGAGAAACAGTCCACCCTGCAGTAGCAACGCTATTTCACTCACGTATTATCACCCCCCTCCTACTCGGAGAAGTGATAATTGAACAACCAACCGCACCTTAAGTTACCCTTTGATTTTACCATATTTTCTAATAATTTACGATGAAAACCCGCAAGCGAATAACTTGCGGATTTTTTATACCCTATTAACAGGCAGTAAACAAAATGAAGCAATAAATAAGTGAAACTTTATTTCTAACTATTTTTTTAATGCATATGCATCAGCAATCATTTCACCAACAATTTTATTTTCTTCTTTCTTCTTGTCTTTCAATAATGGGAATAACAATTCTGCCACTTCATACGCTTCTTCTAAATGCGGATATCCTGAGAAAACAAACGTATCAATTCCTAACGATTCATATTCTTTTATCCTTTCTGCTACTGTATGCGGATCGCCTACAAGTGCAGTACCTGCCCCACCTCTTACAAGTCCGATTCCAGCCCATAAATTAGGGCTTATCTCTAACGACTCTCTCGTACCTTTATTTAAATGTGTCATCCGTTTTTGACCAACCGAATCATATCTTGCAAATGTCTTTTGAGCAAGCTCAATTGTTTCATTATCCACATATTGAATTAAACGTTCGGCCTCTTCCCATGCTTCTTCTTCTGTCTCTCTTACAATTACGTGTAATCTAATGCCAAATCGGACTGTACGCCCTTTCTCTTCTGCAAGTTTTCTTACTTCTTCTACTTTTTCTTTCACTTGCTCTGGCGGCTCTCCCCACGTTAAATATACATCACTATGTTGAGCTGCTACTTCTTTTCCAGCAGCTGATGATCCTCCGAAATATATAGGAGGATATGGCGTTTGAACTGGTGGGAATACAACTTTACTATCTGTAACTTTAATATGTTTTCCTTCTAAAGAGATCGTTTCACCTTGCAATGTCGATTTCCAAACTTTTAAAAATTCATCCGCTGCTTCATACCTTTCATCATGATCAAGATATAATCCATCTCCTTGTAGTTCAACTGGATCTCCTCCAGCTACTACATTAATAAGTAGTCTCCCATCTGAAATTCTATCAAATGTAGATGCCATCCTCGCTGCAACTGTAGGTGACATTAGTCCTGGTCTCACTGCTACTAAAAATTTTAGTTTTTCTGTTTCAGCAGCAAGAGCTGAAGCTAACACCCAAGGGTCTTCACATCCTTGACCAGTTGGAAGTAAAACACCCGTATATCCTAAATAATCAGCTGCCGCAGCAACTTGCTTATAATAACCATATTCAGCTGCTCTTCCTCGTTTTGTCGTTCCTAAATATCGACCATCTCCATAAGCCGGAATAAACCATAATAATTCCATACCTTTACACACCCCTTATTTATTTTGAAACGTATATTAACAAATTCTATATAAATTACCCCTAATAATTTATATGTTAATTCCCAGTCTCACCTTTAAAATTATCTCGCCATCTTAAAAACTTCACTTCTAGTAAACGTACTAGAGAGTCAGAAAACTTCCCAACAAATGCAAAGATAATTATGCCGACAAATACGATATCTGTATTTGAAAATTGCCTTGCATCCATAATCATATAGCCAATACCTTCTGTAGATCCCATAAGTTCTGCTACTACTAAACTCACCCATGCAACACCTAACGATAACCTTGCTCCTAGTAAAAGGTTAGGCAATGCAGATGGTAAAATGAGTTTCGTAATTAGTTTTCTTTTGCTAAACTCTAACACTCTCGCAACATCAAATAACTTTGAATCCACACCTCTAATACCTAAAAATGCGTTTACGTATAAAGGAAAAAATGCACCATCTGCAATTAATAACACTTTCGATGTTTCACCAAAACCGAACCATAATACGAAAAGTGGCGCAACAGCTAGATGAGGTACAGTTCTTAACATTTGCACAGATGGATCTAAATATTGCTCACTTCTCGTTGAAAATCCAACAATCGTTCCTAAAATGATTCCTAAGCCCCCACCAATAAAGAAACCAGCCGCAGCCCTGAATACACTAATACTTAAATGGCCGAATAACTCTCCTGTTTTAATAAGCTCTTGGAAAGCTAGAAAAATATCTAATGGTGTTGGTAAAACTGTTTTAGAAACAAGACCGAATACGCCAGCTAACTGCCAAATTATTAATATAATAACCGGTATAGTAATCGCCCTTACTAAAACTTTTACATTTAACTTTCGCACATTCTTAACGCTGTTTTTCTCAATCGTTATACTCGCTGGTTTAATAACAGCTTTCGTATTTTCCACTTTACAAAACCTCTTTTCACTTCGCTTTCAATGCTTTTTCTACGAAAGAATTATCTACAACTTTTTCCGCCTTAATTTCTTTCTTTATAGAACCGAGCTTATATTGAAAATCCGCTGTCTTTTGTTGTTCTGCTATTATTTCCTTCGTTACCGGAACTAAAATTGGTTTGTCGTGATTAAACACTTCTTTTACGATCTCTGCATCTATCTTTTTTACAGAAGTGTATACTTTTATTGCTTCATCTAAGTTAGCATCTTGCCATACACGTGCTTTCTCATAAACTTTGAGGAATTTCTCAACTAATTCTGGATGTTCTTTCGCAAATTTTGTTCTCGTAATTAAAAATTCTGGTGAAGAGACATTTAATGTTTCACCGTCTGCAATCACCTTCGCACCTTTATTTAACGTATGTAATGATATGAAAGGGTCCCAAATCGCCCATGCATCTACTGATCCTGATTCGAATGCAGGCTGCGCTTCATCTGGTTGTAATTGAATGACATTTACCTCTTTTGCATCAATCCCTTCTTTATCAAGTGCTCGATACAATAAATTAAAGGCACTACTTCCTTTTGCTACTGCAATTTTTTTACCTTTTAACTCTTTTACACTCGCAATCTTGCTATCTTTTTGAACGAGAATTCCAGTTCCTTTTCTTGCATAACTTGTATTGGCGATTTCGGTAAATCCAATACCTGCTGCTTGCGCTGAAATGACTGGAGAATTCCCTACTTCACCAAAGTCTAATCGGTTTGATGCGATTGCTTCAAAATAAGGAGGTCCACTTTGGAACTCTGTCCATTTCACTTTAACTCCTTCTTTTTTAAACTCCTCTTCAAACCACCCCTTTTTCTTTGCTAGTAATAGCGGGCTTAACCCTTGCTGTATACCAATTTGTATTGTTACATCTTCTTTCTTACTACTTGCTGTACTTTTTTCACATCCTAATAAACATACTGATATAGCTAAAGCAAAAGAAAGAATTTTAAATTTTTTATACATATAAAATCACCCTTTTCCTATATACTTGTTTGAATCAACCCTCCATATTCAAACTGCTGTAATACTTTCGTTCGAAGTTGTTGGAACGATTGAGAAGTTTTATTTCGCGGATAAGGCAAATTATTTTCAATCACTTTATGTATTTTCCCTGGTTTTGCACTCATAATGATGATTCGGTTTGAAAGATATATCGCTTCGTCTATATCATGTGTAACGAATATCATTGTTGTTTTCTTCTGCTCCCAAATATTTAGCAATACTTCTTGTAAATGACTTCGAGTAAAAGCATCCAGCGCTCCAAAAGGTTCATCAAGTAATAATACATTTGGATCTCTTAATAACGCTCTCGCTATCGCAACACGTTGTGACATCCCGCCTGAAATTTCTTTCGGATACGATTTTTCAAAGCCATCTAACCGAACGATTTCAACCCATTCTCTCACCTTATCTTTCACATACTTATCTTTTAACGACAAATCAGCTGCAATATTTTCTTCCACTGTTAGCCATGGAAACAATCGATGTTCTTGAAATATAAATCCTTGCTTCTTACTCGGTTTTGTTATACGCTCCCCGTCAATAATGATTTCACCTTCAAAATCGCTGTCTAAACCTGCAATAATTTTTAATAGTGTACTTTTTCCGCAACCACTCGGACCAATTACTGTAACAAAATCCCCTTTCTCTAATTGAAAATTAATATTCTCTAGCACTTGAACCGTACCAGTTTGTTTCAAAAAATATTTTGATACCCCATCAATTGAAACAGTCATTTCTTCCCCTCCTTAAAATGATTCATATAAATGAACAGATTCAGTATTTGTGCAATAAAAAAACCAAAGGCATTTTATCTGTTGATAAAATGCCTTTGGTTTCTCCAATCAGCAATACGTTATGGAATTAAGTACATATTATACAAATATTTCCGATAAGTCAACTGGGTTTTATTAAAACATACATATGATTTGTTTGAATATTTTACTTTTGTTTATTTAAACGATATCGTTTACTTACTATTTTTTCTGATCTTTAATCCACTGTAACCAATAAGAAAACTCACACGCTAAATGCATTTGATGGGATTTAATTAGACTATTAGGACAAAGGGCTGGGAACTCAACAACTAGACTTACTTCTATCCCTGTATCAGTATCTTTAAATTGATGTCGAACTCCACCAATAGTAGTACCATCTTTCATACGTGCAACACCTGTTGATTGGTATTGATAAGATTTATCTCTTGGTGTTTTCAATCCAGTTTCGTCACCAAAAACAATGAAAAATTGAACTGGAAACGGAGAATTACCAGTAGTTTCGATAACCTCTAATTCATTTTCCTCAAAGGGCCTTAGTACATAGTGATCAGGACAAGCAGATAAATTCACTTTGTTATTTTCACGTGATTGTTCAAGCATCAAACTATCAATTCCATGTATGGCTTCTTCTGCTGTAATCCCATCTAAATAAATACTAGTTTTTGAAAATTTTCGTCTATCGCCAGATAAAAGAGTACAGATACGCATACCTATTGCACTTAATCTAAGTTTTGATTTCAACTTTTCGTACATTTCATTGTATGTATATCGCAACTTTATTTCCGTTAGCTGTTTTATCATGACGTCTGTATCATTTATTTCAGGCTCTTTATGTCCTAATATATATAATACTTTTTTTATCCGTTCTCTTTTCCATTTTATAAGTTGCTCTTGTGAGATATTATTTCCATCGATTATAATCTTCATATACTCTCTCCTTCCTTTTGATTGTATCGTAGTGTAGTTAATACTAAATTAACCATTTCTTGTTTTGTATCTAGATTCAACTTTACTTCTGAATGAGCAATACTGCTAAGACCGTATAAAATAAACCCAGAAACTAATAATGAGTTATCAGTATAAAAAATCCCTGTTTTCACTCCCTCTTCAATTACTTGTCTAATTAACGGTTGCATACGTGCGAATAATTTCTGTTCCAGTTGAAAATGTTGTTCCGTCTGAAACGAACTCACATTTTTATAGGGTGCTAACTTTTCAATAAATGTCCAAAATATATCTAGTGAATCTTTCATCTTTTGTATGACAGACCGTTCATTTGAAATAAGTATTTCTTCAATTAACTCCATATTTTTCACAATACAGTCATTTAAAACTTCATCAACAAAATTCTCTTTAGACTTGAAGTAATAATAAAATAACCCCGTTGCTACACCTGCATGATTCACAACATCTTTTATGCCAAATCCTTTCATACCATTTTTCATATATAATTCAAAACCAATATCCATTAACTCTTGGCGTCTTACATCTGGTTCTTTTGATATTCTTTTCATACGTCATCTCCTACAATGTTTTCACCACGACTGAATCTGATTCAATCATAAACCACTGAACTCGATTCAGTCAATATTATTTCATAAATTTAAAATCGATTTAATAACTAAGCGACGAAATTTCTACAAAAAAAGAGTAATCTCAAGAAATATGCTACTAACCTTAGATTTATCAAAAAAGTTAGATCATATAACTTGAGACCACTCATTTCCATTCAAAATATTTATGTAATTAAATTTTATTTCCTCCGCACCCTGGCTGTCTCCAAAACTATTGGTGGAAGCTCTTTTGGAATGATTTCTTTTAATACATAAAGAGCTTTCTTCACATAACCACCTTCGAAATTTCCTAATGGTTCTGGTAATTCATCCTCATCCAATATGAAGTATTCTCCATTTGGAAGTACCATAATATCGATGATTAAATCTTCAAAGGAAACCACTTCATCTTTTATTTGTGTGTTTTTTACGATATTAAAATAGGAACCTAAATACTTTCCTTTTATATCTCTCCATACGTATAAATTGTACGGACGATTTCTCCAGTAATATGCGATTGTATAACTACCTTTTGGGATTGTTAACTTAGTATCATTCGCAGTCATTGTAAATGAATACTGCACCTCGTGAAATAAAACGATACTTTGTGATTGCTTTTCAAGTAATAAGCAATTGTGATCTACTATTGTTGAGTTATACCGGATTTTTCTTTCTATAATTTCAATTTTCGATGTAAGTAACTTATTCATTATTTTGTTTCCCCTTATGCTAGTTCTATCCTCAATTATATCTATTTATGTAGTGATAAAGAAGTGTATAGTTTTTTATATAATGATTTATACAAGTACATAATAAAAACTCCTTCTTATTTAGAAAGAGTTTTTCACTATCCATGTTTCATATTTTTTCACTTCTAACGGAAACTCATTTGTTTTCATGCAACTAACAGTACTATTACTCATGTTTTAACTTTTCCTTAACCGCATCATAAAATTTTCGTTCTTCATCAACATTTAAGTAAACACGACTTACTGTTTTAGAAAAGCCGTATAACAACTGCGCTTTCACTGGCTCTTTTAATGTTATTTCAAAAGTAGCAGGTTCTTTTATGAACTCCATAACAGTTGCATCCAACACCTGTCTCCCTTCTTTTGCCGTTAGCAATTCACCCTTGTAGAACGCAATATTATCGATTTGTGTAAATGGCACAACAATTTTCTTTCCTAATCCGATTTGAATGATTACTTGTTCTTCTGTTACGACAAGTGGATTTTTGCGCATCGCTTGTATTTCAGCTATAAAATAAATCATCGCGTATACATTTAAAATAAGTAAAATCCATGCTATTACTGGATTCCACTGATGTAGTAAATAATGAAAACCAATGCTTTCAATTGCTGTTGCATGAATAATCATGATATACACACCTATAGCACCAGTCTTTTTATGATATGAGTATACAGATTTACCTGTTGGTACTTTTTCACGCCACGATAAAAACGCATAATAGATTAACTTACACTCTGTTAGAATGACATCTATTAACTTACCTCTTTTCATAGTAGCGTCAAACGCTGCATCAATTGCATAAGAAAAGGAATAATTTTCTCTTCTATATTCTTTATATTTTTTTATTATTTTAGGAAGCACTCTAACAATTTTATAGAGAAGGAATAATTCTAGACCTACAAATGCAATTTCAGCCGCAACAATAATATAAGAGATGAATGAAAAAGCTTGTAAATAATCACTTGGAATAATAAATCTTGCAAAAATATAACCAGCTATTACAACAGGAACTATATATGTTAACGAGTATCTTTTTCGAATAATGAAGAAATACATGATGATTGGAATGACAAACATGCGATCTAATAATGACCCAAGCACAACTTCTTTCGGCGCAACTGGTACAATTGGAAGGGCATACAATAAATAGTTTGATAGCATAATTAAAGAGACGAGTCCAATCCAAATACCTTTTCGCCTTCGTGATAGTGTAACCTTCATACGTTCACTCCTTTATTTAAAAACCTCATTTAAATGGTCTTTATAAAATGAAATGGCACGTTCAAATTCTTTTACTTCCTCTACTTTCACGACAGTTTCAAGTAATAATTTCATCGCTGATTCGTGATCGTTTACGTTATATTTTGCTAATGATAAAAATACTTTCATCGGAGCGTTCTCTGGAAATTTTTTCACCCCAGCTTCTAATACTGTAATTGCCTTTTCATATTCCCCTATACAACGATATGTACTTCCTAAACCAATATAAGCACCGCAAAGCGATTCGCCATCAAGTCCATTTGCGATTGCCTGCTCATAATATGGAACTGCTTCTGTTTCTAGCCCCATTACATCATGTATCCACGCACACTGATACAGTACTTCTGCATCCTTTGTAAAGTTTGTTAATCCTATAAGCATCTCTTTAGACTGCGCATATTTCTTTTCATTTCTAAGTTTAATAGCTTGCTTTAATAAATGTTCCATAGAATCCACTCCTCACCAATTATTCTGTGTATAGCTCTTGATTGGTATACGCTTCACATTCGTGTAAAAGTAAAATTCCCACCAATTAAAGTTTCGCTTACTTATTACTATGCGGATTCATTCTCATCTAAAAACTTAATTTTAAAAAGCAGTGACACGATTACATAATACCTCTAAGCTTTTGACAATTTCTTTCGCTGTTTCATCTTTCCCATTACACAACTTCCCTTTACCATTCTGTCCAATTACATAATGCACAGCCCCGCGCGAATATAAAGAATGTGGTGAATTCGCAATCATTACATTCGCCCTTGCTTCTTTCATTCTATTTTTTGCTCTTTCAAACAGTTCTTCTTCATTTAAATCACTTTCAAGTTTAAAACCAACAAGTACTGTTTCTGGGTCCCATTCTTTTATTTGTTTTAATACCTTTGGAGCCTTTTGAAAGTGAATAATCGGTGCTATATCACTTGAAATTTTTCCGTTCATATTAAGAACATTACCATCTTGATCACAAATTTTCTCTACAATCCAATCTGATCCAGCCGCTGCCATAATGACTGCATCAACCTTTTCATGTGATATGATACTTTTCATTTTATCTTGTAAATCAACGATTCCTTCAAATGGATGTAATTCTAACCCTCTATGTACATCACTCGGTTTCTCCGCAAAATAACCGTGTAAATATATAACATGTGCCCCTTTAGCTAGAAGTTCTTCTGCGATTATCCTTCCGATTGTACCTTTGGCCATATTCGTATGCCCGCGTACTTGATCCCATTTTTCTAGACAACCACCGCTCGTAATTAATACCTTTTTCCCCTTCATTGTAACCATCCCTTACTAATTTTTCTTACGAAACCATTCTGTTCCAAAGTCAACTATATCACGCTGTTTCATTAGACGACACGTTGCATTCCCTATCTTCCCATTTTTTACAGTTCCTTTTCGCTCAAACTCCACACCAATTTCTACAAACTTCTCAGATTCGTAATCCATTTCAACAAACTCTTTCCACACTCTTTCACCGTTTTCTATAATAGGTGCTCCTACTTGTATTAACTCACATGCACCAGAACGCACCTCGGATAAATGAACAGACGTATTGGAATCATATCCAACACCAATTAATAATACGTACCCGTCTAAATCATATATTTTTCTTAATGGAGATTCTTCTCCAAAGCTCATTGATAACGAATGGTTCATTGTTATTTCTACTGCATGTTTTCCCCATGCAGCAAAACTTCCTAACGGATGATTACTACGTACTACATTCGGATATGTACGAAAACATTCAACTATTTCACCCATTCCCCTTGTTGGGGTTATACGTGAATCAAATGCTGGGACGTTATCTCGGATAATTTGCCACCAGTCTTCCGGTACAGGTGGTCTTGACCAATGTTTCGGATCGGACAAATCCGAAGATTGCGTTGGCATTATTATCGTTCCTTCTTCCGTAACAACTTTCATTAATGCTTCTACTACAGCAACGGCACCACCAGATATCCACCCGATAGAACTTAGTGATGAATGAACGATAATTGTCATTCCTTTTTCGACTCCTAATGCTTTTAAATCTTTTGTTATTGTTTCGATTGTATTTGGAAATTGTGTACTTGCTACTATTTCATTCATTTTCATATTGGTTCCCCCACTAGCCACGTAAATTTAAACTTTTATATAAATATATTATCATATTTTTCTCAATTTTTAACTTAATCATATTCATTACTACAAAAATATGTATATTATTATACTGAAGCCTCAAAACTCTATTAAAATCGTAGATAATGATGAGCGAGAGTTTTTTTGAAATGAAGAAAAATGTAAATCCTATTTTTTCAAACTATACTCCATATGCATATTTTATACTATTTTTCCATGTAACAATGAAGTCTTTCTATCCCTGGATATTTTTCTCCTAAACTTTTAACTTGAAAACCAATTCTTTTATAAAATTCTACCGCCCCATCGTCTGTCTCCGCTTCTATATAAGTCAATTGATATATCCTTACCACTTCTTTAATCATTTGCAGTGCAATTCCTTTTTGACGATAATCTGGAGCCACTGCTATATGACATATGCGTGCTTTAGTTTCTCCGATTATTTCAATACCTAGACAAGCTTTTTCTTCATATTTGTACAAAGTCCCTTTATTACTTTGATAAAATATTACTGCCTTCTTTAAGCTTATTTCATTTGGACCGACGGCATATTGTAGCACATTCAATATTGAATCTTTCTCAATTTGTTTAACACACTGTAAATTCATACTTTCATCCCTTTCTATGAAAAAAGACTAGCTCTTAATAAAAAGAGCTAATCTCATTACGCCGTTATTTTTTCTTCTTTTTTTACAACGACAGCCACATAACTATGAAGTATCATTCCAATAATAACGAGACTCATACCAATCCAAGATAATGATGATGGGATTGGGGCAGATAACCAGATCAACTCTCCTACTAGCGCAAATAAAACTTCACCAGACTGCGTCGCTTCCACTGTTGCTAATTTTTGCGGATCATCTTTCACAAGATCTGTTGCAAAGAAAAATAATACTGTCGCGATTAACCCAGAGCTAACTGCTACAATAAAACATTGAAAAACTTGGCTACTTGACGGTAATCCGCCTGTTGATACTTCGTAACCAGATAATAAAAACCAAAATGGTAAACTTGCTAATGTCATACCGAGTACCCGCTGAAATACATCTAATTCCCCTTTACAAACTTGCATCATTTTTCTATTTCCAAGAGGATACGCAAATGCTGCAATAAGTACAGGAACTACACATAAAACGGTTTCACGAATACCTAATGAAGAAGCATGTTCTACTTGCATGAGAACGACACCGAATAAAATAATGCCCGACATTACTAATTCCTTCATCGGAAGTTTTTTATGTAGTGGATCCACCGCAAAAAATGGTGTTAACAAAATCCCTGCAACGATTGTAATTTGCCATGTTGATGCAACGAGCCAACCTGGTCCGAACGCTCCAGCAAAACTAAGCGGTGCATAAAAGAGACCAAATCCAACGATACTCCACACTAACCATTCTTTCGGATTATTTTTCATATATTGAAAGAGTTGCTTTAAGTTCCCTCTATACATAACAATAAGTAATAGCATTGGAACCATAAAATAATACCGTAATGATGCACTCCAAATCCAGCTTCCACCTTCTAAGTCCATTGCCCTGTTTAAAACAAAAGTAAAGGCAAAGAAAAATGATGCCAGTATCCCTATAACAATTGCTTTCATTGTAAAACCCCTTGTATTTAATTTTTTATCTCTATGACCTATATTTTAGTATACGCGATGAAAAATCTACATTCAAACTTACATTTCACTTTAGGATGATGAAGGAATTGTAGTAGATTTACATGGGAATAAAGTGCATTGGTATGAAATCGAGGCCATTACATATCAAAATTTTCAAGGGTCAAAATCTACTTTAATCTCGACCCACTATACTCACCATGAAAATATACGCATCCGCTATAAAAGATGGCTACCAACTATTGCACATTCAATTTACTGGTTTTCTATTGAGAAACCAAAAGATTATCATAAAAATTTAATGATAGCTTGGGAAGAAAAGCGAACGAATAAAAACAAACGCCTCCTTTAATTATTATTTAGGGGCGTTCGTTCATTCAAAAATTAAAGAATATGTAGTTTATATTCTCTGTATAATTTCCTCAATCGACTTATATGAGCTTGATGATACCGATTATGATCTGCTATATGCCATATTCCCCATCTTATTGTCGCGGTTTCCCCTTTTTCATACAAAACTTCCTCTCTTAAAAGAACAACACCATATGTTCATCATCACTATACACACCATTCATTTTTATAGCCCTTTTTTCAATTCCGTATATTTTAAATCCCATTGACTCATATAATCGTTTGGCTGGTTCGTTCGTTGACACAACCCCTAAATTCAATTGCTCTAGCTTCATCTCTTTTGCCCTTTCAATCGCTTTACGTATTAAATCACGTGCAAGACCACTTCTTCGATTTTCAGTATCTACATACATTGCAACGATATGTCCTTTATGCTTATATGCGTCTTTTTCTTCTGTTAATAAAGTAACAACCCCAACTAAACGATTTTCATTATTAAAAGCACCAAATGTAAAACTACTGTTGGATGAAAGATTACTAGCAACTCGTTCAAGGGGGTTTTCTTGACGTACTGCTTCTTCATAAGTCGTTATAAATGCTTCTGGATTTACTTGTAGTGCTTGTAAACGCAACTCCCAATATTTTTTTGCATCCGCTTTTGTAAGTAATCGAATCATTTTATTTTCCCCTTTTTAATTTACATAATATTTTTATAGGTTATTATTTTTTGATTCATACTCTTCTTTTAATATACTGTAACGATAGCGATGAATGAGCTTTCCCTGTCTCAATCGATCATTTCTCATTAACCCTTCGCATACAAATCCGGCACTTTCATAACTCTTTTTAGCTTTTGTATTATCTTCATCTACACGTAACCAAATTTTCTCCAATTCAAACTGAGAAAAACCTATTTGTAACATGCTGTTTAGAGCTGCCATTCCAAATCCTTTACCCCAATAGTCTTTATTTCCAATCGCAATTCCTAGTTCAGCATTTTTATTTGTTTTATCAAAATTTTTAAGGTCTACCCATCCAATATGTATACCTGTCTCAGTAACGATTGCCCTTTGTTCATAACCATTTTTTCGGCTTATACAAGCTTCAATCCAGTTTCTCGTATCTCCACGAGTGAACGGAGGATATTGATCTGGTACGACTAAATGCTTTGTTACATCTCTATCTAATGACCATTGATAGCGATCTTCTACATCATCTAGTGTCAATTCTCTTAATTGAACATATGGTACATTCATTTTTTTCTCCTCTCTTTATTTACCAATAGAAAATCCTTCGAACACTCTTCCACCATACTGTTCTAACGTCTTTTCTATAAAATGAATTAATTCATTTTTCCCTCCCGTTTTATAAAAATGATCAAAAGCCGCTACAAATTTGTTTGCATATTGCTCATCATATCTTTTTAGCACTCTAATAAACCATTTTGAACTCCCAAGCCACTTACCATTTACTCTTAATACATATTCATGTACTAAATCGGCTAATAAATTAGCGATAAACAATTCTTCTTCTCTTTTTGTTGCACCAATAAAGTCATCTAAAGTATCCGTAATAAAATATCGCTTCTGCTTAATCGTTTCTTCGGTCCATTTAGCTGGTCCTTTATGTAGTAAATCATTCGCTTCTTTTTTTAATTTCTCAACAATTTCCTGTTCCCCTTTTAAGGCAATCCCTTCTGAAACTAATTGTGGTAACGACGGCCTCCCTCGATCACAATCCATTTTGAAAAAGGTTTTATATGTTTCGAAATTATAAACAAACACCTCAACAGGCCATCCATTACTATAGAAAGATTCTCTATAGCAAGAAGTTAAACTTTGATCGACTATTACAATGTCAAGGTCAGATGTTTTCGTCGCTTCTCCTCGTGCAACGCTTCCGCCGAGTAAAGCTACATCACAATTCGGAAATTGTAATGTAATTATGTTTTGTGCTGCTTCAATTGGTTTCATAACCGATCCTCTTTTCTTATTTCACTTTCTTTTTTTCAGCTCTTTCTCTCGCTTTTTTTATATAGCTTTCTGCATCTGGTGTTTTACATGATGTTGCACCATGATCAACCTCTATTTTTCCAATTTCACTTGCAATTTCAATCGCTTGTCGCTCTAAGTCTTCATTACGAATTCCTATTGCGATTAAAGCACTATTCATCGCTTCTTTTTTTCTATTTTTTTCATTATGTATATTTTCTTTAATCTCTTCTAAGTACGGAGAGAAGAAATCATCATGTAACGTTTTATTTTTAATCGCTATATTTGCTAATAAAGACCAGCCAGCTCTTCCAATCCATTCATCATTAGACTTTGTCCACTCTTCCATTCTTTCTATTGCAATTGGCGAAGTACATATAGATGTCATCAGAACATCCATTAAACAGTAATAATCAACATCCTGAATCCAACTATTAAGCTGTTCTGTCGTTATTTTTTTCGGATCTAAAATATAAGTTGCTAATGTCATTGCGTCCATATTTTTCGTTTCCCACAATCCAACTGCTAAATCGTGATCTTTTTTTATCTTCTTTTTTAACAATTTTAAATTCGCAAAACTAACTCCAAATAACGGCTCTTTCGCTCCGTGGTTTTTATACGTTTTTCGATTTTGTTCTGTTCCATATTCCTCTAGTTGCTGCATTACTTCCTCAAGTAACATATACCCACCTCTTTATCTTTTATGTTGACTGTATATATGTATGTACGATATATTCTACATTACTTTTTGTTTTTCCTATATTTATTTTTAAAATACGGTATGTGAAATTTCTAAACATTGCACAGCTACACCATCAAAAAACTATATATGTTAAACATACAGTTTTTTGATGATATCAATTTTGCGTAGAATAAGATATAAACTACGAAAGAACTTTTAATGAGATGTGTATTTCCAACATGTTTAGAAAACTCTTCAAAATGGTTTACTATCATACTTTTATACCTCCTTCATAAATTATGTTTATTACATTTGTTCTTAGCCAAAATACTTTCTACATTTTAATAACTCTCTCAATAAAAATTTCTTATATAAAAATCCCTACAAACACTGTAGGGATTTATGTCTAAATCATTTTGTTACACTCTATTTCATATGAAAATAGTTTCCTTATTCAGATGCATTCATAATCACAATTCTCCAACCATCTGGATCCTCTATTGTGGTTCCTTTCTCTATCCAATACGGGTTTTCTGGTTCCACCTCATGATAGCCTATATTACTTAATCGATTTACTATCTTTTCAATTTCATCTTTATTAGGCATATAAAAAACTAGTAAATTATCTTTTGTCGGTGCCGGACATGGACTTCCATTAACATGTGAAGTAAACTCCAAATGATACTCTTCATCTGGTAACCCAAACATAACCCCGTCATATCCTTCATGATTGTGAAATTCCCCTATACGTTTTAATCCTAATCCTGTTTCATAAAAACTTATCACTTCTTCAAATTTATCTGTTGGTCTTGCAATTCTAAATTGAACCCAATTCTTCATGCAAATCTCCTCCTTTTCATTTTCCAAAGCTTTATAGTAATTAGTATAGGTTACATATATTCCCTTTAACACCCCTCATTAGTGTGAGCTTCCTAAGTTGAAAGACCTATTAATTAATAAACAATAGGACTTTAGTATAAAATTCATATAAAACTAGTTATATAAATGTAGAGATGAAATATAAGCTATTACGTATGAAATAGTTCTCCTTGCAGAGCCTTTATATACCGATCAGCAGATCTTTGTACAGCTTTATTCGTATCTTCCACCACACCATGAAATGCATTATATAGTCGGCTAAATACAAATATTCGAATCAATAATTAGAACGAAAATGAAGTGATACGAAAGTATGATTAGCCTCCTTTCGGTTTTAAGACTTTAGTCTCATTCCTATAAATTTTTTATTTCCTACTTCCAAGGTAATAGTTTTTAATTTTATTAAAACTTTCTAATATATTTAACACTTTAATCATTAAAAGAAAGCACAAATCTTCATAAAATAAACGAATCAATTAATTTTTTGTCACAACTTTAACACAACCATACTTACTATTACACATCAGGAGTGTATTAGGTTTAAATTAAGGAGAGATAATTATGCTGTATGAAGTATTTAATACGGAAGGCAGTAACAATGTAAAGTTTGTTGATAAAACTAACAGGTGAATTTAATATGATAATTGAAGAGTTTGTAAAGAGAGATTAATATTGATTTCAAGCTTCATTTTAGGGGAAATAAATATTACAAACTATATGAATTAATAAATAGCCTTAAAGCAAAATTTATATCCATGAAATTTTTAAATTCATATACAGTTTTATACAACCACTTTTTATAAAACAAGAAAAGTGGTTGTATGTGTTAGAAAGTATTCTTTTTTACAAAGTCACGCTACATATTTCATTAAACTACAACTACTCGTTTTCTTTTTTCTTCTTTTGTTCCTCAGAAGGTTCTTCTGTTGGGTCTGGTTCTTGTTCATCCTTTTTGTTTAATTCATTATTTTTTTCTTTAGCAGGATCTTGTTTTTCATTTTTTTCCTCCTGTCTTTGTTCAGAAGGTTCCTCCGTTGGATCTGGCTCCTTTTCGTCTTTTGGAGCTGGATTACAACCAATTAATAATCCTACTGTAAATATGCTTGTCATAAATATTGAAACCATTTTTTTATAATTCAATTAAAGCACCTCCTAAAATTAATATCCCTTATATTGTTTCCAATTAATAATTCAATTTATCCAATTATTTGTGACATTTCTTTAAAAATGACATTCCTTTAAAATCTTGCATACTTTTGGCTAAACTTTTTTACACTTGTAAAAAAGTTTCTTTGCATTTCCCTACCTATAATTGCTAATATAGTAGAGTAGAACTTTTATAGAGAGAAGGAAAATTATGCACAATGGAATTCGAATGACAACTTTAGTAAAAAGGGCTATGTTAGTTTGTGCGGGGGTATTATTCACATACGAAGTGGCTTTTGGATCAGTACATACTGCTCTAGCTAGTACAGAGGATGAAGCAAAATCTGTTCAACTTGTAAGTGAGATTCAAACATCTCTTGCTCCGAAAGAAGCGCCAAAACATTATAACGGGCAAGTTAGAAAAGTCGCTTATTTAACATTTGATGACGGTCCTGGAAAATACACAGCTGAGCTTTTAGATATGTTAAAGAAAGAAAATGCAAAAGCAACATTCTTCCTAATTGGTTCAAACGTAAAAGCTTTCCCTGATCTTGTAAAACGCGAAGATGCTGAAGGCCACTACGTTGGGATGCACAGTATGACTCATAACTACAAAAAACTCTACACTGAAGGTCATTACGTAGATGAAATGAAGGAAGACCAAGGCTTAATCGCTGGTGTTTTAGGTAAATCACCAGTATTAACTCGTCCATCTTACGGCTCTATGCCAGGATTAAACGAAGCTCTTCGCAACAAAGTTGTAGAAAATGGCTTAAAAGTTTGGGATTGGACAATTGATTCTTTAGACTGGAAATATAACAAAATGCAAGTTGATGCTGCATCTGCTAAAATTGTAGAAAACGTGTTACATGGTGCTACAAATCCAACAGAAGTTATCCTTATGCATGATATTCATCCACAATCAGTAAAAGCAGTTCCTGGAATTATTAAAGGACTGAAAGAAAAAGGATATGAATTAGAAGCATATAATGAGAACGAACACTTCCCATTAAACTTCTGGCATGATAATCGTATGTAATGAAAAGACTTGATTCCCTGTAGTAGGTTATCAAGTCTTTTTTATCGTTTTTAGAATTTCCTTATAGAGAAAACCTATACACGCTTGCACCATATCAATATTATACATCCCTTCCCTTTTATCAAATAAATTTAACTTTGAAATATCACATGCTATCTTTAACCTAGTTTAAATAAGTCGATATTATATGATCGTATTTATAGTACAAACTGAAGAAGCTTGGAATCAATTTAAGAAAGAAACGCGATAAGTAAAAAACTACAAAAGCGACTTATTCAAAATAAAAACATACATATCAGAATTCAGACAAAAAAAGGATTGAATATACAATTTCAATCCTTTTTTTATATTATCAACACTTTAGTACATATTACTCTTAAGGAGTGATATATATATGGATTTTCTTTCACCTGAATATTTGTCCGCCCTACTTGCCATCATTGTAATTGATTTAGTGTTAGCCGGTGATAATGCCATTGTAATTGGATTAGCAGCAAGAAGATTACCGAAAGATCAGCAAAAGAAAGTTATTATATGGGGAACTATCGGGGCAATCGCGATTAGAGCCCTCGCTACCTTAGTTGTTGTTTGGTTGTTAAAAATACCAGGGCTACTTCTAATTGGTGGTGTACTCCTTATATGGATTGCTTATAAATTAATTGCTGAAGGCAAAGATCATGATATTAAGGCCGAAGAAGGATTTTGGTCTGCTATTAAAACCATTATTATTGCTGATGCGTTAATGGGCATCGATAATGTACTCGCTGTTGCAGGAGCTGCCCATGGTAACTTTTCTTTAGTAATCATCGGATTATTAGTGTCTATTCCAGTAGTCGTATGGGGCAGTACATTGATTTTAAAATGGGTGGATCGTTTTCCTGTCATCATTACGATTGGAGCAGCCGTTTTAGCTTATACTGCCGCGAAAATGATTGTAGATGAGAAATGGTTCGCTGGATTTTTCGAAAGTAACCCTTTCGTTAAATGGGCATTTATCATTATTATCATCATCGGTGTAGTTTTCTTCGGAAAGGCTAAACAAAAAGCAACAGCTGGTTCTGTCTCATAATGATGGTATATTTACAAATAAAAGGCGCTATTCATATGAATAGCGCCTTTTATTATTTATTTAGCTTCTCCTTCCGGAGTCGTTTTTACCTTCGTTTTGTTTTTATCGCGGTTGTTATAGTTATACTTCGAACGATCTACTGGAGTGAATCCTTCCGGTGTGTAGAATCGTAATAAGTCACCATTCACGACTTGGTCAGAGTATTTTAGTGAGTTTTGAACCATTTGTTCATTTTTCTTTATTTCATCTGTAAATTCTACAGGTTTTCCAGTAGTTGTATCATAGTATTTGCCGTTTAGTGCAGTAACTGTTGGGCTTACGTAGTTACCGTTACGGAACGCAACGACTTGTTTATGATCTGGTGATAATAAATCAGAACCGAATTGAACATAATTCTTTGTATCTGTACCTAGTAAGTGTAATAGCGTTGGAAGAACGTCAATTTCACCACCGTATTGATGTTGTACGCCACCTTTCACTCCTGGTACACGAACGATTAATGGTACACGTTGTAACTGTGCATTTTCAAATGAGTTCATTTCTTTACCCATTACTTTTGACATTGCTGCGTTATGATTATCTGAAATACCGTAATGGTCTCCGTACATAACAATAATTGAGTTATCATATAAACCAGATTGTTTCAAGTAATCGATGAAGCCTTTTACAGATTCATCTAAATAGCGTGCTGTTTGGAAGTACGTATCTACTGATGAATCACCTGTTGTTGCTGGTTCAATCGTTGCTTCTGCCTTATCGATTGGATAAGGGAAATGGTTCGATAACGTAATAAACTTCGTATAGAACGGTTGTTTCAACGTTTGTAATAACGGAATAGATTCATTAAAGAACGGTTTATCTTTTAACCCGTAGTTTACTACGTCTTTTTCATTCATATCGTAGTATGACGCATCAAAGAATTTATTAAAACCAAATGATTTATAAATATCGTCACGGTTCCAGAATGTTTTGTAGTTACCGTGGAATACTGCTGATGTGTATCCTTGTTGTCCTAAAATAGCTGGTGCTGATTGATACGTATTATGAGATTTCGTTGTAAAGACAGAACCTTGCGGTAAACCAAACATTGAATTCTCTAACATAAACTCCGCATCAGATGTTTTCCCTTGTCCTGTTTGATGGAAGAAGTTATCAAAATAAAGTGTATTCGCATCTTTTGTAAATGAGTTTAAGAACGGTGTAACTTCTTGACCATTTAATTTGTAATCAATTAAGAAGTTTTGGAATGACTCTAAATGAATGTAAATTACGTTCATTCCCTTTCCTTTACCGAAATACTCAGGATTTGGACTTGCATAAGTTGATGTTAAATAATTTCGTACTTCTGTCATATTATCGCCATCAGCTAATGCTCGTTCTGTCGATGCTTTCGCACTTTGAATTCCATCATAAATTGTGTAGTTGTATGCACCTAAATATTTCACAATATAATTACGGTCAAATGTTCTTGTTAATAATTCAGGACGGTCAGACTCTGCAAGACCTAAGTTAACACTGAATAATAAAATACCTGCTACAAATACTAGAGATAATTTATGCTTCGCAACACGAATTGGTTTTGGATTTGCAAATTTTGTTGCGACTAACACAATTAATATAATCGTGTCTAAGAAGTATAATGGATCATAAAGATGTAGCAACGCAAGAATACTACCACCTAAATCTCCAAAGTTATTCGTTTGTGTTAATGTCGGGAACGTAATAAAGTCACTGAAAAAGCGATAGTATACTACGTTTGCGTATAAAAGAATCGACAATAACAAATTAATGATAATTAACCAAATATAAGATCGTTTCCCTTTTGCAAATAATGCAAGTCCTAAAAATAGAACTGCTGAACTAAGCGGGTTAAAAAACAGCAAGAATTTTTGAATTGTGTTTGAAATTCCTAAATTGAATTCCGTTACATAAGCTGCATATGTTTTGAGCCACAATAAAATAACGGCAAACAGAAAGAATCCAAAATGATTGCTTAACACACTTTTGCTCTTTAATAAGAACTGTTTCATTTCTCCACCTCTTTTGATCATCCAAGGCTTATTTTTTTATAAGTCTGTCTCTCTATTCAAATTTTCTTCTTCAAATAGATTATCTTTATTTAACTATATGAAGAATATTAGTAATTATAATTTGAAGCTAGTATTTATTCAACTATTTCTTTCTAGACATTTTGACCTTGGTTTCTATTTAACAAAATAAATTTGTAACATTTCCTGTTTTCTCCCAAGATTCATCCACTAATTATGACACCCCATACTATATACCTTTATAAACTCATTCGCAAACTATTCTATCTCCAAATTTGGTACATATTTCACATGACAAAATAATACGATTTGATTATATTACTCCACTTACATTTCCCTTCTTCAACTAACTCTTTAAATCTTAAAGTCATTACATCCCTTCATACATGAAAAAATTCTCCTGTTCATTAATATTATATTTGAATAATTATTCATTTGACCGACCAGCGATGTTACGTTTTCTCGACAAAAAAACTCGCTCTAAAAAGAGCGAGTTTTTTCATTATATATTATTGACCTTTGTACATTGCATCTACTTGTTTTTGAAGTTCCTCATTTTCTAAGAACTCATCATAAGTAGCCTCTTTATCGATTACACCGTTTGGTGTTACTTCGATAATGCGGTTTGCAATTGTTTGCACGAACTGATGGTCATGAGATGTGAATAAGATTGTACCTTTGAATGCAATTAAACCGTTGTTTAATGCTGTGATTGACTCAAGGTCTAAGTGGTTCGTTGGATCGTCAAGTGTGATTACGTTCGCACCACTTAACATCATTTTAGATAACATACAACGAACTTTTTCGCCTCCAGATAATACAGAAACGTTCTTTTTAACTTCTTCACCTGAGAATAACATACGGCCTAAGAAACCACGTAAGAAGCTTTCAGACTCATCTTGTGGAGAAAATTGACGTAACCATTCAACTAAGTTGTAATCACTATTCTCAAAGTACTTAGAGTTATCTCTTGGGAAGTAAGACTGAGAGGTTGTAACACCCCATTTGAATGAACCGCTATCAGGCTCCATTTCACCCATAAGAATTTTAAATAATGTTGTCATCGCAATATCGTTACGGCCGATAAATGCAACTTTATCACCTTTATTTAAAGTGAAGTACACATTATCTAACACTTTTTCACCATCAATTGTTTTAGAAAGACCTTCAACAGTTAATAAGTCATTTCCTACTTCACGCTCAGGTGTGAAGCCAACGAATGGGTAACGACGTGATGACGGTCTAATATCATCTAATGTAATTTTGTCTAATAATTTTTTACGAGAAGTTGCTTGTTTCGCTTTAGAAGCGTTTGAACTAAAGCGTGCAATGAAGTTTTGTAACTCTTTTACTTTCTCTTCTTTTTTCTTATTAGCATCTTGTGTTAATTTTAAAGCTAATTGGCTTGACTCATACCAGAAGTCATAGTTACCAACATAAAGTTGAATTTTACCGAAATCAAGGTCAGCCATGTGCGTACATACTTTATTTAAGAAGTGACGGTCATGGGATACTACGATAACTGTGTTTTCAAAGTTCATTAAGAAGTTTTCTAACCATTGAATCGCTTTTAAGTCCAAGTGGTTGGTAGGCTCATCTAATAATAGAATGTCAGGTTGACCGAATAAAGCTTGAGCAAGTAATACTTTTACTTTCTCTGCCCCAGTTAATTCTGACAATTTCTTATCATGAAGATCTTCACCAATACCTAAACCTTTAAGAAGGATTGCAGCTTCTGACTCAGCTTCCCAACCGTTAAGCTCAGCGAAC
Source organism: Bacillus cereus group sp. Bce019 (assembly GCF_051781745.1). Lineage (NCBI taxonomy): Bacteria > Bacillati > Bacillota > Bacilli > Caryophanales > Bacillaceae > Bacillus > Bacillus cereus group sp. Bce019. Next base: position 389,001 of record NZ_JBPWJX010000003.1, read on the forward strand.
TCACCTTCAAGTTCAGCAGCACGCATACCATCTTCATCACTAAAGTCTTCTTTCATGTAAATAGCATTTTTCTCTTGCATTACTTTGTAAAGTTGCGTGTGACCCATAATTACTGTTTCTAATACTGGGAACTCTTCATATTCGAAATGGTTCTGTTTTAATACTGCTAGACGCTCACCTGGCGTAATATGTATGTCACCTGTTGATGGTTCAATTTCCCCAGATAAAATCTTTAGAAATGTAGATTTACCAGCACCGTTTGCTCCGATTAAACCGTAGCAGTTACCTGGCGTGAATTTTATGTTAACATCTTCAAATAATTTGCGATCCGCGAAACGCAAACTAACGTTACTTACTGTAATCATTTGTGTCCTCCTACTAATACCGCTTATTTCAGCGTTTTCTCACCGATTGTCTTAAAAAATCGCATATTACGACTCAATTATTGTAGACTATAGCTATTATATAGTAGAAGCTGGATGAATAGCAACGGTTGATTGCTATTCCTTTCTTTCCAAACTTGAATAAAACCTTTGTTTTTTATTATATTAAAGTTACGTACACACTTTAAGAGGGGTTATTTTGAAGAAAATATTAATAATTGGAGCATTATGTTTATCTCTTACTTCCTTAACCGCATGTAGTAATAACAAAATAATTTATATGCATTTCGCACCCCGTTTCCTATTATAAATAGCAAATAAAAACGCTCAGAAAATATTCTGAGCATTTTTATTTCCTTCTTCAATTAAATGTAAAAAGCTATTTCACCATTTGTATTGTTAACTTATCTTTTAACATTGATCTATATGAGTCAATTTCATATTTTGTATTATTGATTTTTTCTTTTTTCATTTTTAACATATCGAATATTTCTAACTCTAAATTCCTTCTAGCTTCAAGAACTTTTATCGCTCCTTCTACTCCTGAATGGTTATGTTCTTTCCCATAGCCTTGGTTCGTGTAATAGTCGACAATTCCTGTGGCCCATTCTGGATTTCTTTCTTTTAATGCCTTCCTAAATGAAAATTCAAGATTATCTTGTTCTACATAGAATAACATTGGATTTAAATTCTCTATGATTTTTGCAACTTTCATTACATAATTTATTATTTTTTCTTTTTGTTCACCGTATTTGATCATCCCAATCGTTAATGGATTTTGTATGAAACAACATTCAAAGATATAAACTTTATTGTCTTCTAGAGCAATTCCAGCAAAGTTCTGCCATTTACCAGCAATTAATTCAACATTTTTATCGAATGATAATTCATATATATCGTTTCTTGAAATATCGTTAAATAATTCGTCCGAAAACTGGTCACCAAACTCATTTTTTATCTTTCTGTATGGTAATAAATAATTGCTTCTTTTTTTTAGAACTCTTTTAAGAAGCACTTCTTTAAAATCTCCACTGTTAGATACTAATCTATCGAACTCAAATTTATTAAAACAAGATACACCATCATAGTCGGCTGGGTGGTTCAAATTTCCCTCTAAAAATAGTTCAACCTCAATTTTATTTTGGCTTAAAATTTCATTTATTAGCTGTGCAGTGGTCGATTTTCCAAATCCAGGTAAACCTTCTACTATTATTAGTTTTGTATTCATAGTTATAAATCCCTTCCTTCAAAGTATTTAACCAAGATTAAAAAAATTACTTACTCCACTGCAATCACTCCTTCAAAATACAATATTCAACATTTCCTTTGAAAAACCCTTCTTAAAGTAACCTGACCGTTCGTTTAAGAACATTTTTTCATAATTTCCATCATTATTTTAACATAAATTTTCCATTTACCTTTTAAAAAAGATAGTACACCATTATTTGAGTGAACTATATAAAAAAAGGATGCTAAATCATATGTGATTTAGCATTCCTAATTTGTATGTTATTTTATAATTTATCTCCTATAACTGAACCAGTTACTTTTAAAAGGGGATTCTTTTATTTTCTTTCACTTAATTTCTTTGCATAATTCTTCATTTTACTCGTTAACCCTATTAACGCCGGTAATAATATCGGCATCACAATTAAAGCTAATAGAAGAAGTGCAACGCCAACTACGGATGCTACTTGTATAAGCGTTAATACACCTGAAGGGATTAATGCAGCAAATGTACCACCTAAAATAAGTGCCGCTGATAATACGACTCCTCCGATATGACGAGAAGCAGTTACAATTTTCGTCGCTGGGTCCCCTTCTAACTCATTGTATCTCATCATTACAAAAATACTATAATCCACTCCTAAAGCGACAATCATTATGAAACTAAAGAATGGAACATTCCAGCTTAATGAATCTACATGTAAAATATGCGTACTAATTTGTTCACTTATCCCTAATGATGCAAAGTAAGCTAATAGTAACGATCCAATAATAAAGATGGTGTTTAATAATGAACGTGTAATCACAATTAATACAATCGCGATTCCAATTAACATAATTGTAGCTGTACGTAAGAAATCTTGCCCAGTTACTTCTTTTAAATCAACGTTTCTAGCTGTCGTTCCTCCGATTGCTGTTTTCGCATGATTTAATTCCGACCCCTTCAAAGTACCATCTATTGTGTTATTGATTTCTTGAATAATTGGCATCGCTTCTTTTGAATACGGATTTACGTCTAAAATGATTGTCATTTTAGCAGTCTTTCTATCATGTGACATGTACGTATTCAAAGCTTTTTGGAAATCTTCTCCCTCCAAAACTTCTTTTGGAATATAGAATTTCTCAGAGCTTTTTGATTCGTTCAGTTCTCCTAAATATTTCTGAGCATCCCCTAGGCCATTACTTACCTTTTCAAGGCCTTCTGTACTTTTAGTTAGTCCGGATTGTAATTGACCCATCTGTTCTTGCAAGTCTTTCAGTCCGGTTAATAGCTGACCTTGCCCATCGTTTATTTTCGTTAATCCGGTTTGTAACTCAGATGACTTGTTCGCAATTTGTTTTGAACCTGAAGCACCTTCATTTAATCCATTTTTAAGATCAGCTGCTCCTTTTTGTAACTTAGTAACTCCATTGTTCATTTCTTTTAAGCCATTATCCACTTTCAATAACGATTGATTCGCTTCTTTAAATGATCCCATCGCCGCATTATGCTGCGCTTTCAATTTATTTAATTCATTTGAAAACCCACCTAATTGCTTTTGAGCCTCTTTAGCAATTCCTATCGTCTGCAGAATGTTAGGATCATTTGCTAATTCTGGTTTCGTTTGAATGAAATTGGTCATTAACATTTCAATTTGTTCATAACCTTTCTTCGCACCGTCAATCGCTTGAGAAATACTTCCGAAGTATTGATCGTAAGAACTTAAACCTTTTTCTAACTGTGTATAGCCAGCATGAAGTTGTGAAGTTGCTTGAGATAATACACTTATATTTTCATTTACTGACGTTAACCCACTCTCAATTTGCTGCGCACCTTGTGCTCCGTCATTTATGCCATTGGATAGTTGATTTAAAGCTGTTCCTAATGCTGATACACCACTTTTCGCTTCATTTGTTCCATCAATTAACTTTTGAACGTTCGCAAGACTATTTGAGTCCTTATTACCCATCTTATCTTTCGCAGTAGTTAATCCATCATTAATTTCCTTTATACCACCATTGGCATCTCCTAAACCTGTATTTAGTTCACCCGCTTGTTTATTTATATATAGTTCTTTAATCCTATCACCAGTTGGACGTGTCGGTGAATATACTTCTGAAACACCTTTTACTTTCAAAATCTTATCAGTTAGTTCATCTAAAGTTTGAAGCGAACTCGCCTCATCTAACTTGTTATTTGATTGAATGACTAACGTACTTGGTGAAGAAAAACCAGGTGGAAAATGTTCTTCTATTACGTTAATCCCCATTTTCGACTCATATTTATTGTCTACTTCAAATAAATCGTTGTAATTAAGTGTATTAGAATACTTTAATATGAAAGGAATTGATATCACGAATACAATAATTAAAGCTACAAATGGTCTCACTACTGAGTTTTTCGCAAAGAATCCCCATAGACGACTGTCTTCATGACCTTTAAATGTTTTAACGGGATAAAACATCCCTTTTCCTAAAAGCACCATAAAAAACGGATTTAACGTAGTTAATACTAGTAATAAAACTGCGACACCAATTGCTACCGCTGAAGTAGATTGATATAGTTTAAAACTCGCTAAAACAAGAGATGCAAAACCAATTAGTACTGCTATCCCGCTATATAAAACGGTTTTCCCTGCCGATTTAAATGTTTCTTTCGTAGCCAAAAATGCGTTTTCTTGTTTACTTAATTCTTCTTTAAATCTCGTAAATAATAAAATGTTATAGTCTGTTCCAACCCCAAACAGGACAACAACAACAAACACTTGTGTAAAGTTAGAAAATGGAAAATTAAATTGATCTACTAAATGAGCAATAATCCCCATTGAAACTAAATATGATACCCCAACAGTAAGAAGAGAAACAATTGGAACAATAGGTGAACGGAATACAATGATTAATATTACAAGAATGAAAATGATTGAAATAACTTCAGTCTTTTTCACTCCCTCTTGAGAAGATGTAAGGAAATCTCCTGCTATTAAATCACTTCCTGTTAAGTACGTTGTTACCCCTTTCGTTTTCACTTTATTATGAAGGTTATTTGTAACTTTCGATATTTCACCATGCTTTTTATCTATCGATATTTGCGTTAAAATAGTCGTATTATCTTTAGAAACTAATTGTTTCTCTAATTCTTTATTATCTAAATGTGAAACAACTTCTTTAATTCCTAATTGTTCTTTTTCATTTTGCAAAGCGTTGATTGTTTTTATTATTTCCTCTTTTTGCTCAGTCGTTAAAGCTGTTTTACTGTCACTATTAAAAACAACTATAATGTCATACTTTTCTGTCCCGTCTTTATCCATTTCTTTTATCATTTTGTCAGCAATACTACTTTGTTCTGTATTAGGAATCGTAATGTGCCCTTTTTCTTTCACTAATTTATCCATATTAGGCATCGTTACGATCATTGTAATGGTAATAACTATCCATAATAGAAAAGATAAATTTCTCCAATTTTTCAGCTTGCTCATTTGCATCATCTCCCGCGATTAAAATTTACGTTAGTTACGGAATGAATATTCATTCCTATTATTCTATTACATTATTTGTAAACTCTATTAAACTAGTCTTTCCGGAATGAATATTCATTCCTTTAGTTGCACAAATACCCTCTCCTACTCTCATTTTTTAAATCTATTTAGGAATGAATATTCATTCCTATTATTCTATTACATTATTTGTAAACTCTATTAAACTAGTCTTTCCGGAATGAATATT